>JAPLUI010000185.1 GCA_026397725.1 Verrucomicrobiota bacterium | reverse complement strand
ACCGAAGTAGCCGACGCCCTGGTGGGTGGGGATGACCTTTTCGATCTGGTCGTCGGCGGTGAAGCGCATGCGGTCGATGCAGGTCTGCCGGGTGAGCCCGCCGGCCGAGACCCAGATGTCGTGCCGGTGGTAGATCATGAATGTGTCTCTAAGTCTTTCATAATGAGTATGATACAGGCGATATTGGCCTAAACTGGCGCTATTGGCCATCAGTATTTTGACCATTTTGGCCAACTGGAACCGCAGTGGCAAACTGGTTGTCACCATTTGTCACCACGAGTTCCGTTAGACAGGCGTTGACACGGCCAACACCGGCATGGACAAGCCAACTGATTCGCCGCGCACCGAGCCAAACACCGACCCGCTACTCACCGAAGAAAGACGCCTGCGCCTGGCCGTCTCGGTGAGCTTTTATTATTCAATGCTCGTGCTCGCTCCCATGGTTGCCACGGTGGTGTGGCACTCGGTCCCAGGCATGGTCGTCGAGGCCGCCCGGGTGGACGGGGTCGGCACGGAACAGCTCTTCGAGCGCTGCCACCCGCTCGCGGACCATGGCGATGTAGGCGGACTCGTCATGGCTCACGGACGCCAATTCTGCCGCAGTCTCAAGATCATGTCGGCTGAACCGTCGGGCCGCCCGCTCCGCCGTGTAGGCCGGGAATCCTAACAGTCGCAACGCCCGCGCCCCCGCATCGAGCGCGCTGCCCGCCATTTCGTGGAACACATGTTTCACGCCGGCATTGAGGAGTCGCATCCGCTGGTCCATGCCATTGGCGCGCACCACCAGTTCCAGCCGCGGAAAGTGGCGGGTAGCCATCGCCACCAAGCGGTCGATGGTTTCCTCATCCTCCACGGCGATGATCATCAGGTCCGCTTCGGCGGCACCGGCGGCATGCAGGAGTTCGAGCCGGGTGGCATCGCCGTAGTGGACTTCAAAACCGAGTCGGCGCGTCAGTTCGACGTGCTCGGCATCGGTTTCGAGAATCACCGGGCGGATGCCTTGCGAGCGGAGCAAGCGTCCCACGTAGTTGCCGAAACGCCCGAAGCCGACCAGAATGACCGGCGAGCGGTGCTCAATCGGATCGGCCGGCCGAGCCTCGCCAGTCGCCACGGTTTGGAACCGCGGGCGCAGGAGATTTTGATAGATCAACAGCGCCACCGGCGTCAGGGCCATGGACAGGGCGACCACCGCGTTGAGCGTGGCGGCCGTTTCACCTGTCAGCACCCCGAGCGCCAGCGCCTGGCCGAGCAGCACAAACGCGAACTCGCCGGTTTGGAACAGCGACAGCGTGTAGAGCGCGCCGGTATCAGCGCCGAAGCGGAATCCCTTCGACAACGCCGCCAGCACCGCGCCTTTGATGAGAACGAGACCTGCAACCAGCAGCGCGATTCGTCCCGGGTTGGCCATCACCAGATGAAGATCCATTGAGGCACCGATGCTGACGAAGAACAACCCTAGCAGAATTCCCTTGAATGGTTCGAGGTCGCCTTCCAGTTCGTGGCGGTAGGGGCTGCCGGCCAGGACGACGCCGCCCAGAAACGCGCCAAGTGCCGGTGACATCCCGACCTTGGTCATCAGGGTGGCGAGGGCAATGACGAGCAACAGCGCCGCCGCCGTGAAGATCTCCCTAAGGCCCGAACGGGCGATGAAACCGAAGACATGCGGCACCAGCCAGCGACCCAGGATGACCACGCCTGACACGGCCCCAAGCACGGCCAAGCCCTGGAGCCATCCCGGCAGAGTTTCAAGTGCGCCTGCCCCGGAATGCGTGGCAAGGTCCTTGGCCGCCAACATCGGCAGCAAGGCGAGCATCGG
Organism: Verrucomicrobiota bacterium; assembly: GCA_026397725.1. Taxonomy (GTDB): domain Bacteria; phylum Verrucomicrobiota; class Verrucomicrobiia; order Verrucomicrobiales; family Akkermansiaceae; genus Luteolibacter. Next base: position 42,818 of record JAPLUI010000185.1, on the reverse strand, counting down.
GATCACGGCAAGGTCCTGAAACAATAGGGTGGCAAAGGCATGACGCCCGCCCGCAGTGCCTTGTAACGATTTTTCCCGCAGGCTCTGCAGCACGATGGCGGTGGAACTCAGCGAGAAAATGAAGCCGGTGGCCAGTGCCTGCCGCCACTCCAGGCCCCACCACCAGGCGCCGCCTGCCAGCGCCAACCCGCTGCCCAGCACCTGCAACCCGCCCAGACCTAACAACGATCCCCGCATTTTCCAGAGCGCGCCCAGATTCAATTCCAGGCCGATGAGGAACAGCATCACCACCACACCGAATTCGGCAACATGCATCAGGGCGCCGGTTTCCCCATCTCCCCCGACCAGTCCGAGCGCGAAGGGGCCGATCACCACGCCCGCACCGAGATAACCGAGCACCGACCCGAGTCCCAGGCGTTTCGCCAGCGGCACCGAAATCACCGCTGCGGCCAGATAGACGAGCGCCACCTCAAAAAAACCCGGATGCTCGCTCATGGCAGCGCGTTGGTTTCGATGAGTGTCCCGGGATTCTCATTGAGCCATGAGAGCGTGGCGGCATTTCCCAGATCGATTCTGCCGTCGCGCAAGGCTTCGAGCACCGCCACATAGTCCCGGGCATGGGGCGCCACCTCGGCAGCGGACTTCAGATTGCCGGTGCCGTGGACGATGAATGGTGCGAGATAGGTCATCCCGCAGAGTCGGGCGCTCTGTTCAAAGGGCAGTAGATACTCTCTAACTGTGTGGAGGTTGCGGCCGCTGCTGCAATACACCTCCGCACTGCCACCGCAAGTGACGGCCTGCAGCAGGTGCTTGCCACGCAAGGCGGTGCCGCCTTCTCCGTACGCCCAGCCATGCTCGAGCACCAGATCCAACCACTCCTTCACCAGCGACGGCGCGCTATACCAGTAAAACGGATGATGCAGGATGATGACGTCATGCGCCACCAGCAATTCCTGTTCGGTCTTCACATCGATCAGATAGTCCGGATAGAGTTCATACAAATGGCGGACGGTCACTCCTGCAATGCTCTCCGCCGCAGCAATGAGGTGGCGGTTCACCACCGACTTGTGCAAGGCGGGATGGGCGAACAGGAGCAGAATGCGGGAGGGATTCATGGGATGATGGCGAAGGTTGATAGACCGGTCCGTAGGCTCATTCGGCCGAAATCAAATCCGCATGGATTTTGAGGTGGAGGTGGATGTGATCGTTCACGACGATCGGCAGTCATGACATGAACGGGTAGTCGGTGTATCCTTCCGGACCGGGTGAGTAGAAGGTGGCTGGGTTCGGCGCGTTGAGCGGCGTGCCCGCCTTGATCCTGGCGGGCAGGTCGGGGTTGGCGAGGAACCCGGTGCCGAAAGCGACGGCATCGACCAGGCCGGCTTCAATGGCGGCGTTGGCCTCGTCCGCCTGATAGCCCATGTTGCCGACGATGACGCCCTGATAGTGTTCGCGGATCGGGGTGAGGATGTCGCCCGTTTGCTGTTGGAAAAAATCGCCGCGCATCACGTGGAGATAGGCGAGATGGCAATCGTTCAGGCGTTTTGCCAGCCACGTGGCGAGATTCACGGGGTCACTGTCGATCATGCTGTTGTAGCTATTCAGCGGGGAAAGGCGCAAGCCCACGCGGTCGCTGCCCCAGACAGCGGAGACGGCCTCGACGACTTCGAGCATGAGCCGGGCGCGGTTTGCCACCGGACCGCCATAGGGGCCGGAGCGCTGATTGCAGCCGTCGCGGAGGAATTGATCTAGCAGATAGCCATTCGCGCCGTGGACTTCCACGCCGTCGAAGCCCGCGGCCTTGGCGTTTTCGGCGGCTTTCCTGAAGCCTTCGATGATGCCCGGGATCTCGTCGTCGCGGAGTTCGCGCGGCGTGACATAGGGTTGCTTGCCTTCCGGGGTGTGAACTTCGTCGCCGATGATCCGAACGGGGCTCGGAGCGACCGGTTGGATGCCGTCGTTGAGCAAGGGATGGCAGGCGCGTCCGCCGTGCCAGAGTTGCAGGAAAATCCGGCCACTCGCGGCGTGAACCGCAGTGGTGGTGAGTTTCCAGCCGGCCACCTGGGCTGCGGAATAGATGCCGGGTTCCATCCAGAAGGAGGAATTGCCCGCCATCGCCATGGTGGCCTCGGCGATGATCAAACCGGCGCTGGCACGCTGCGCATAGTATTCCGCTATCAGCGGGCCGGGGACGTGGTCGGCATCCGCACGACAACGGGTGAGCGGAGCCATGAGGATTCGGTTAGGCAGAGTAAGGGGGCCGACGGTGATGGGAGAGAACAAGTTGGACATGGGGTGGTGTGGTTTGGTGTGGTTGTTCATTCAGGCGAGATCGAAGAGAAGCGCCTCGGCGTCTTCCGCGGCAGTGATTTCAAAGCGACCGGCGCTGGTGGTGCTCGCGGCGTCGCCGGCATCAAGGGGGCTTCCGTTAGCTTGCACCTTGCCGGCGATGAGCTGGAGCCACAACCCGCGACCGGCGGCGACCTCGTGACTAACGGTTTCACCGGCCTTGAGGCGAACGCGCCAGACCTCGGCCTCCTGATGGATGGCGGCGGAGCCGGCGCGACCATCGGGCGAGATGACGAGGACCATGGTGGCGTGGTCGGATTCGGGCGACGGATGCCACTCGGTGTACGAAGGTGTGAGGCCTTGGGCACGCGGCTTGATCCAGATTTGGAGGAAATGAGCGGGCTCGCTGCGGGACGGATTGAACTCCGAATGGGTGACGCCGGAACCCGCGCTCATGAGCTGGATCTGCCCGGGCTTGAGCTGGCGGCCGTTGCCCAGGCTGTCCTTGTGCTCCAAGGTGCCCCCGACGACGTAGCTGAAGATTTCCATGTCGCGATGCGGGTGGGTGGGAAACCCGCCGCCAGGTGCCACGCGGTCCTCGTTGATCACCCGCAAGCTGCGGAAACCCATCTGGGCGGGATCGTGGTAATCGGCGAAACTGAAGGTATGGTGGCTGTCCAGCCAGCCATGGTTGGCATGGCCGCGCTCGGATGATTTGCGAATGTTTGTTTTCATGATCGGAGGGACCATTCCACGGCTTCCGCATGCCTGCCAATACCACTTGCCTTCCAAGTTCATGCCCTCAGGTTATGGATTTGTTTGTCAGTGCCGGAGGAATATGGCATCATTGCGCATGGAATTCCACCAACTCCGATATTTCGTGGCTGCCGCCGAGGCAATGAGCATGTCTCGCGCGGCGGAACGGGTGCATGTCTCGCAGCCGGCGCTAAGCAGGCAAATCGCCCTGTTGGAGGATGAACTCGGCGTGTTGTTGTTCGACCGCGTGCGCAAGCGCATCCAGCTCACCGGGGCCGGCAGATTTTTCCTGACAAAAGCCCGCCAACTTCTTTGCGACGCGGAACTGAGCATCCAACAAGTGCGCGAGCAATTCGGCGGAGTGCGCCGCACGCTGCGGCTCGGATTCATCGGCCCGTTTCTCGACGATCTGGTGGCACCGGCGGTGAGGGAGTTCCAGCAGCGCCACGCGAAATCCAAGGTGAGTCTGTTCGATTTGCCGCCCAGCGCTCAACTCGACCGTCTCCGCAAGGATGAGCTTGATGCCGCCATTCTCGGCAACCTCGACGACGATGCGAGCGAGCGATTCACGGTGAAACGACTCTCGCGCCACCGCATGGCCGTGGTCCTGCCCGACGGGCATCCGCTGGCAACGAAAAAGTCGATCAACCTAACCGCCCTGCAAAACGCCGAGTGGGTCTCCTTGTCGAACGTGTTTTTTCCCGGCCGCCGCGAGTTTCTAACGGAATGCTGCCGGCGGGCGGGATTCGCGCCGCGGATCGTCGCCGAGCTTGATTCGCTGCCGCTGATGCTCGCGACGATCGCCGTTAGCGGTGGCGTGGGGCTGATTCCGGGTCATGCCAGAAAACTGCCACATGCCGGCTGTGTCTTTGTTGCCCTCGCCGCTCCGGCCGTCATCACGCAGCTCTTGCTGGTGTTGCCGAAGCGGCCCCCCACCTTGGAAATGGCCGGTCTGATCGCGTTGCTGACAGAGCGGGCGGCGGAATTGGGGGACGCGTAGGTGCGGCGGTGTCAGGCCGGAAGCTACCGCATCCTCCCACACCTTCATAACTGACGGACCGCCGCGCCCGCGCCCTGCAAGTCTTGGAAACGGGAAAATCCGACCCGCTGCCCGATCCCTTGTTGACAACTAACCAGCTTTGCGAACGCTTGCAGGTTTCCCGCGCCACGCTTTGGCGCTGGCGTTTGCCCTGCATCCATCGCGGCGGAGTCCGCCGCTATCAATGGGGCAACGTGCTTGCCGCGATTGCTCAAACCGCCGCCAAGCCGGCGGCAGGAAAGGCGCGAAAATGATGATCGTCCACCCTGATTATTTTGACCATTGGAAGACGGAAATGCTTGTGAACCTCACAGGAGACAAGGTTCTTTGACTACTACGCGCAACGCGAATGGACGGACCGCAACGGACGACCCGTCTGCAATTGGCATGCGGCCTTGCGCCGCTGGAAGGTCACGGCACCAGAGCCCGCAGGCGGCGCATGAAAGCCCGGCGGCAGGGATCGCGAACCCATCCGCGCCGACCGGGGGGAACCCCTCTTGCGCCGCATGCGCGAGTTTTGCGAGGTTGTCACCTTCGCGCCGGGGGCGCAACCGGCACGATGATTTCAAGCCAAACCAAGGTTTGCACCCCGCCGCCGGGCGCGGGAGCGGCAACCGGAAAAGCCCGCCACGGAAACAAGCGAACCCGGCGCTTGACGCGGGGGGCGGCGTGGAACATCCTGTGGCACATGAAGACAGTCACCATTCGGCAAGTTCATCACGACTTCAGCGCGGTCCTTGCATTGGTCGCGCAAGGGGAGGAAGTCACGGTCTTGAACCGGACCCGCCCCGTCGCCCGCATTTGCCCGCCGCGCCCGGAGGCCCCGGCCAAGTTCAAGATGCCGGATTTCGTCGCTCGTGCCAAGGCCATCTTCGGCGATTCAAGACTGATGCCGAATATCATCCTTGAAGAACGGGAGGAGAGGCAATGGTAGTCTGCGCGGACACCAGTTTCCTTTACTCGCTTTACGGGCATGACGCCAACAGCGCACAGGCCCGGCTTATGGGAAACGCGCTCAAGGTCCCGCTGGCCTTTACTCCGTTGCACCGGCATGAACTCCGCAACGCCTTCCGGCTTGCAGTATTTCGGAAGGTCATGACCTTGGCACGCTGTCAGGCTGTGCTTGCCGAGGTCGAAGCGGATGCCAAGGCCGGCGTGCTGCTGGAATCTCCCGTTGCCTGGGCTGAGGTTTATGCAAGGGCGGAGGCCCTGAGCGCGGCCCACACGCAAGCACTCGGAACCCGTGGCTTTGACGTGTTGCACGTCGCGGCGGCCATGGCACTCGGGGCCAAGGACTTCTTGACCTTCGACATCCGCCAAAAAGCCCTTGCCGTGAAAGCCGGCTTGAAGGTCAAGCCATAGGAATCCCGCCGCCGCATGACCATCCCGGAATTTATCGCCAAGTGGCGCAAGGTGGAGTTGAAAGAGCGCTCCGCCGCGCAAGAGCATTTCCTTGACCTGTGCCACGTCTTTGAACACCCCACGCCCGCCGCCGCCGATCCCACCGGCGAAAACTTCTGCTTTGAAAAGGGCGCGGCCAAGCACGCCGGCGGTGATGGCTTCGCGGACGTGTGGAAACGCGGCTGCTTCGGCTTTGAATACAAGGGCAAGCACCAGGATCTAACCGCCGCCTATGACCAGCTTTTGCGCTACCGCAACGCCCTGGGAAATCCGCCGTTGTTAGTGGTTTGCGACCTTGACCGCATCATCGTTCATACCAACTTCACCGGCACGGTTTCCGCCACCCACGAAATTCAGTTAGAAAGTCTTGGCGATGCCCGCAACGTCGGAATCCTCCGCGCCCTCTTCCACAACCCCGAGACGCTGCATCCTGCCCGCACCAGCGTTGCTGTTACCCAGGACGCCGCCCGGCACTTCGCGGAAATCGCCGCCGCCATGCGCAAGCGCGGCCTCGACCCCGCCGCCGTCGCTCATTTCCTTGATCGCATCGTCTTCTGTCTGTTTGCGGAAGACACCCGCCTCTTGCCCGACATGGTGTTCACCCGCATCGTGAAAAACTCCGGCGGCGACCCCGTCCGCTTCGGCAGGATCCTTGGCCAGCTTTTCGACACCATGGCCACCGGCGGCGACTTCGGCCTTGAACGCATTCGTCATTTCAACGGCAACCTGTTTGAAGACCGGAGCGTCCTTGACCTAAGCACCGACGAAATGCGGCGCATTGCCACCGCCGCCGGTCTTGATTGGAGCGCCGTTGACCCTTCCATCTTCGGCACCCTGTTTGAACGCGGCCTTGACCCCGCCAAGCGCTCGCAACTCGGCGCGCACTTCACCGGCCGCGAAGACATTGAACTGGTGGTTGACGCTGTAATCATGACCGTGCTCCGCCGGGAGTGGAACGAATGCCACGCAACCATTGACACCCTGTTAGCCACCGGGCGCAAAACGGCCGCCGCTCCGGCCAAGCCGCTGAACGCCGCCGCCACCAAGAAGGCACGCGGCGAGGCGGGCAGCATCTTGCACCGCTTTCTTGACCGTCTGCAACGCGTGAAGATTCTCGATCCGGCGTGCGGCTCCGGGAATTTCCTCTATGTCGCCTTGCTCCGCCTGAAAGACTTGGAGAAAGAAGCTATCCTTTACGGTAACGACAACGGCCTTGGCTCATTCCTGCCCATGGTCGGGCCGTGGCAACTCCACGGCATGGAAATCAATGCTTATGCTCATGACCTGGCACAGATGACCGTTTGGATAGGCTGGCTGCAATGGATTCGCGCCAACGGCTTCGGCTTCCCCGCCGATCCCATCTTGCGGCCCCTCACCGATAACATCCGCCTCATGGACGCCATTGTTAGCGATGACGGCGAACCCGAGTGGCCCGCCGTGGATTTCATCATCGGCAATCCGCCGTTCCTTGGCGACAAACTCATGCGCCGCGAAATGGGGGACGAATACGTCGACCGCGTGCGCTCAGCCTATCAGGGCCGCATTCCCGGCCAATCCGATCTTTGCTGTTATTGGTTTGAGAAAGCCCGTGCCCACATTGCCGCCGGCAAGTGCATGCGTGCCGGCCTATTGGCAACGCAGGGAATACGCGGCGGCGCGAACCGCGAAGTCTTGAAGCGCATCAAGGAAACCGGCGGCATCTTTTGGGCCGAAAGTGATCGCCCGTGGATTCTCGACGGCGCAACTGTTCATGTCAGCATGGTCGGCTTTGACGACGGCAAAGAGAAGTCGCGGATGCTCGACGGGATGACGGTCGGCAGGATCAACGCCAACCTGACCGCAGCCGCCGATATTGGATTGGCAAGGCCCATTCGCGGCAATGCCAAGATTTCATTTCTCGGAAATTGCAAAGGCGGACCGTTTGACATCTCTGACCACGAAGCCATTGAACTCTTGGCAACTGCGGGCAATCCGACGGGGCTGCCTAACAGTGATGTCATTCGGCCTGTGGTAAACACGGAGGACCTGGTGCAAGCCGACGTGCCGCGTTGGATTGTGGATTCCTCCGACCTTTCGCTTGGCGCATTCGCTCGCTATGAAAAGCCTTTCCGCCTTGTTGAACAGAGAGTTAAACCCAAGCGAGACCAAAACCGCGACAAATGGCTCAGGGAAAACTGGTGGCGACCACAACGCATGAGGCCGGAAATGCGAAATGCCGTTTCGACGTTGAAGCGCTTTCTCGTCACCCCCACTACATCAAAACACCGCATCTTTGCTTGGCTTGCCGCTCCGACTCTACCCGATCATCAACTGATCGTTTTTGCCCGCTCCGATGATTATTTCTTCGGCGTGCTGCACTCCCGCATGCATGAAGTCTGGGCCTTGGCACAAGGCACGCAGTTGCGAGAGAAGGAAAGCGGCTTTCGCTACACGCCGACCACCTGCTTTGAAACCTTCCCGTTCCCATTTGCGGATGACACGGCCGGGGACGATCCGCTGCATATCGTCGCCCGCCTCCGTGCGGCGCATTACCATTTCGGGCAGGATGACGTCGCCGCGACCACTGGTTGAACCCGCCCGAATGGACCCGCGAGGAAGTCACGGAGTTTCCCGGCACGGTCGGCGGCCCGTGGGACCGCTTCATTGACCCGGCGACGGCAACCGCCCGGGGCCTGCCTGCCGCGTCGGCGCAGGCAGGCGCGTTCAAGGTCGGCACCGTGCGCTGGCCGCGCCTGTTGGCGCGTGACGCCGCCTGCGCCGCCCGCCTCAAGGAACGCACGTTGACCAAACTTTACAATGTCCGCCCCGCCTGGCTCGCCGCCTGCCACGCGAAACTGGACGCCGCCGTCGCCGCCGCCTATGGCCGGCCCGCCGACCTAACAGACGAAGCCATCCTGGAACACCTCTTGGCACTCAACCAAGCGGCGGCCCCTTGACCGAATTGCTCAACCTGCGCCCCTCCCGCGCCATGCGCTCGTTGACAGCCGCAAGTCGTATCGCTCCGCACGAATCCAAGCCACCAGATCCCATGAACCCGCCACTCAACCTCCCCAATCCAAAAGTCACGATCAGCCGGATCGGGATGCTAACCTCCTGATCACCGACGTCATCGACACCATCCGCCTGCTGGAATTCTGCCACCGCATGGGCGTCCCACACCTTGGGTTCGCCTCGTCATCGAGCGTCTATGGCCCGGAAACACCCCTGCCGGCCCGCGAGGACCACCCCGCCAACCCGTGCAGCCCCCACGCCCTGACCAACCTGCGGCAGGGCGTGACGGCCTCGGCACGCCCACGGGTCCCGCCCGGCTGGGTGGCGGGATGGTACGGTGCATGGCCAGCCCATGACCTCTCACCCTCAGGGGCAGCCTGGGTCGGCCGAGGCCGTCCGACCCTACCCGCCGCCGGATCGAGGATCCAAGATCGTGGATGAATGAGCGCTATCATCTGCAATCCACTATCCGCTATCCGCTATCCACTAAAACTTAAGAATCTTCTTGCTATCACCAAGTGGTTTGGTATTTTCGCGTTCGAGGTGATTTACCATGATTCTGACGGAATCCCCCATTTTCCTGCATGATCCCGCCGGACCAAGGCCTTGGTCGGCTCCTGGGCGGGGGCTTTTGCACCGTTTCCTCCCCCTTTGCCCCGCCCTCCGATCCGGCCACCGGCTCTTTCACCGGCCTTCATCCCAAAGCAATTTCCTAGCAGTCAGGTGCTCCGGAGCCCTGCCTTCCCAGCTCCCAAACCCGGTCTAACAACAAAGAAACACAGCGAAAACAGGTCCGATGAAAACACTCGAATTGCTCAAGCAACCCCGCGTTGCGATCCGATCCTGCGTGCGCAACGCCGCCCTGCTGGCGACCGTGCTGACGATGGTATCCGGCAGCGCCCGGGCGGAGCTGATCGTCTATGAAGGTTTCAACTACACCGACCAAAGCGACGATGCCGCGCTCAACGGTGACGCTTTCAGTGGCGGCACGGGCCTGAGTGGGACTTGGTCCGGCACCGGGGCGTGTAAGTACCGCACCGCGGGTCTGACCTTCAGCGACTTCCCGGTCAGCTCCGGGTCCGGTTGTGCTGGAGTCAGTGGTACGTCGTTCGGCTTCCGGCAACTCGCCGTGGACCAGACCGGAACGATTTGGGGCGGCTTCTTGTTCAAGTCCGTAAGCGCCGTGGATACGAGCGACAAGGTTGGAGATCTTTATGTGGCCAAAGTAGCCGCGTTCGGCGACTATGACCTCAACAGCGGCTTCGGCGTGGCCCCAAAACGCTATGGGGCTACAACCGGTGATACCCGACTGGGCGGAAACTCCACCCCCCCGACTGTCGCTAACAACGCGGGCGGGACGGCCGTGTCGCAGGACACGACGTACCTGGTCCTCTACAAGGTCGAAAACCTCATTGCCTGGGGGGGCGAAGCCCAAAGCCAGACCATTACCACGTGGATCCTGAGTGCGGAGCAATACGACAACTTCAAGAGCGGCGGGCTGACCGAAGAGGCACTCAACGCCGCGGCCCAAGGGAGCGGCAGCGCCAACGTCATGCAGCGGACCACCCTGACTGCCACCCAGAAAGCGTCGTTCTCGGTCAACGACTACCTCTGCTTCCTGAGCAATGCCGCCGGCGACTATCAATTTGATGAAATCCGGGTGTCCAACGCCAACCTCGCGGAGGTGGTGGCGCTGCCGCCGTCTGTACCAACCGGCTTGGTGGCCACACCTGCACCCGGGCAGGTCGCCCTAACCTGGGCGGCCTCGACCGGGGCGGCGGGTTATAACGTGAAACGGTCGACGACGAGCGGTGCGGAGGTTCAGATCGGGACGGCTTCCGCAACGACCTATACGGATACCACGGTGACCAATGGCACGACCTACTACTACATGGTGTCTGCCACCAACAGCAACGGCGAGAGCGCGAATTCCACCGAGGCCAGCGCGACGCCGACGGCGGTCAAGGGCAACCAGACCATCACCTTTGCATTGGGAACCAAGGTGACCAAGACGTTTGGCGCCGCCCCGTTTGCAGACACGGCGACGGCGAGTTCGGCGCTGACGGTCGCGTATTCCAGCGACAACACGGCGGTGGCGACGGTGGCTGCCGATGGCACGGTCACCATCACGGGGGCAGGCACGGCCCATATTCTGGCCGACCAGGCGGGCGATACGAACTGGAATCCCGCGCCGCAAGTGTCGCAGACGCTGACAGTGCGCCTTGCCGTTGCGCAGTTGGGGCAGGATTACGTGGCGAACCCATTCACCGACAGCCAAGTCGCCAGCTTCGCCGACACGGCCGGCACGGGAACCTGGGAGTTCCACGACGCCCCGACGGAAGACCATGCCAGCCTGCACGCACAGCTCGCCTACACTACGGTCGCCCATGGTGGGGTTCACGCCGCCAATTCGTTCGGCGACCCGGCTGGCGACCCTTATGGATTCTGGCTGCCGGGTGTGAGCAGCACGTCGCTCATCTTAGGTAGCGGAGAAGGAAGCCCGAACCCCGCCCACAACGAACTGGCCATCCATCCCGGCCCCGCCGGAAATCCTTGCCAGTACCTGGTCTTGCGCTGGACCGCGGGCAGCAACGTGAGCGGCCCGATCTCCATTGCGGGCAAGGTCCGCAAGCTCACGACCAATCAACCTTCCCCTGCGGACGGCATCACCTTCGCCGCGTACCTCAACGGTAGCAAGATCGGAAACACCGCCACCATTGCCAATGCCGACAGCACGGGCTACACCTTCAACCTGAGTGACAACTCCATCTTGCCGGGGCAGACCGTGGACTTCGTGATTGGCCCCAACACCAATTGGAACGGCGATAATTCGGCGATTTCCGCGACCATCACAGTGGCTCCCACGGGCACGGGCTACGCGTCCTGGGCGGCCACCCACGGCATCCCCGGCGCACCCGCCACCGGCGATTTCGACCTCGACGGGCTCAGCAACCTGCTGGAATACGGCCTCGGTCTCGATCCGGCGGCACCTAACGGATCAGCCGGCACGCTCACCGGCACGCTGCTGAGCTTCATCAAGGGCGCGGACGCCGTCACCAACGGCGACGTCACCTGGACCCTCGAGGAATCCGACGACCTCGGCCTGAACGACCCGTGGACCGCTGTCGCGGCGGACGACCCTGGCCTATCCAGCGATGCCACCACCATTTCCTACCTGTTGCCGGACGGCAAGCCCAAGACCTTCGCCCGGCTGGTGGTCACCCAGGCCCCGTAAGACAGACCTTTCATCCCGACAAGGCGCCTGCCAGAATATCGAGTCAAATGAACACCTACCCCATGAAATCCCCGGTCAAGTCCCGCATCGTCACCGTGCTGTCGGTGTTCACCCTGACGAGCGCTTTGCTCATGGCCGATAACCTGCCAAGTTGGCAGGATCTCTCGACAGTGGGCAAAGCAAAAACCCACGGCATGACGGCCTTTTGGGGCGGCCTGCCCGAGCTGACTCCCAAGGCCAAGATCACGGTGTTGGACGTGGCCGGGCCCGGGGTGGTCACCAGCTTCCATGTCTCCGCGATGGCGGCTGGCGAGGGCTTTGGTTCCGCTCCGGTTGCCGGGCTCATCCTCCGCGTGTTTTACGACGGGCAGGCCGGTGCCGCGATTGAGATGCCGCTGATGGACTTCGTGGGCGACATCGAGTGCAAGAGCCAGTATTTCACTTCGGTCTTCATGTCGAAGGTCAAGGAGTCGCACAATTTCCGCATTCCGATGCCTTTCCGCAACCACGTGAAGATCGAGGTGGAGAATCCTTCGGACGTGAAAGTGACCGGCTACATCGAATTGACCTACGACTCCCTTGACGCCATTCCCGCCGAGTGCGGCACCCTGCGCGTGAATTATCGCACTGGGAACCTGTCCGCCCAAACGCCCAACACCATGTTCGAGTCGGGCACGGCCGGGGTGATCGTGGCCCACTGGCTGCAGTATGAAACCGACAAGGCTCTCAACGGCCAATTGATCTGCGAGGCCGACCAGCAGTTCTTCCTCGACGGCGATACCGTGCCGACCCTCCAGTCAATGGGCAGCGAGGATTTTTATGGCGGTTCCTGGGGCTTCATTGAGCCACAGGGTGATGTCCACTACACCCCCGTCCTGCGCCACGAGACGCTGGGCACCACCGGCTCGCGCATCGCGGTGCTGCGTTGTCGAAGTCGGGATGCGATCTCGTTCCGCACGTCCTGCAGATGGATCCTGACCTGGGCCAACGACGGCTGGGCTGCCACCGCGTTAGGCACCACGCCCATTCCCTACCGCCATTGTGTCTATTATTATTCCAACGCCACCCCGTGAAATTCCCGGTCAAGCTCCGCACCGTCAACGTGCTGTCGGTGTTCACCCTGGCGGGTGCTTTGCTCATGGCCGATGACCTGCCAAGTTGGCAGGATGTCTCGACAGTGGGCAAAGCAAAAACCCACTGCATGACGGCCTTTTGGGGCGGCATGCCCGAGCTGACTCCCAAGGCCAAAATCACGGTGTTGGACGTGGACGGGCCCGGGGTGGTCACCAGCTTGCATGTCTCCGCGATGGCGGCTGGCGAGGGCTTTGGTTCCGCCCCCGTTGCCGGGCTCATCCTCCGCGTGTTTTACGACGGGCAGACCGGTGCCGCGATCGAGATGCCGTTGATGGACTTCGTGGGCGACATCGAGTGCAAAAGCCAGTATTTCACTTCGGTCTTCATGTCGAAGGTCAAGGAGTCGCACAATTTCCGCATTCCGATGCCTTTCCGCAACCACGTGAAGATCGAGGTGGAGAATCCTTCGGACCTGAAAGTGACCGGCTACATCGAATTGACCTACGACTCCCGTGACGCCATTCCCGCCGAGTGCGGCACCCTGCGCGTGGATTATCGTACCGGGAGCCTCTCCGCCCAAACACCCAACAACATGTTTAAGTGGGGCGCGGCCGGGGTGATCGTGGCCCACTGGCTGCAGTATGAAACCGACAAGGCTCTCAACGGCCAATTGATCTGCGAGGCCGACCAGCAGTTCTTCCTCGATGGCGATACCGTGCCGACCCTCCAGTCAATGGGCAGCGAGGATTTTTATGGCGGTTCCTGGGGCTTCATTGAGCCACAGGGCGACCGCCAGTACACCCCCGTCCTGCGCCACGAGACGCTGGGCACCACCGGCTCGCGCATCGCGGTGCTGCGTTGTCGAAGTCGGGATGCGATCTCGTTCCGCACGTCCTGCAAATGGATCCTGACCTGGGCCAACGACGGCTGGGCCGCCGCCGCGTTAGGCACCACGCCCATCCCGTACCGCCATTGTGTCTATTATTATTCCAACGCCAGCCTCGCGCGAGGTGGCGACCAGGCCATCGCCTTCACTTTGGGAACCACCGTGACCAAGCCACCGACCGCCGCCCCGTTTGCGGATACGGCGGCGGCGAGTTCGGGACTGCCGGTCACCTATTCCAGCGACAGCACGAATGTGGCGACAGTGGCTGCCGATGGCATGGTCACGATCATGGGCCCGGGTATCGCCCGTATCCTGGCCGACCAGGCGGGCGATGACAACTGGAATGCCGCGCCTCAAGTGTCACAGATGCTGATAGTGGGCTTTCCCATTGCGCAATTGCGGTCTGACTACCTGACCAGCACCTTCAGCAACGGCCAAGTCGCCCGCTTCGCCGACTCGGACGGCACGGGAACCTGGGAGTTCCGCGACGCGCCGACGGAAGACCATGCCAGCCTGCGCGCGCAGCTCGCCTACACTACGGCCGCCCATAATGGGGTTCACGCCGCCAATTCGTTCGGCGACCCGGCCGGCGACCCTTATGGATACTGGCTGCCGGGCGTGAGCAGCACGCAGCTCATCTTAGGCAACGGAGAAGGCAGCCCTAACCCCGCCAACAACGAACTGGCCATCCATCCCGGCCCTGCCGGAACTTCCTGCCAGTACCTGGTCTTGCGCTGGACCGCGGGCAGCAACGTGAGCGGCCCGATCACCATCGTGGGCAAGGTCCGCAAGCTCACGACCAATCAACCCTCACCTGCGGACGGCATCACCTTCGCCACGTACATCAACCGCAGCAAGATCGGAAACACCATCACCATTGCCAACGCCGACCCCACGGGCTACACCTTCAACCTGAGCGGCAACTCCATCTTGCCGGGGCAGACCGTGGACTTTGTGATCGGCCCCAACACCAATTGGAACGGCGATAATTCGGCGATTTCCGCGACAATCACCAGGGTTCCCACGGCCTACGCCTCCTGGGCAACCCATCAAGGCCTTACCGGTGCCACCGGCTCCGACCTGGATCCGGCCTTCGCTGCCGACCCGAACCAGGACGGCATCCAAAACGGCATGGCATGGATCCTCGGTGCCGGCGCGCTTGGCAATCCCGCCGCCAATCGGCTCAAACTGCCAACCGTCAGCCGGGACGGAACCGGCACGCTGGTCCTGACCTTCGAGCGCTTGAACGCCTCCGCCGCAAGCGCTCCCCTGGTCGTCCAATACGGTGGCAATCTCGACGGCACCGGCTGGACCGGCTTCACGGTAGACACCACCGAGGCCACCACCACCGACGGCAATATTTCCATCCATGTCGCGCTGGGTGGCGGCAGTACCGCCGAGTATGACAGGGTCAGCGTCACGATTCCCACCACCTACATAACGGCGCATCCCAAGACCTTCGCCCGCTTGATAGCCAGCGTCCCCCCGGGCCCTTGATCCCGGCACCCGCAGCTTGGTTAGATTTTCCCGACAACGACTGCGGTTCCGTAACACAACAACCCCCATTTCCCCGCCCTCCGATCCGGCCACCGGCTCTTTCATCGGCCTTCACCCCAGATTCCTTGGCGTTGGCTGACAGCCGGTCTTTGCGGTTTTCTGACCGCCTTCGGAACGATTGCAGACGCCGGGCAACCGCCTAAATCGAGCGATCTTGTGTCCAATGTCGCCAAGGTGACGATGCCGCCACAAAGCCACTCCGCCGCAGTCCATCAAACGGTATCGCGGACAATCGGCGAGCCGGTAGCTTCCCCCAAGACCGCCTCCCAAGCCGATGTGGTGGAAGAAACGGACTACATCGTTAACTGCACTGCTTCTGGGGTCTTGCGAGCAATAAAAGGTATTTACGAGTATAAGAAATGGAACGGCAGTTATATTCCCACCCGCGTTGTCACCACGAAGCCGTCGAATGGAATCCGTGTGGAGCAAGTCGATTCGGGACACGCCCTCTGAACCCCCAGCGAAAGCAATGCCCCGGATCCGGCGTGCTCACCGTGAACCAAAATCCAGGCAACGCCTCCTTGACCCTCGCAGCGGCCCCCGGCCAACTGTATCCAAGAAAGCAAGCAAACCGAGGCGCCAAAGCCAAAGCTCATGCCACTTGAGCTGGCACGCCGAAGGCACCGGGCCAAACGGTTTTGGGGGTTCGACCGCCCCGGCGCTCATCAATCCTGCCACGAACACCGTCGCGGCCAGGAGGGGCATCGGCTTTGTCATCATCGTGCTGGTGTTGCTCCGCTGGCAACCAGCGCAATATTGTCAAATGCCACACACCCACCCCAGCTAATAATACTGGGTGGGCAAATCCCACGAACTCAACATGCTGCCCTGAACACAGGTGCCGGCCGCGGGGGTGTTGATGTAATCCGGGGTGCCGACTTCGCCTGAAAAATAATGGTGGTTGAAAGTTTCAAACACTGTTTGCTGCGGATAACTGGACGCGCCTAACATATAGAGCGGCCTCCAGGTGATGTTCACGCAGTTCCAGCCATTGTCCACGTATGGTCTCATGCCTGGATCATGGATATTCGAGTACGGAACCTGGACAATATCACCCTTGCATTGGTTCAGGGTGGTGTCACCCGGGATCATGCCGCCGAAAAACCATGATTTGGTCGCGGCACCGGCACTCTTCACATATCCGACCTGCAGGAGAGCTTCCGCCGAATTCATCCCGCCTTCACCGTTGACCGGCCCCAGATGGATGCCTTTGACATTGTTATCATCGTAGCCTTGTTTATATATATCGATTTCGCGTTTGATGATTTCCTTTACAAAGTTATGGAACCTTTTGTCATCATACGCTGCGAGCGCGCCGAGTCCGTCAACATCATTGATATAATTCCGCACGGCTGATTGAGTGTCAGGAAACTGCCACTGGAGTCCGCAATTCGGAATCATGTCGACGCCATGGTTTTTGGCATAGAGCACGATCTCAGTCATTTCACCTTTGCTGAACAACTGATATTGTGAGCCGCCGCGCACCGTGTCCATGCACATGGCGACAGATTGATCTCCTGACATATGCAGCGTCAGGGTGTTCAGCTTCAGCAAGCGCATCAGACGAATTTCATCCTTGATGTCCTGCATGCTCCAACCCTGTTTGACCTCGATTTGGTAGCCTCTTATCGGCTTGTCCGGTTTGTCCATGACAGTCATGTTGGCCACCTTGGCGCCATCGCGCCTGATAGCCTGGAGCAAGGTGGCGGTGCCCGGCCATGCACCTTTCTTGTCCTGCGCTGCAATGGTTACTTTCCCATCGACAGTCAATTTGTAACCTTCCGTACCGGCAATGTTGGGATCAATCTTCAAGAGGATGTCCCCCTTGCTGGCAGTGCCGCCTGAAGCCACGGTCAGATCAAGCCCTTGTGTGATATTGATATCAGCCTTTAGCGTATCTGCAACGTTCTTGAGTGTTGGATGCGCATAGGGGATTTTGCTGCCGTTGGTCAGGGTTGTGTCGCCCGAACCCATGGTCAATGATTTGACCGAAGGAATGAAATCCGGTGTTACAGGATCCGCGAAAGCGGCCATTGGCGTCTGCACATTTAGCAACAACGAAATCATGACCACCTTGCTGCCAGGAATTTGCTTTCCCGGCGGCAGGCGTTGCAAGAGCCGGTGGCCGGACCGGAGGGCGGGAAAAAGGCGGGTGATGAATGGCCGGCGCCAGGCGTCCGGGGGGTGAGTCAAGGGTAGTGGGATTGGTTTTCATGGGAAAGTTGGTCGGACGCGAAGCTAGTCCTCCGAACCGCTTTGCCAAGGATTCATTTGATAATCCTCAGGCAGCGGATGTATTGGAAACAGACGCGAGAGCAGGAAATCAACGAATCCTGTGGTTCAAGGTGGCCAGGAACTGCGCCGCAGGCAGGCCGCTGCTGGCCATCGGGTTGGAAACATCCGCCCCCCCAGGAAAGGCGCACGGCCACCGGGGAGGCGACAGTGCTGCTGCTGACGAGGACTTCCTCGCCCATCACTGCGGCGGTGGCGGGCACGAACCGGCCGTCGGCTCCGGCAATTTCAACAATCTCAACGGTGGCCGCGGCGACGTTGGTCCAACCCCACAGGGTGACTTCGGCGTGTTGCTGGGGGATCATGTGGTCCGTCAGGATCTTCGGCAGGCGGACCTCGGCCGCCAGGGGCATGACCAGGGCACCCCACAAGCCGATGCCTGCGAGCGGGGCTGTCAACGGTGATTGTTTCATCGAAGTTAGGGTGGAGGCACGGATACCAAGCGGACTTTTGCCGCCTGTCGAACTTGGCCCTGTTGGGAAGAAGCGCCCCGGCCGGGACAATCCGTGGTCCGATCGGACACGGGGATGTCCCAACATGAGCGACTGCGGATGGCGAATCGAATGACAATTTCCCCTTGAATTCCGCTTCCCTTGCCCCGATGCTGTCGGCGCATGCGCCTCCTACCCCTATTTCTCGCCACCACCGTCCTCGGGGCGGCCCAAACCCCGCCCGCGGGCTTCACCGCCCTGTTCAATGGCACCGACCTCAGCGGTTGGCGTGGCGGCGACACGTCCGACCCCCGGATTCTGGCAGCCATGCCCGAGGACCAGCGCGCCGCGCTGGTCAAGGACTGGACGGCCGACATGCGGCGGCACTGGCAGGCCGTCGCTGGCGAACTCCATAACGACGGGGCTGGCAAGTACGCCACAACTGAAAAGGAGTACGGCGACTTTGAATTGCTGGTGGAATATAACATGGCCCCCAAGGGCGATTCCGGCATTTACCTGCGCAATGTCCCCCAAGTCCAAATCTGGGATCCGGCCAACGAGAGGGAATGGCCTAACGGCGCGCAGAAAGGCAGCGGCGGCCTCTGGAACAACAGCCCCGGGACGCCGGGCAAGGATCCGCTCGTGCAGGCCGACAACGCGGCCGGCGAATGGAATGCCTTGCGGGTGGTGATGGTGGGTGCCCGCGTCAGCGTTTGGCTCAACGGCAAGCAGACGGTCAAGCACGCCATTCTCGAGAACTACTACGACCGCAAGGTCGCCATTCCCAACAAGGGGCCGATCTGTTTGCAGACCCACGGCGCGCCGATCCAGTGGCGCCATCTCTTCATCCGCGAAATCGGCGGCCCGGAAGCCAACCAACTGCTGGCGGCGCAAGCGGCCGATGGATTCAGGCCGATCTTCAATGGCAAGGATCTCGCTGGCTGGGCCGGCGAAATCGACAACTACGAGGTGGTGGATGGGGCCATCCGCTGCAAGCCTCAAAAGGGCGGCAATATCTACCACCAGGACGACCTGACAAATTTCACCGCCCGGTTTGAGTTCAAGCTGCCACCCGGGGGCAACAACGGGCTCTGCATCCGCTACCCGGGCACCGGCAACACCGCCTACGACGGCATGTGCGAGTGCCAGGTGCTCGATGACAATTACGAAGCCGCGACCAAGAGCCAGATCGACCCGCGCCAGGCGCACGGTTCGGCCTACGGCATGGTTGCCGCGCAGCGCGGTTACCAGCGGCCGATTGGCGAATGGAACTTCCAGGAAGTGACGGTCATCGGTCCGGTCATCAAGGTGGAGTTGAACGGATTCGTGATCCTCAACGCCGACCTCAGCAAGGTCGACATGGCCACGGTCATGGGTAATAGCGCCCACCCCGGCAAAGACCGCAGCCACGGCTTCTTCGGCTTCGCCGGCCACAACGACCCGGTCGCTTTCCGCAACATTGCCATTCAAACCCATTGATGCCGCAGCGCCCACTGCCAGCCCGCCATTTTCTAACATGACAACGGGGGCGCCCCGCCATTTTTCCAACCATAAACACGCGGATAAGCGTCGGCCAGCAGCATCAACTGCAAGGAATTTGCTTTTGTGGTGAAGGCCGTTGAAAGAGCCGGTGGCCAGACCGGAGGGCGGGGAAGAGAAGTTCTCTTCGGACTGAACATTCAACATTCAATTTTCAACATTCAAGTATAAGAATGACTGTTAATAGAGACAAGACTGCAAGACACAAGACGTAGAGAACTGCACGCCTCCGCATGAGCATCGACGCTCATAGAGCGACGCTACAGGGCTTCCCATGGGCTGGCGAAAGCTTGCTTCTGTCCTCTGTCTCCGAGTCTTCTGTCTATCCGATCATTCTTTGTTAGCAGGTTTCTTCACGCCACGCCCCCACCGATCCAGCGGCGGCGCAGGCCCCATTCCACCGTGAGCAGGGCGAGCAGCAAGGCCATCATCCACCAGCGATCCCAAACGGCCCGCCGGCCGTATTCGATGATGCGGCTGCCGCGAGGATCGACCTTTACCGACCAGGTTTTGGGGTCGTGCTCCAGCAAGCGGCCGCCGCCGAGTTGGGCGAGTTCCGCCATCAGGTCGCGATTGGCCGCGGTGGACGCATACTCGCGGGTGTCCGGGACCACGTTGACGAGGGCGTGGGCGAAGAGTGGATCCAAGCCGGGGCGCGGCAAACCTGCGGTGAAGATCCATTCGCCCTGGGTCTTCATCGGAACCTCGGCATGCCAGGTGCGGGTCACTTCGTCGCGGATCAACTCCACGGGGGCAGCTTCCTCCCCCGGCAATCCCTGCCGCAAGGTGATGGCCGCATCAGGGTAGGTGGGCGGAAACGGGATGCGCACATCGACGCTTTCGCCGGGCACCGCGACACTGTGGTCCAAGTGTACCTTGAGTTCGCCACTCTTGCGACGAATGCGGTCGGCGGCCAGCCAGCGGACGGCCTGGTTCCAGAAGCGCCGGTAGTAGAGGGTTTTGTCCGCCGAGGTCCCGAACTGGGTGTGGAACTGGCTGCCCCAACTCTGGGTGGTGTCGGAGGTGAAGGCCATGGTGCGCCCGCGACCGATCTGCTGCACGGCAAAGACCACCAGCGGGCCATAGTCGTTGGACTGGTCGGCGTTGAAGGCCAGCACCCGGGCGCCCGGCTTGGCCCGGTTCACGGTGTTGAGCCCGGTGAAACCCGGAAACCGTTCGCGCCAGATCCGCGCGGTCTCTTCCCGAGTGGCACCAAGTGCCATGACTGGGTGGTCGAGCATTTCCTCGGGGACTTGCAGTTTGAAGCCTGACCACTTCATACCCTCGTTGCCGTAAACGTCCACCGGCATCAGCTTGTCGATCACGGTCTCGTCGTAGTGGCCCGCCCCGAAGGCGGTGCTGCCACCCACCATCACGAAGCCCCCGCCATGCTCCTCCACCAGAGCCACGGTGAGGTCGAGCTGCTCCGGGGTGAACGCCTCCTTGTAGATGTCGCTGTTGATCACCACGTCGTAGGTCAGCATTTCCTGGAGCGTCCGCGGGTAGCCCTTGATCGGATGGGCGATGTTGTAAACCTTGCGCCCGTCGGCATCAATGGTGAACGGAATCTTGCGGGAGGCGTCGAAGGATTCGGTCTGGGGAAAGAACAAGCTAGTGACCTCGATGTCGGGATCGGCCTCCAGCGCGTTTTCCAGATAGTGGCCGGCGTTGGGTGTGCCCTCCATGTTGATGACCCGGATCTTGCGGTCGAGCACCTCGGCCCCGACCACGCCCGTGTTGTTGTCGGTGAGCCGCTCGCCCTGTTCCGGGCGCACCTCCACCTGATAGCGGTGAAACCCGGTGAAGGGGGTGTCGAACGTGCGTTCGAATGGCTTGGCGTCAGCTTCGACGGTCTCGAAGGATTCGTGAACGAGGCGTCCTTCACAATGCACCCGTAGCGAGACCTTGCGGCCGACAAACCCTGGGGCGTGCAGCGTTCCCGACAAGCGGACCCGGAGGCTGTAGAGCGATTCCTGGGCGGCGGTGAGGTCGGACAGCCATAGATCCGGGGACTCCTCCGGGGTTCCCACCAGGAGGGTGTAGAGGGGGATGTTGGCCTGCCGGTAGAGGCGTGCCGCCCGACGGGCCGCGTCCGGGTCGGGCGTCTGCCCGTCGCTCGCCAGGATCACCGCACCCAGGGAGCGGGTGCGCTCGTCGCCCAGCACGGTCTCGAGAGCCTTGCCGATGCGGGAGTCGCGGCCCGTTGCGGTGATGGCCTCAGGCCCGCTGACCGGTTGGGCGTCATCGGCAAAGCGGTACCAGCGCAGGCGGATGCCGCCCCCGGCCAACGTCCGCATGGCCCCGGCGCATTCCTTCAGTTGTTCCAGCCGGGGCGGAGTGCCGGGTTCGTCACGCAGGCTCATGCTCGCCGAGTCGTCGAGCAGCACGGCCACGTCCAGGGGTTCGCGGAACTCGCGGCGTTCCACCCGGTGCGGATGGAGTAGGATCGCGAGCAAGAGCGCCAGCAACGCGCCGCGCAAGGCCAGCCAGAGCAAGCGCAGGCCCAGCGGTGGGCCGTGCGGCACCCGCAGGGTGCGCCAGGCCATGGCGGCGAAGAGGATGGATACGCCGGCGGCGATCCAGTTCCAGGCTGGGTAGGGGCTCCACTCCATGGTATTCACTCGTAAGAAATTGATCGCAGGTAGTCGCTCACCAGCCGCTCGTAACCCGGGGGATAAGCCTCGCTTTCAAAGGTTCCGGTTTCCAGTTGGGCCGCGAGTTCACGCAGGGCTTTCGCCAGGGCTGCGGCGCTTTGCACGCCCAACTGGGTGCTTGCTTTGCCGTCCCCGCCGGCCAGGGCTTCGGCGGTGTCGTCCTGGAGCCCGGCCGCCCGCTCGAGATCCTTGGCGGCTGCCTGTGGGTCGCCGTGGTGAGCGGACGAGGCCTGGATGCTGCCCGCCTGGCTCGCTGCCGAACGCGCATCTTGCGCCAGCGATTGCTGCTGGCTGGCACGCGCGGCGGTCTCGCCTTTGCTTTGGTTGAGCTTCTGCTGCTCGGCCAGTTGGCGTTGCACCTCTTCCATGAGCTTGCGGAGGGATTCCCGTTCCTGCTCCCCTTTCTTGGCATTCGGGTCTTTTGCAGAGGGAGCCTTGGCGCGGGGCGGGCGCAGGCTGAAAGTCATCATGCCCTCCCCTTCGCCCGGCTCAAACGCATCCTTCGCGTCCTCAAGCAGCTTGGAGGCGTCGATCAGGAAACCCAGCGCGGCCTCCTCGGCGGGAACCGCCTTCACGGGCGGCTGCGTATCGAGCACGCGGGTCGCCTCCTCCATCGACACCCGCGCCTTGTGCAAGGCCAATGCCAAGTCCCCGAGCCCTTTCGCCTCCACCGCACGCTCGATGATGCCGGCGTACACCGCGTTCTGCCGCTGGTCGTGCGCGATGGCTTCCCGATCACTCGCCAGCGCGTTGTCCTGGAGGACCACCGTCGCCTTGAGAATCTCCATCTGGATCTCCAACGGGTTGATCGGCGGGGGGCCACCGCCGCCACCGCCGCCGCCACCGCCGCCGCCATCGTCGGATTCCGGGAGCGGCACCTCGAGATACACGACTTCCGAGCGGCCCACTCCCGGCCCGTCCAGGGTGTTGGAATCTTCCGCCTCGGCATGCACCGCGATGATGTCCAAGGGCTTCACGTCCAGGGGTGCCAGCGCCAGCAGTTCCGCACCGGACCAGGTGCGGCCCGTGTCTGCGGGCAGTTTGATCTCCTGGCGCGTGTGAGGGTGGCCCGGTTTGCGGAAAACCAGGCGGACCGCAGCCAGGCGGACATCGTCCACCGCGCTCAGGTTGAAACGTACCGTCTCGTTCCCGATGCGGATCGCCTCGGCCCCGTTGTGGCTCTGGATGCGCACCTCTGGCGGGGCATCCGGGAGGACGTTGATGCGCCACGGTTCGTCGTTGCGCACCTGGTCGCCGTGCCCGCCCTCGATCACCAGCCGGTACACGATGTCCTCCGGGTCGGGGAGATCCCAGTCGGTCTCCCATACCAGTGGATCGGCCGGGTCGGGACGGAAAACGGGGCCGATGGGCTCATTCGCGTTCTTGTCTTCGGCTGCGATGATCCGCCCATAGAGGTCGCGTTTAAGATTCGTGAGTTCTTTGCGGGTCACCCGTTCCTCCTTGCGCGGGGCCGCGCTGCGTTCGATCGCAACCGAGACCGCAGGTGCCTTGAGGTGCAGGCGGTAGCGCAACCGGCTGTCGCGAAGCACCGAAAAGGAGGGCGTGGTCTCGGTGTCCGCCGCGTGAGCGGCGTAGGCGGGCGGGGTGACGGCGATCTCGAAAGAGTTGATACGGGGCAACGGGTAGGGCTCGACGCGCAGCGGTTCGGACTGCCCGTCTCCCCCCCGGGCCACGAAGTCGGCCGGGTTGTCCAGCCCGTCCACCGCCAGGCGCACGAGGCCTTGTGGGTCGGGCACGGCTTCCGCCAACGGCTCCGGCGAGTTCTGCCGGTAAAGAGTCACCTTCCCGACCGGCACACCCGACACCCGCGCGGTCAGGGTGAAGGCCCGTCCCTCGGCCAAGGCACCCGTCGGCCCCTCCAAGGCCAGCGAGGTGTAGGGCGACACATACCAAGGAATCATCATGCGCAGCAGGCCGTTTCCGCCCTGCAGGGCAACCAGCGCCACCAGTGCGGCCGTTGCCGCCACGGCCAGGACGGCGGGTGCCCGCAACCGGCCCCGGAACGTCGGCGGCGCAACCCGGATCGCCTCGGCGGCCCGGAGGTCGAGGCGATCAAGCATCACCCCGGCAAGCGCTTCGTTCCCGGCGGTCCGGCGCACGGCCGGATCGATGGCGGTGGCCACCACCGGCACGGTTTCCCCCGCCTCCGCCTCCACCCGGTGGGCGAGGGCTGACGCATCGGGGCAAGCCGGTCCGGCGGCACGCCGGGCCGCCCACGCGGCGGCGGCAAGCCCCGCGATCCATCCCGACCACCGCACCCAACCCGAAAATATCCACATCCGGTCGAGCAAGGCTGTTAGAGCCATGACCACGACAAACGCCGCGAAGGCCGCCAGCCAAGCCCGCTGCCGCCGGATGCCGCGGTAACGTTCCAGCGCATTTTGAATGATTTGTTGGATTTCAGTCATGATGCAAGTCCTTTCGAGCCGAGGTCGCGGGCAGGCCGAAACGCCAGCCACGGCTCCACCAGCCACACCACCGCCAGGGCGGCGAGGATCCATCGCCACCAACCGGACTCGGAGGCCAGGTTGATCCGCGGGGCATCCCCGTCGGCACCCGCGACCCGTCGGCGTGCCTCGATCTGCCGTTGCAGGATCGCCGGGCGGAAGAACTCCCGCCGACTCTCATCGGGGGGAAAATTCACCGCCACCGGCCGCACGACGCGACCGTTTTCCGTCAGGATGTCGAACAGGCCCGGATGGTCGAAGCTGAGGCCCCGCACCCAGCCCTGTTCGTCGGCCCGCAGGGCGCGGTCGCCCGTCCGCAGGGGGACGCCTGCCGAGGCCTGATCGACCCGGACGTCAAAGGGAACGCCCACGATCCCGGCACCGGGGCTGTTGCGCAGGGCCTGGGACGTCGAGGTCAACACTGCGGACATGAGCATGTGCATCGTGGGCACGAACTGGGCACCGTCGGCCGGCCAATCGCCCCAGGCCCGGTCGGGACTGGTGTTGACGAAGACCACCCGGCCGCTCCCCACCTGCCGTCGCACCACCAGCGGCACCTCGTCGGCATAGCGTGCCGTCACCTCGGCACCCTCGGCGACGGCCAGGGCGAAGCGCTTTTTAAGTGGCACCTTGCGCAAGGCTTGCCGCAGGTCCTCGCTAAATCCTCCCCAGATCGGGTGCGTTTCGCCGATTGGGGGAAGCGCCAGGCTGAGTTCCACGGGCAGGGTCTCGCCGGGCAACGCGGGCAGCAAGTCCCGCCAGGCCGCAGCGTAGGCCGGGGGCTGAAGATCCGGACCGGCAAAAAACACCACCCCACCGCCCTGCCGAAGAAACGCCTCCACCGCCGCAGGCAACTCCGTCGGCCAGGTTGCCAGTGGCGGCACCACCACCACGGCCTCGCGGCCTGCCAAGGCGTGCAGGGCGTCAGCGGCATCCTTAACCGACACCACCCGTGGCAGGAACCGGGAATCTGCGGCGGCGTCCCCAGCCGTTGGGCGCAGGGCCTGGTGCAGGAAGAAGGTCGTTTGCAGGAATGCATCGCGTTCCGGATGGGGCTCCAGCAAGTAAACCGGGATTTCGGGGGTCACCAAAAACGCATCGAACAAGCGGTCGTCCTCCGCCAGCCCATCGGTGGCCTGGCGGAAGGCGACTTCCCGGCGCACCCACCCGTTGGCGGCAGCCCGGTATGGCAGTTCCACGACCTTGTCGGGCAAGGGGATTTCCCGCTCGGCGACCTTGTCGGGCAAGGGGATTTCCCGCTCGGCGACCTCGCCGCCCTCGCCGACCCGGTCTATTACAATCAAGGGCGTCGTGCCGCCGACCACCTCCACCACCCCGCGGCGCAACTGGTCGCTTCCACGCACCTGCAGCGACAGACTGCGATTGGCCGCTTCGGGAGCGCCCGTCTGGCTGACGTGGACCCGCAGTTCCTCCGGAAGTGTGAGCGTGTCGATCTCTTCCCACCCCTGCCGTTGCAGGTCGCCGACGACCTCCAGCGATTCCGGCATGTCGCTGCGGAACCGGGCGAGGGCTTCGGCGGCCTCGCGCAGCGCGTCGAAGGGACGGCCGTCGGCCAGGCTCGGGGTCAGGCCGACCACCAACTTGCGCATCGCGGCGGGGCTGGACCAGTCGCCGCCCACGGCCGCCGGCGGAAAACAAAACAGTCGGACCCGGCTTTCCGGGTGCAGGCCGGCGAGGCGGCTTTGCACCTGCTTCCGGGCCTCCTCCCAGGCCGAAGCCCCCTCGGCGGAGCGCATGGCCATACTGCCGGACCGGTCAAGCACGAAGACGACCGTTTCCCTCCCCCCCACCGGAGCTTGCCCGCCTCCCGGCAGACCCGGCCGGGCAAATGCCGCTCCCAGCAGCAGCACCCCCAGGGCACGCAGCAGGAACAACGGCCAACGCCGTATCCGCCGCCTGCTCCGGGCGACCCGCGGCGTCTCCGGCACCAGGCGCAGGGAACTGACCGGCATGCGCCGGCTGGCCACCCGCTGGTAGAGGTGCATCCAGACCACCAGGCCGACCGCTGCCAGCCCCGCCACCGCGAACCACGGCCCTATCATAATGATCGCGATTGTCATTCTGATTTCAATAAAAGAAAACGGCGCAGGGCGTCGTCCAGGGGTTGGTCGGTGGGCAGGAAGCAGTATTCGGTTTCCGTGTCGTGGCAGACCTGCTCGATGTCGGCGCGGACGCGGGCCAGGTTCTCTGCATACAGGCGACCGTAGGCCGCGCCGTCCACCGCGCGTTCGGCTCCGGTCTCCCGGTCGACCAGCACCACCTCGTCGTCGATGCGGGGCTCCAACTCCTCCCTGGCGAGCAGGTGGAACAGGATGACCTTGGTTCCGCGCATCCGCAAGCGGCCCAGCATGTCCTTAAGCTCGGCGGGGTCCACCAGGGCGTCGGTGATGAGAGCGGCCAACGAACGCCGGTGGCAATCGTCAACCAGGTCGGCGAGGCCGCCCAGGTGGTCGTGGGGACCGTCTGCGACCGAGGTTTCGAGGTGGTGAACCAGATGTTCGAGATGGTCCCGGCGGGTGCTTGGCGGCCACCAGTCCTCCAAGGAAATGGAGTTCCCCTTGCCGAACACCACCAACCCGGGCGCATCCTGCTGGCGACGCAGCAGGACGGCCAGCACCGCGCAGAGCAAGCGGCCATAGAGAAATTTGTTGCCGGCCCCGGCCCCGAAATCCATGCTGCGGCTGCCGTCCAGGAACAGGTAGGCACGCAGGTTGGTCTCCTGCTCGAATTCGCGCACGTAGAGGTCGTCGGTCCGGCCGTAAACTTTCCAGTCGATGCGCTGCAGGGGGTCGCCGGGGAGGAAGGCGCGGTAGGAGGCGAACTCCTGGCTGCTGCCGGCGTATGGGCTGCGGTGCAACCCGTGGGCATATCCCTCGACCAGACACTGCGCCAGCAGCAGCAGGTCACGGGAGCCGGCCAGCAACTCGGCGTCGGCATATAGGAGGGCTTCGGGCACGAGTGGATTCTCAGGCTTTCACTGTTTTCAGCAGCCCGTCGAGCAGGCTTTCCGTGTCCACGCCCTCGGCGCGGGCTTTGAAATTGGTGAGGATCCGGTGCCGGAGCACGAGGAGCGCCACCGAGCGGACGTCGTCGATGTCCGCGCAGGGTTTGCCCACCATGGCGGCGCGGCCCTTGGCCCCCAGGATCAGGTACTGCGAGGCACGCGGGCCGGCGCCCCAGCGGACGAATCGGTTCACCCGTTCCGGGGCTCCCGCCGTTGCCGGACGGGTCGCGCCCACCAGATCCACCGCGAACCGGATGACTTCGTCGGACACCGGCACCGCCCGGACCAGTTGCTGAATCGCGAGCAGATCCCCGCCGCTCATCACTTTCCCCAGCTTCGGCCGGTCCGTGCCGGTGGTGCGCCGCACCATGTCCGCCTCTTGCACGGGCTCGGGATAGTGGATCATCACCGACAACATGAAGCGGTCGGTGGCGGCTTCGGGGAGCTGGTAGGTACCTTCCATCTCGATGGGGTTCTGGGTGGCGAACACGTGGAACGGCTTGGGCAGGGGCATGGTCTCCCGGCCCGCGGTCACTTCGCGTTCCTGCATCGTCTGCAGCATGGCCGCCTGCGTCTTGGGTGGAGTGCGGTTGATCTCGTCGGCCAGCAACAGGTTGGTGAAGACCGGCCCCTGCATGAACTTCAGTTCCCGGGTGCCCTTCACCGGGTCGTCCTGGATGATCTCGGTCCCGGTGATGTCCGCCGGCATGAGATCCGGGGTGAACTGGATGCGTTTGAAGTCCAGGTGGAGGGTTTCCGCCAGCGACCGGATCAAGAGGGTCTTGGCCAAGCCGGGCACGCCGGTGAGCAGCACGTGCTCGCCGCAGTAGAGGCCCAGCAGCACGTCTTCCACAACGCGCTCCTGGCCCACGATGGCCTTGGCGACTTCCTCTCGCAGCGCCCGGGTGCGCTCAGGCAGGGTTGCGATGAGTTCCTTGGGGTTGGTCATGACAATACAGATATATGTTTCTTGTGGGTGTCGGCTGTTCGGCTGCTCATGGTGCAAGCGCTTTGAAGACCACCTTGTATTCGCGCATGAGATCGCAGGTGAGGGGGTTTGGAATCAGGATGAAATCATCGGTGATGACCGGCTTGAGATCCGCGCCGCTCACGACTTCCACGGTTTTCAAGCGTTCCCGAAAGAATGCCACGATCGGCCGCCCCCCGCGTTGGGAACCGTTCGTGTCGATCGGCTTGAAGGTCGCCTCACCCCGGTTGGGCTTGATCTCGAAGGTGTAGGTACCGTCCTTTTCGACCAGGGACTGCTCCCAGGCTTTCGGGAGATCCGCCATCCGGGCCTCCCACTTGGGATCGCCGTAGAAAGCGAGCACGTCCCGGTCATATTTCAACCCGGGGGAAGGCTCCTTGTCCAGCAGGTACATCAGGGCGTGGTGATTCGCCAGGAAGGCTTCCGCAAGGGTGTAGCGTCCCGGCTGTTCGATGAAATAATCCAGGCAGCCCCAGCCGGCGTAGCCAAACCAACTGGGGACCGTGTAACCGATCATCTGGCGCACGCCGGCGCTGTTCATCCAGGCCAGGGCCATCGAGTTCCGGTCCTTGATCTCCGCCATCAGGCAATTGCCAACCGCCAGGTACACCTTGGGATTGTCCGACTTGACGTCGGAACGCTTCCGCTGCAGGTCGTAACCGGACATTTGCCCCGCCTTGGACATGAAGGTTCCGTTGCGATACGAGTAGCCGAGCTGCCAGTCGCGATCAGAGGCATGACCGGAGGTGATGAAGCAATCGGGCTGGTAGTCGTTCAACATGTCCACCATGGCCTTGGTCGTATCCTGCTCGACCTTCAGTGTCTCCGGGGCGCTCCCCTTTTTCTTGCGTACCATCTTGCCCTGGACCAACTCGTCGTACCAGCGGCCCTCCTCCACCATGTCCATGGCGAATTGCGTGCTCGCCCCGATCTTGCGCACGGTCAGCGGCTCCTTTTGCCGGGCGATGGCCAGGGCGTTCGCGGCATCGTAGCCGGTCAGGATGCCCCAGCGGGTGTCGGTGTAGATATCGTCGTCGAGTTTGCGCGTCAACTGATGCACCTGGCTAACGAAGGCGGGTTTCACCTCTTCGGATGGAGCCACGAAGCACGTGTAACGCGGGAAGTCCTGCTTGAGCGCCCCGAGCACTTCGTCCACCGAGGTCTCGTAGGTCGCCACCGAGCCCCCGTGCTTTGTCTGCAGCGCCGTCACGACCTCGCGCCACGCCGGGTCGTCCATGGTGGATTTTTTGGCAACCACCACATAGGAGGACTTTTGCGGCGGAGCATCCGCCGCACCAGCGGGAAGCGCCAGCAACATGGCCAGCGCGGTGCAGGCGGGAAAGACCCGCAGGCGGGGTAACGGAGAAGAATGGGTCGTGTTCATGGTGCTTTTGGGAAACCGGCGGGATCGGGCCGGTGACCGGGTCATATAACGCAGCGGGCTCATGGGTTGTATCACCAACTCGGCTTGTCTATTGCGTGGACAGGTTGGGGTTGACATTCCTGCCTGAGTTTCCATCGAACTCATGATAGGGTGTCAGAGAAATAGTCATGATATTGATTCAGGGGACCGGTGTCGGCACCACTGCGGTCTTGTCCTCCGGAATGGCCTTGAACAGCACCGGGCTGAGCCGCGGATCGTTGCCGGGAACCATGAAAACCAGCGTGCGGACGTTCTGGTCGTATTCCCAGACGGCGGAATAGAGTGGCTTGCTGAGATCCTCGGTCATTGCGGCGGCGGCAGCAATGCCACGGGTTTCGCCACCGAGATCGAGGTCGATGGGTTTCCATCCGGTGGGGACGCGGACGGTTTTATCCTCCAATTTGACGGCGAATTCCTTGGGGGTGGCGTTGAGAAAGCGATAGCAGCCCCAGTGGAAACCGGCGGGGTTGTCGTCGAGAATCATGGACCGGAGACCGGTGGGCTGGGATGCGTCGGGGATGAGGAGCAGCAGCGGATGGGTGATGGCATCCGGGATGGTGAAGGCGAGCTGCGCCGGCTTGCCGTCGGCACCGGGAGGTTTATCCAAGGCGCGAATGAAAAACGGCGGGGAGCCCTTGAGCCGGATCGGCTTGGTGCGTTTGAGCGGATGCATGCCGGTGATCCCGACCTGGTCGGCGCCGGCGACGATGGCGAGTTTGCGGGCTGCGGTGCCGTCATCCCAAGCCAGAATCCGCAGCGCGGCGGCGTGGAGAGGCACGCAAACAAGGAGACCGCAGGCACAGAGGTGGCGAAGCATGGGAGATGGTGGATGGTGGTTAGTGGTTAGTGGTTAGTGGTTAGTGGTTAGTGGTTAGTGGTTAGTGGTTAGTGGATCGCAGATGGATGGTGGAAGTTAGGTTGGGGGGGTGGCATTGGGGGACGGGATTTCGCGGACGGAGAGGATCAGGAAGCGGCGGCCAAAGACCCGGTTGACCTTGGATTTGAGGTCGCTGACGGCGGTGCTGTTGTCATCGACCGGGTCGAGCCAGTCGGGCACGCGCTGGACGAGGGCTTCCAGAAAGACGGTGGCGATGACCTTGCCAGCGGCATCGGTGGCCTCGCCGACGGAGCGGACGATGAAAGTGTCCGAGCGCGGGGTGATGAAGGGTGCCAGGGCGTGGAGGACATCGGCCTGGGAGAGCCAACCGGGGGTGTTGGTGCCGGTATTGCGGTTGGCGGTGGGGAGATTCTCGGGGTTGGGATATTGGTCCGGAATGAAGGGAGTGTAGCTGAATTTGCGATTGAGGTTGCTCTTGTCGATGGCGGTTTGGATCGCCCCGGCCAAGCCCATGGCTTTGTCGTTGGTGACGCGGCGGTTGACGAACTCGCCCAGCGAGAGGAAGGGACCGCGCAGCTTGATTTCCGCGACCAGATTTTTGGCCAGGAGTTTCACCTCGGCATCAGTGAGGGTGCGGAAGCCGGACCAGGGGTCGTTTGCCGTCATGTTGGTTGGTGCCGCAGTGAGAATGTGGCGGAAGCGGGACTGGGCGGTCGTTTCCGCGGCGGCGGGCTTGGCACCCCGCAGGCTGGCGAGCACCGCAGCCCAGGCTTCCTCATGGGTGGAGTTGATGTTGAAGCCACCCTCGACCATGAGGTGGGAGGCGAGGTGGACGCACTTGGCGGGGCCGCTGAGGCGGTCAGTGAGTGCTTTCCCGGCGTAGCTGCCACGATAGGGAGTCAGGCGCGGGTTGCGCAGCGGGTTGGCGCCGGGATCGGTGAAGAAATCCGCGAGGGTGTGCTCGGCACTCGCGGTTTCCATGAGTTGGCCGGTGGTCCAGACGCTGGGGCTGCCGTTGGCGGAATTGCGGGAGCCGAATTCCGGGGCGGCCCCGGAGAGGTAGTAACCATCGAAGAGGCTTTCATTGGCGAGATAGGAAACATCATAAACCCCGAGCCCGGCGGGCGTGATGGGGGTGCCGTCACTGGTGTTGGCCAGCAGCTTGGCCACGCTGTTGGCGGGCAGATAGGGGGACGCCCATGAGTTGGCGATCTGACTGGCGCAGCCAAAGGCGGTGGCAGTTAGATCGCAGTGCTGGAAGGAACCCAGGGAGAGGGTGGGGGAGCGGGGGATTTCAAAGACCGCAGGATTGGTCTTGCCGCTGGCCGCACTGTGAGACGGGCCGTAGTAGGCCCGCTTGCCGTCGCCGGTGGTTTCCATGGCGAGCGAGGCGAGCGAAGTGCCACCTAACAAAGTGGTCTCATAGTGCGGGCCCGTCTGGAAGGTGCCGCCGCTGAGATAGTTGTTCACAAAGGGCTGGCGCGGGTTGACGGTGTACATCAGGTCCGCCGGGGGCAACAGTCCGCCGGCCTGGGCGACGCGGTGATAGGTCAGATAGCTGCCCACCAGCTTCGGGTTTTCGTTGATTTCGTTAAAGGCATACTCCGGGAAGCTGAAGCTGGGAGACGGGGTACCCGAGCCGGAGCCGCCTGCCTGCAGCGAATGGATTTCGCCGTAAAAGCACAAGTTCGGTTGCTCGGAGAGGGCGGGGAATTGGTCGAGGGCGGCGCGGTTGTCCGGCATCAGCTCGGAATCGGGATTCTTGATTTGCCAGGCATCCGCCATGCACACGATGTGGTTGTAATCGCTCTTGTTGAATGAGACGTTGCCGGCGGCGACGATGTCGCCGGGCTGGAGTTTGTAGGAAAACGGGGAGATGCCCTTGGCCAGGTTGAGGACGATGCCGCCCTTGAGGGATTGGGTCAGCGCGGTGGCGCTGTTGATGGGTTTCATCGCCCAGGTGCGGGCGGCGGGGCCGGCCAGAATTTCCAGATCCCGACGGGCTCCGCTGGCAAGACCGAAGACGCGCACTTCACCGGCGGCCAGGTGAATGGGGGTGCCGATGGTCTTGGTGCCCCCCGGCACGGTGGCGCCAGTCTGGGTGAGGTGGAGATAGAAATAGGGGCGCGAGGAACGCCCGTGGCCTTGGTATCCTTCCCCGATCGCCCGCGAGAGGGAGGTGCTCCAATTGGCCGTGCCACCCGCCTGCATGACGACGCTATAACTCCAGAACAAGGCGAAGTCGATCCATGGATAGACGACGAGCCCCTCGGTCTCGATCTCGATATTGTGAGGATTCCAAACGGTGACGAACGGGGTGAGCAGGACGCCCAGCTCGCCGCTGGCGTTGGCATACACACTGAGCAGCAAATTCACCCGGTCCAGCACCGGGGCGAGGGCGGGATGGGTCTTCCGGCCCCACGGCCGGTCCGCCACCTGCTCCGTGGTGGCGATGTGGGAATAGGGACGCTCAAACGCCGTGAGACCGCCTTGGGTGGAATCGTAAAGATGGCGATAGGTCCGGTAGTAGGCACGCAGGGTGTCGAAGGTCGGCACGCCATTGACTGCGAACTTGTGGTTGACCGAGGCGGGGTCGAAGCTCATGTAAACCCGGACCAGGGGATTGGTGGCCAGGGGTTGATAGAGGGGGTTTTGGCCGCGGTATGTGCTGGGTGTACTGCTCCGGAAAGGGTTCTTGACGGTGCCCCAGGCAGTGGCGGCGAACTCGGCGTCCGTCAGCTCAAAGCCGGTGGTTAGATCAACTTTCAAGCCGCCTTTCACCGGCTGGGTCAGCAGGCTGCAGGCATCCGTCGTGAAGTCCTTGGCGGCCAAGCCGCTGGCCTTGGGGGTTTGACCGAAGTCCGGGTCGAGCGCGGTTTGGGCCAGGTCGGCAATGGTGGCGGAGCGGCGGTCCCAGCCAGCGAGCGGATGTTTGAAGTGGGTGGAGAGGGCGAGGTTCGGGCGCGCCGGGGCCTGCCTCTGATCCTCCGGGTTGCTGCGCAAGGATTCATCCGTGGCGAGGTTGATGCGGGCCTTGGTGTTTTCCTGGATGACGCCCCAGGCGACCTTGCCCTGGCGCTGGCCGCTTGGCAGGGTGAGCTTGGCGGCGGCCAGCTCGAAGCCGGACGCGGCCGGGGAAAACAGGCTGATGGCAGCGGAACCGGTGGCTTGCTGGTGCCATTCGAGGCGGCGCACGGCGGCGGGATCCAGGGCTGACACGAGCCACGAGCGGAAGCCCTTCTGGCCCTTGGGCGTCGGGTAATCCACGGTTCTGGGACCGGCGGGATTCTTCGTGCCGAGGTCCGGCGACCATGAGTTCCAGACGCCGACCGCCGCAGGGTTGGCCCCGGGCTTGAGGATGTCGGCATCCGCGGAGATGCGGCGGTCATCGCCGAGTTCCGCCTGGAGCGCACCGAGGGCGAGCATGAGCCCGA
Organism: Verrucomicrobiota bacterium; assembly: GCA_026397725.1. Taxonomy (GTDB): domain Bacteria; phylum Verrucomicrobiota; class Verrucomicrobiia; order Verrucomicrobiales; family Akkermansiaceae; genus Luteolibacter. Next base: position 8,498 of record JAPLUI010000185.1, on the reverse strand, counting down.
GCCGGGCATTGGCATGGGCGATGGCCCGGTCATGGCCCAGCTTGCTGGCCCGCAGGCTGATGGTGCTGAGCGAGAGCAGACCGACGGCAAGCAGCGTGAGCAGAACCATCAACGCCAGCGTGATGACCAGGGCGAAACCGCGGCGGCGGGGGTGCTTGATCCAGGCGGGTTTCATGGCCTCCAAAGTGCTGGGTGAACAGGGCTGAGTGAGATGGCCGCCAACAACAACCCCGGAATGGGCGGCTTCTTCCGGAACACGAGAAGCACCTCCCAACCCGGAGATGGCACCATCATGGCGGGCTGCGTTGGCATCACGAACGGGCTCACGCTGACAAGCTGCCATGGCTTGCGGAAATTTGCAATGTGAATGAGAGAAGAGGTGCCAGTGGCATGAGTCGTTTCAGCTCCGGCATCATCGCAAGCGCATCCAAGACCCAGCCGCGGTCTGGTGTGCTGAACCCTTCCCCGCCGCGCTCACCGCCGCGTTCACCACCTCGTTCAGCTCTTGCGGCAAGCACCGGGTGGCTTCGTCCCTCAGCCACCCGGAGGTCGCTCCGCTCCCGGCGGCTCCGCCGCCCCGGGCTCCCGACCTGCGGCCAAGCGCAAGCCCAGGTCGCTGCGGCGGAAGCCTAGCTCGTACGCGCTGCGGGAGGCGGCGCGGCAGAGGCGCGCCCGGGAGTACCAGGCGCCGCCGCGCACCACGCGCCCGGCGTTCTCATCTGCGGAAGTGACTCGTGGATCGGTGGCGCCATCCCGCCGGTTCTGATAGGCCGCCGCCTCCCAGGCATCCTCGCACCATTCCCACACATTGCCATGCATGTCGTAGAGTCCCCATCGGTTAGGCAACTTCCCCTTGACCGGGTGGGTTTTGCCTTCGCTGTTTTCATTGAACCATCCCAGCTCATCCAGGGCCGGGTCCTTGCCCGTCGGCAGCGTGCAGGCGGAGCCGTTGTTGAAGGCGGTGTCCGTGCCGGCGCGGCAGGCATATTCCCACTGCGCCTCGCTGGGCAGCCGTGCGAATAGACCGTCGTGTTCCGCCGCCAGTTTTCTAACGAACTTCTGGCTGTCGTGCCAGGAGACCCGCTCCGCCGGCAGCTCATCCGGCCCCTCGAACCGGCTGGGATTGTCCCCCATCACTGCCCGCCACTGCGCCTGGGTCACCGGCGTTTCCCCCAGCCAGAAGCCCTGGGAAATCGTCACCTCGTGCGGCGGCCCCTCGTCCTCATAGCGGCCCTCTTCCTCTTTGGGCGAGCCCATCATGAAATTCCCCGGCCGGATCCAGCGCAACACGAAGCGGACTTTCGCCACCTCGAACTCCGCGAAGATCCCGGCCTCGTCCTCTCCGAACACCTCCGCCCACGGCGGCGGGAAAGCCGGAATGCGAAGCGGGGGAAGGAGAGAGGGATTCATGGGGGAAGAACTCTGATTGATGATCTCTGATTGATGATTTTTGGTTACTACTCAGGTTCCAAAGAATTCATGGCAGAATCATTGATGGCAGAATCATTTTTCAAGAGTTTTTCAAGAGTCTTGAGGGGGATTCATCACGGGTCGGCCTGTCTGCGTGCGGATGCGCACAGACAGGGGTTGATCCAATGACTTTTTCCAATTCTGAAATGATTCTGCCATAAATGATTCTGCCATACCTGAGTAGTAACCAGAATTTCAATTTCATCGGTGTCGTTCGTTAGGTGAAATTTCGTAAAAAAAATCGGCCGCTGCGCGGCGAGTGTGGCTGGCTTCGTCCCTCAGCCAGCCGGGTCGCTACCGCTCCCGGCGGCTCCGCCCGCTGGGTCGCTACCGCTCCCTGCGGCTCCGCCGCCAAGCTCCTGACCTGCGGCCAAGCGCAAGCCCAGGCCGAGCCAGCGGGGGCCTGGCCCGCTCCCGAAGCGGAAGGCGGCGCGGCAGAACCGCGCCCGGAAGTCCCAGGCGCCGCCGCGCACCACGCGGTCGGCGCGTTCTTCCGCAGCAGCCATAGTTTCGCCTGCCACGGACTTTTCGTAAGCGCGTTCGTCCCAAAGGTCCTCGCACCATTCCCACACGTTGCCGAGCATGTCATGAAGTCCCCACGGGTTGGCCGCCTTGAGTTTCACGCGGTGGGTTCCCGCCATGGCATCCTTGTATTGGCGCTCGGGCCAGTCCTTCGCGTCGTAGGGATTCTCCACTTCCAGTTCCTGTCCGCTGTTCCCACCATACCAAGCGATGGCATCCAATTCCGGCGCATTGCTATCACCCTTGATCGTAATCCCGCCGGTCCAGAGCGCGGTTTCCGTTCCCGCGCGGCAGGCATATTCCCATTCTTCTTCCTTGGGCAGCCGGAAAACGGGGCCGTTTCCAAGGGCGTTCAACTTGGCGCAATAATCGTTGCAATCCTCCCACGATACCTGCTCCACCGGCAGCTCGACCGGGCCCTTGAAATGGCTCGGATTGTTCCCGGTCACTGTCCGCCACTGCGCTTGGGTCACCGTGGTTTCCCCCAGCCAGAAGCCCTCGCGGATGACCACCTCGCGCTGCGGACCTTCGGGTTTCCAGCGTCCCGGTTCATCCTCCGGCGAGCCCATGAGAAACCGCCCCGGCGAAATCCAGCGCAAAACAAAGGCCACGCCCGCCACCGCAAACTCCGCCGCCAACCCATACCCGTCATACCACATCCGCCGCGCCCAGGCGGGGCGGAAGATTTGCTCGAGGGAATATTTCTCACCGCCGGAAGAGATGGCAATCGGGGGATTAGCCCGCAAATCATCCGGCGGGAAAACGCTTTGTCCAGACCACTCCATGAGGCGGGTAATGCCGCCCTTGGAGACCGTGAAAATCCGCTCTCGCGCCTTGAATCCGACCATGGGAAAGCGTCCGGCTCCGGGCCGTCCCCCGGCGATAAGTCCCTCGCCATGCATGATATTCGGCTCATGGGCGGGGAGTCCATGATAGACCCAGGCGATCACCGCGGAGTCGATGTGGTCGGGCAACGGATCGCCAGGCTTGAGGTCAGCGGCCAGCACCCAGGCGATCTGCCTCTCCGTTTGGGTCGCGAAAGCGTTCGTATCCAATCGCTCCAAGTCGCGTCCCAAGACCCCCGCCGTGGCTGCGTCCGAGAATCCCGGGTGCTGGTCGCGCACGGATCTGAGAAAACCCTGGTAGAAGATGGTGGCCTTCTCCAAGGCGTCCCCCGGAATGATGTTGCTTATCACAAGCTCATTCCACTGGCCGTCAACCAGCCAATAGCGCAGGGCCAGAATCTCAAAATGAAGATAGGCGGGCGCGTAGGCGTGGTGGCGCAGGATGGCCGCGACCACCGGTGCCAGCCGGTCGGGTGTTTCCTCGCGCAGCGTGGCGCGGATATCGCGCAAACGACCGCCCTGGAACATGAGCCCGAGCGGATTGCCGGTGGTGTCCGGAGCTTGGAAAAGGTCGTATTCCAACCCCACCTCCGCCTGGGGCAGGAGCATGCGGAGGTCCCGCAGCAGACCCATCTCGACCCGCACGGCCGGGGAGAGCATTCGGGACAGAGTGTTCGCGTCAACGGCGGTCTCACCGCCATGGTCGGGCATTCGTCCACGCGGTCCCAACGGCAGCCGCCCGTTCCGATCCCATGCGGCCAGGTTCCAGGCCCGGGCCATGCGCGAGTCCCAGCGGGAGGGCGGACACGGGCACAAGGCCCACGGGCGGATGCCGGAAGCACGCAGCCGCCGCCCCAGGGACAGCCAGGCTTGCTGGTGACGACCACCAAGGTATTGGGCGAGATCACCAAGCGCGAGGACGGCCGTTCCACCGCGCGGCAGACGGAAAATGTCACGTCCTTGCGCCACTGCCGGGGAAACATCGGCAAAGCCGGTGGGAGAGTCGCTGTCCGGGGCGAGCCAGGTGCAACTCAGTCCATTCGCCCCGCGGATTCGCCCCAACCGCCGGAGCAAGCGGTCGTAGTCACCCCAGAATGGAGCCAGCCCGTCGCGGCGATCCACCAGCACGCGGACTCTGGGATGCCACTTGAGACGCGGGCGGAACGGCAACCGGGTCAGCGGCCGGCAGAGCGCAAGCAGCTTGACCGTCTGCGGAATGTCCGGAGTGCTGGAAGGGGCGTGGTGCCCGAGGATCCGCTTGAGGAACGGCCACAAGCGGGCCCAGCGGATCAGCGGCCTGCCCGGCAGCGGGGCACCATGGCGCTCGGAGAGTTGCTCCACGGTGACATGCGGCACGGTGTTGATTTTCTCGCAGGGGCGGCGTTTTTCCGCGAGCGTCTCCTCCGGGGTCACCGCCAATCGCGTAGCACGCCATAAGGGGAAATGGTCGCCGGGCGAAGGCGGTGCCGGGGTCTCTTGCCGGGGCGGTGCCTGCGGCAGAGGAGCGGGTGAGGTGATGGTGGCGGATTTCTCCTCCTCCTTCGCGTCACCGGCCTCGAATCCCCAGAGCCTCGCGATGGCTTCACGCTCCCGCGCGTCGCCCCCGGCGTGCGCCAAGGCCAGAAACAGATCGGAGCGATAGACGGGAGCACGGAACATGGCAGGCTGAACTCAATCCAGACGGTGTTTGCGAAAGGCGAAGGAAACGAAGCTCTTCATTTCCTCCAGATCGGTGCCCTTGCCCATGGCGACCACAGCCCGCAGCAGGTCGAGCAATTCCGCCAAGCCGGGCTGAGGGAGATCCTGGGACTTCATCAGGGCGCGGTCCTCAATCAGGCGCCCGATTGCTTCTCCAAGCACATCGTCAGATAATTCCGTTTTATCGGGGAAATGCGCCCTTGCCCTGCCGCCGAAATACGCTTTCAGACCATCCTTGGGCGGGTCCATTTGATGGACCAGACAGCGGCGCACGAAGGCCGGCGGCAATTCACGGTCCTCGTTGGTGGTAACGATGATGAGTGGCGACTTGACACCCTTCGCCGTGACTGAGCCGCCCCCGTAGGGCAGCCCGAAGCCGCCAAGGGAGAAGGCTTCCAACAGACTGTTGGGCACCTCCGAATCCGCCTTGTCGATTTCATCGATGAGAACCACGCAACCTTTGTCCTCGGCAAACGGATAGCGGGTTTCCTTGCCGTAGTCGCAGGCGATGGCGCCGCAGTGTTTGATGGAGTCGTGGTATCGTTGGGCGGCGTTCTCGGGATTGAGCGCCCACCAGAGGATTTCCGGGAGCAAGAAGTGTTCGGCGGCCAACTCCTTCATCGCCTCATCCGTTTTCGGCAGAATCTGGGCCTTGGCCAGGCGGGCCACGGCATCGAAGCGATAGAGCAAGTCCTCCGGTTCGCAGCGGCCGTTGACCACGCGGGCGAGCAGCGGCCATTCGAGCATCTCGGCGGCAGCCCTGGCAAGCTGGCTCTTGCCGCAGCCCGGCTCGCCGCGCAACAGCAGCGGCCGACCGGACGCCAATGCCATGTTGATGGCACGGATGTCGTCTTCCGCGAACACATGCGAGGTCTCAGGCCAGTGACCGAAACCCTGCAAGGTTTGGGTCGGACCGACTAGATTCATGGGGAGCGAGGGCGGGTTCATGGGGTGGGATAGATGGTGTTCAAGAGGAGGTCGAGTTGGTCTTCGAAATTCATATTGTAGTTACAGCCGCGCCGGGAGTGGATCGTCGCCTCGGAAGTTGCCACAAGAATGAGCAGGTGTTGGCACCAGGAATCCTCCTGTTGCAACTCGGGAAGTAAATCCCTGTCCCCTTCCGAAATGACCAGCCATGCGGGTATCGCGGCATTTTTCAGGGCCAGTGTCTTTGATTTCAGCCGCCTCTCGGCTTCCGGGGAAGCCGGATCGATGCCATGCTGCTTCATCAATGATAGCCGCCTTTCCGGCAGGCGGTCTTTCGGAAGAGTCTCCCACGAACCAAACTCCTTCTCCTTTGGAATATCCCGCAACGGATAGCTCGGCTCGCCATTAAGCCAACAGGCAAGCAGCGAAACGATGCCCTGCCGCGCGTCTTTGGGGATATCCATCGCGCTGCGGGAATCGCCATTGCGCAAGCGTTCCGCATAATCGGCATCCATGGCCAGAAACATGATCATGCCAACGAACTCGATGATCGCACGCTTTTGCTCATGCTGCCGATAGAGCTGGTGGCACCTGCCTAGCGCCTCGATAAAGCCAACGTGGAAATGAACCATCAGGTGGAGCGTGGCCTCCTCTGCGCCCAAATCAGGAGGAACCCCGAAGGTGGCGATCAGCAGTTCGCGAAGTTCCTTGTTGGATTCCAGGATGCATTTTATCTTGTCTAACTGCTTGCCAAAAACCGAGCTAAGCTTGGACTTCTCCTCTGGTGTAAGTTGACGATCCTTTTCCCGGGATGGGGACGGCAAACTGGCGTCCGGGGGTGCGCTATGCCCTTGGTCGCCGGTTGGGGGCAAACCCTCGATACTGTGGCTTACCGCTTGTGCCGCAGGGATGGCGGACACCCCGATCTTTGCCTCTATCAAATCCACCAGGTGTTTTGCGAATTCATTCTTCAGGGAATCGGTCGTGCATTCCACAAACGCGCGGGAAGGGTCACCAGTACGCCTGAGCAGGAAGATCTGCTCTTTTTCCAAGCCCTGCAGATCGCGGGAGAAATCGAGAATGCCGAAAGAGACCGGGATACAGGGTTTCGCCCGATCCAAGAACCGCTGGAGTTCAACCCTCTTGACGAAATCCGAAACCAGCAGATTCTCGGACACCATGATCAACCCGAAGTCGCATGATTCCAGGTTTTCATTGATCTTCTTCAGCCAGTCGTTGCCCGGGAGAATCTTAAAATCGTCCCAAACCTCGAACTTATACTGCATGGAGAGCTTTAGCTTCTTCTCCAATCGCTCCCGCAAGTCCTTAAGTTTGGATCCCTGTGTCTTGTCTTCATAATCGGCATGCGCATAGGAGACAAAAAAGCGGATGGTCTTTTTGGAGGCGGGAGAATCCTTGGCATTCATGGTGATGGGAGCGGGTCGAATCAGGGAGGTTGTGTCGTGGATCTCCGGACGGACGGGATTCCCGATTTCCTTTTCCAGAAACTCCGCGATTTTCTCCTGCGCGGAAAGCTCCAGCGTCCGGATGGCAGAAATAAGGGAGTCGATGTCGAGGGTGGTGACAGTATGGGTGGCACAGTGGGTGAAGTTTCCGGATCGCCCAGGCTCGGCCGGTGCCTTGCGCACGAGGAAGAGGATGATGATCCGGTCGAACTCATGTTTGAAAGCGGACTTGGGGATGGCGCGGAGGGTGTCGCGGATTTTCCCGGCGGTGGCCTTGACGGTCACCTGCACGGCGAGGCGGCGGGCGCGGTCCAGCAGGTCGATGGCGGCGGCGCTGTTGTCCTCCGCGTTCACATTGACGAGGTCGTAGCCATAGACGAGCTTGAGGAGCGGGACGCAGAGGTCTTCGGCGAGTCCGGCGGGGCTGTTGAGGTTCTGGCCGGAATTGAGCTTGAGGTAGCTCTCAAGCTGGCCAAATGCGTTGGTAATGCGGTCCATGACAATAACTCGTTTCATGGGCGTGGGGTGGTTGAAGCGAACCGTGGAGGTGCGGAGAGCACGGAGGGGGCCGCAGAGGAGAATGGAAGGATCGGGGATGCCCGGCACACGGGTGAGGATGCACCGAGGGAGGCTGAGGATGTTCTGAACCTCCCTGAGGATGCTTTTCCGCCGCGTCTCCTGCCATGGGACGCGCCGCCCGGCCCATGCCCGAACACGACCTCCGCCCCCCGACCGGGCTTGTCGGTGTTGGCGATGGGAAGGACGCCTACTTGGTCGGGTTGCATGATGGTCGCGGGGCGCGGGTGGGGTTGCGGCTACCCGCAGCCTAAGCGGCTATTTGCCATTCCAACAAGCGAGATCGATGGGAAGGCATGGGAAAGTCCGGAACAGGGTGTGAAATGGGTCGAGTCACCTGCATGCTCTGGGCCATCAGCCTGGTGGCCAATCCCGGGCTTGTCCAACCCGCCGCCGCCAGCGCCACGTTGCTCACCGTCCCGTTCGCCTGTGATATGGGGTCGGAGAAACAATCACGGTTTCACCGGACTTTACACAAGCGGTCAAATGAACAGTTTGAGAAAACAAAAAAACCACGTCCGGAGGCGTGCCCGGCCGGTTCATGGCGCAACCAGAACTTCCCGGCATGGGTGGACCTGACCACAACTACGCCGTCAGGTTCAGGGCTTTTCTCGCCACTGCCTCGTCCATCCCCGTGGCGAGCAGGAGTTGCAGGGCTTCATTGAGCCCTTCCGCCCGACCTTCCGTCCGGCCTTCCGCCCGACCTTCCGCCCGGCCTTCCGTCCGGCCTTCCGCCCGACCTTCCGCCCGACCTTCCGCCCGGCCCTGTGCCCGGCCCTGCGCCAGGCCCTCGTCCTTGGCAGTGGTCACCACATTGTTCAAATCCCAATAGACCTTGAGGCTATGATCGTAGGCGCCTCGTTCATCTTCACTCATCGCCGCCAGCGAGGCCAGCGCAAACCCCCGCTCGAAGATCGGCTCCCGCAAAATCTGCGGGATGTCTTCCATGCTGGACAAGTGTTTGAGGAAATACAGCCATTTGTCGAAGTGTGAT
>JAPLUI010000156.1 GCA_026397725.1 Verrucomicrobiota bacterium | reverse complement strand
GTACACCGACTGGGATTGCACGGGTGCCTATCTTCTGACTTATGCCCTGCCGCTCAAGAGCCTGTATCTGACCGGCAAGAAGCCGTGCTCGGTGCCCCCTCTGAATCCCAAGGAAGTGGCGGATGTCATTGCCGCCGGAAGGGATTACTTCTCCGCGACCGGCGGAAACGGTTTCTCCTACGATGGGCGCACGACCGAGCAGTTGCTGGCCGGCCTGTCGAGTTGGTCGCCGACCGTGCGCAAGCGTTCCTCCCAGACGCTGGGTCAGCGCGAGGGTGATTTCCTGCCCCAATTGCTGAAACTGTTAGGCGGTTTCGACCGCTATGGCCGTTATGGTGCGTGCGAGGCGCTGGGCTGTTTGGGTCAGCGGGCCGACGCGACCGCGCCGCAGTTGCGCGCGCTGCTCAAGGATCCTGACCCGTGGATGGAAAGCCTGGCATGCAATGCCATTGCGCGTCTCGGTCCTGAGGCCCGCAAGGCAGCGGCAAACGATCTGCTGGCGCTGGCGGCACGCAAGAATGCGGCCGATCCGCGGGGGATGAGTCAGCGTGCCGTGGCCAACGCGCTGTTCGAGCCCTATCCCGGTTCCGGCGGACCGCAGGGCATCCTGGCCGACTCCCTGGCGGATGCTGACCGCCGGTTGCTCTATCCCGCCATCCAGGCGGTGTTGGAGAATGATGACGGCGCGGCCCGCTTGACGCTCGCGCAGTATTATGGCAAACTGAGCGACCGCGATCTGGCGGCACTGATGCCGGGTATCATCATGGCGATCGAGAAAATGGCGCCCAGCGACGAGATGTTTGCCGACGTCATCCGCCTGGCCGGTCTCGATCTGCTGTCGCGCCTGCACCTCCGCGAAGGCATGGAGCTGTGCGTCTCGTCGATCGAATGGCGGTGGGGGAATGACTATCAGAAGCGGTTGGAATACCTCAAGCGCTACGGCACCCACGCCAAGGAGGTCCTGCCGCAGTTGCGCAACAAGCGCCCGGCGGATTATGCGGACGGGGTGAAGAACATCGACAAGGCCATTGCCGACATCGAAGCGAGCAAGGATGCGCCGACGCTGGTGTCGCTCAAGGATTTCATCGCAAAAGCCTCCGCGAGTGGCGGGGCCTCGAACAACACAAAGAATGGTAAATGACAACCCATTATAATGGAAAATTGAACCAATGAAAATACATAAGTTACAAATACCAGGGTGGGTGGTTTCTTTAATTGTGGGTCTGTTAGCGAGCGCCCAGCCGTTGCGCGGAGCGCCGCCGGCCCCGCAGCCGCCTTATGTGGGAGTGGCCTATTATCCGGAGGTTGCCGGTGACGAAATCGACCGGGACATCCGGCAGATGAAGGAGATCGGCGTCAACATGGTCCGCATGGGCGAGTTCGCATGGTGCCGGATGGAGCCGGACGAGGGGTCTTACGATTTCAAATGGCTGCACCAGGCGGTGGACAAATTCACGGCGGCCGGCATTGCCGTGGTTCTGTGCACGCCGACCGCCACGCCCCCGGTGTGGCTGAGCCGGAAGTATCCTGACATCCTGCGGGTCGGCGCGGCGGGACAGATGATCGGGCACGGTGGCCGGCGGCAGTACTGTCCGAATTCACCGGCCTATCAGAAAGTTGCCGTTCATATCGCGGAACAACTTGCCGGAGAATTCGATAAGTCTTCGCCGGTGGTTGCCTGGCAGATAGATAACGAGTTCTGGGAGGAATGTTTCTGCCCGCGTTGCGAGGAGGAATTCCATGCCTGGCTGAAGCAGCGGTTTGGAACCATCGGTGCGTTGAACCGGGCATGGCTCACGGTGTTGTGGAGCCAGGAGTATCAGTCATTCGACCAGGTGCCGCTTCCCAATCCGCAACGCGTCGGCGGCCAGCATCACCCGTCCCTGCGGGCGGCCTACCGGCATTTCATGAGCGACAGCTATGTCGCCTTCTGCAAGGCCCAGGCCCGGGTGCTGCAGCGCGGGACCGGCAAGCCCGTGACCACCAACGCGCATAATCCGGTCTATCAGCGAATCGATTACGAGAGGCTCTTTGCGGATCTGGATATCGTGGGCACGGACAGTTATGCCGGCGCAGACGACCTGCTGCGCTATGCCTTCGAGGCCGACTGGATGCGGCCGCTGGGCAAGCGGTTCTGGCTGGCGGAAACCGCCGCCACCCACAGCGCCGGCACCTCGGTGGGCGATGGGGATTCGTTGGTCTTTGCCCCCGGCGCACTGCGTGCCAAAATGTGGCTCACCTACGCGCTCGGCGGCGAGGCTGTGAGCTTCTGGCTGTGGCGGGCGCATTGGGCGGGGCAGGAACTGGAACATGGCAGCGTGGTTTACCCCTGGGGCGATGAGTGCGCCAACACTAGCGAAATCCGCACCGTGGCCGCGGAACTGGCCGCACACGCCGACTGGATGCGCAGCACGCGTCCGAAGCCGGCCGCGGTTGCCATGCATTACGGCGTGCCGCTTCAATGGCAGTTCGAGGCCAGTCCCATTGCGGCCGGATTCAACTATGACTCATCCATCACCGCGAATCATCGCCTGCTTGCCGAATCAGGCGTCTCAAGGGACGTGATCATGCCGGGCGCGCCGGTTGATAGATATCAGGTGGTTTTTTCGCCCTACCTGCCGGTGATTGACGCTGACTTGATGAAGCGCATGCGGCGCTTTGTCGAGCAGGGCGGCACCTGGGTGCTGGGACCGCTGTCCGCATGTCGCACGGCGGAAGCCACTGCTTATCGGGATGCCTGCTACGGCACCGATTTTGAGCAATGGCTGGGCATCCATGTGCGGCACCGACTGACACCGGGCGGAGTTACCCAACTCAAAGCCGAAGGCGAAACCATCGGTTGCCGCTGGTGGTGCGATGCCTATGAGTTGCGGCAGACGGATCGCCGCGTGCTGGCCGCCTATGCCGGCGGACCGTTGGACGGCTTGGCGGCGGTGGTGGAGTGTCCGCTCGGCAAGGGCCGCGTGATTCTGCTTGGCACCCAGCCGGATGATGTCTGGCTTAAAGCATTGATCGGGCGCCTGGCGCCGAGCGCGAAATCGGATCCGGGGGTTGTCGTGGCTGAGCGGGTGACGGCGGATGGCAAGCCGGCCGGCGCCATCATCATCAATACCAGGCGGGATTCCGCGACGTATCGCAGCGCCGTAGCCGGGTCGAAAACGTTGGCCGGTTATGCGGTTGAAATCGTGAAGGAGTTGTAGCAGTAGTAACGTATGAAGAAAGCCGGTATGATAACATCTAACTCCAACCACCATGACCCCAATCCGTCGAATCCGAACCGCCTTGGGCGCGCTTTGGCTGATCCTGCTGCTGGCCTTCCACTCCCTGGTCCAGGCCGCGCCGCCGGACCTGACTGCGGCGGGCGTGATCGCCACCATCGACCGCACCTACACCTACAATCTCGGGCCCACTGGTCTGCGCGGCTGGATCCATGTCAGTTCCGGGTGGGGTACCACCTATGGCCCGGATGGCCTCATGACCGCGGAGAGCCGCCAGATTCTGGTCACCGTGGTGGGCGGCAGCACCCCGGCGGCCGGCGTGCTGGCTGTGGATGACGTGATCCTCGGGGTGGGTTGGGGAGCCGGCAGCGATCCAGTGCCGCTGTTTACCAGCGATGCGCGCAAGAGTTTCGGCGCGGCCATCGGCGCGGCCGAAACAACCGCCAACGGCGGCATCCTGAGGCTCAAACGCTGGCGCGGCGGGGCCACCACGGACGTGGCCATCACCCTGCCCGCCATGGGATCCTACAGTGACACCGCCCCCTACACCTGCCCGAAATCCGCGTTGATATTGGCCAACGCCCGCAATCGGTTGGTCAGCCAGCTCCTCGCCGACCCGAACTTCCTGACCAACGACTGGGCCGGCGCCATCAATGGCTTGGCATTGTTAGCCGGGGTGGCGCCGGGCGATCCCAATTTCGCCACGGTGCAATCCCGCTTGCAGACCTTTGCCCGCTCGGTCGCTACCACAGGCCCCCAACGATGGGGTCTTGATATTTGGGGTTGGGGATATATCGGCGTGTTTCTTGCCGAGTATTACCTGAGCACGGGCGACACCAACGTGGTGTCCGGCATCAATAACTTCACCGTCGCCCTCGCCCAAGGCCAGAGCATGTATGGCACCTTTGGTCACGGCCCTTCGGTCGTGCGACCCGATGGTTCCATGCGTCGCTCGGTCACGGGCTATGGCCCTGTCAACCAGGTCGGCATCCCCGCCAATCTGGCCATCGTCATGGGCAAGAAGGCGCTGTTGGCGGCGGGCCAGGTGATCGATGCGGAGATCGACCCGGCGATTCAGCGCGGGTCGGATTTCTTCGCCTGGTATGTCAACAAGGGGTCGATTCCTTATGGCGAACACATCCCCGGCGCGGAGAACCACGCACCCAACGGCAAGGACGCGCTGTGTGCCGTGCTCTTCGGCTTGCAGGACAACCGCCTCGCGGAAACCGAATACTTCACCCGCATGACCACCGCCAGCTTCAACGACCGCGAATACGGTCATACCGGCCAGGGCTTCAGCTACTTGTGGGGGGCCATGGGTGCCAACATGGGCGGCACGCTGGCCGTGGCCGAATACTTGAAGAAGGTGCGCTGGCACCTCGATCTGGAACGCCGCACCGACGGCTCGTTTGTCTATGACGGCCAGGAGCAATACGGCGCGGGCACGACCGCCGACGGCACCTATCTGGGAGCAAGCGGCTACTATGACATGAATCCCACGGCCAGTTATATCCTCACCTATGCCCTGCCGCTGCAACGGCTCCATATCACGGGAAAAAACGCCAACCCCGCCAACACGCTCGACGCCACCAAGGTGGCCAACGCGATTGCCGCCGCGACTTTCAAACAGGATCGCACCGCTCTCACCACCACCCAGTTGATCGCGGCCTTGAGCGAGTTTGATCCGGTGGTGCGCTACTACGCCGCCATCGAACTGGCCACCCGCTCCCTGACCGCCACCGAGATCAACACCCTGCTCGCCATGCTCACCGGCACCAATGTCAACGGCCGCATGGGTGCCGGCCAAACCCTGGGACTTCTCAAGAACGCCACCGCCCTGCCATTGCTCACCCAAAGGCTTGACAAGAACATCGAGCCGGACTCGTGGGTGCGCGCCACCGCCGCCACCGCGCTGCGCAGCTACGGCTCGGCGGCCAGCACGCAACGGGACCCGATGCTCACCGCGTTCACCGCCAACGCGACCGACCCGGATGTGATCGTGTGGAACGATCCGCTGCAGGCGAGCAATAGCTACCTGTCCTTTGCCCTCTTTGGCGATGCCATCTATGGCGGCAATGATATCTCCACTTATACCATCAACGCCTCCAGGGGCCTGCTCTATCCGGCTGTCAAGGCCGGCTTGAAGCAGCCCGACTCCTATTCGCGCCAGGGGGTTTCCGACTTTGTTTACAACAATCTCACGCTCGCGGATGTGCGGGCGCTGCCTCTGGATTTCATCAACGTCATCCAATACGAGTGCCAGGTCGACCGGATGTGGAGCGCGGGTTCCCGCGCCAGGGGGATCCAGACGCTGGCGAAGTACAAGATCGCCGAAGGCATCCCCCTGGCCCTGGCCATGCAGGAGGTGCCGGCAGGCTTTGAATGGGGCTGTGGCGAGTATCTCATTCCCGGTCTCAACGCGCTGGCGACCTATGGGGATACCGCCCGCTGGACCTTGCCCACGTTGCGAGGATATCTCACCACATGGGACCCGCAGTCGTCCGAATGCGCCACGCTCGTCACCACCATCGCCAGCATCGAGGCGGCCATCACCTCGCCCTCCGGCATCTCCAACCTCAAGGCCGTGGCCACCCCGCAGGTCGTGACCACCACGGGTGCCAAGGCCGTCACACTCACCGGCACGTCCTGCCGCGAGGCCTCCGTCACCTTCACCCAGGTGACTGCGCCCGCCCACGGCACGCTCACCGGCACCGCCCCGAACCTGACCTATACCCCGGCAGCCGGTTACACCGGGCCGGACCGCTTCACCTTCCAGGCCAAGGATACTCTAACCACCTCCGAGCCGGGCACGGTGAGCGTGATTGTCGGCACCGCCGGCACCGGTCTGAAAGGCGAGTATTTTGACAACATGAACTTCACCAACCTGAAACTCACCCGCACCGACGCGCAGGTGAATTTCGACTGGGGCACCGGTTCTCCGAACGCCTTGATCGGGGCGGACACCTTCAGCGTGCGTTGGAGCGGCCTGTTGCTCGTGCCGGAAACCGGAACCTATAAGTTCTCAACACTCAACAGCGACGGTGTTAGATTATATGTCAACGGAGTGCCAGTGATTGATGACTATAGGGACCAGACGACTCACTGGAAGGACGGCGCCCCGGTCAACCTGACGGCGGGCCAGATGGTTGACCTGCAAATGGAGTATTATGAAAACACCGGTTCCGCCGTGGCGAAACTCAAGTGGACCGGACCATCCTTTGCGGGCGACAACGGGGCCATCATCGCCAAGGAGTGGTTATATGACGGCACGGGTGTCACCGATCGCACGCCCTACGCCCATGCGCAGAGTCTGACCCTGGTGCAAAACACCGCCCAGGCGATCACTCTAACTGGAAGTGGCGGCACCCTGACCTACTCGGTCATCGCCCAGCCCGCCCACGGTGTTCTATCAGGGTCCGCTCCCTACCTGACCTACACCCCGGCGACCAGCTACAGCGGCACTGACAGCTTCACCTTCCTCGTCAACAACGGCACCAGCAACTCATCGCCGGCCACCGTGTCCCTCTCCATCTGGGCCGGCCTGCCGGTTTCCTACACGTGGAACAGCGCCGCATCGGGCAACTGGAGCGTCGCGGGTAATTGGACATCGGGCGCGCCCACCGCCACCGGGCAGGCATACTACAACCTCAATTTCACCCCGTCGGGCACCTACACCGTGACCCATGACTTGAACAACGGGTTCCTGCTCAACCAACTCAACGTGGCCGGCGCGGTCACGCTCGACGGCACCACCAGCCTGGCCTTCGCCGCCAACGGCTCCCTGCTGCCGCAGTTCAATCAGAACAGCTCCAACGCGGTGACCGTCACCACTCCGCTAAGCCTGACCGCCATGACCACCTTTGGCGGCACCAACGGCGGGCAAGTGGATCTTGCCAGCTTGATCTCGGGCTCGGGAGGCCTGACCAAGGACAACGCGGGCATGCTGAAAATCCACGGTCTGAGCCCTAACACCTACAGCGGCGGAACCATCGTCAACAGCGGCACGCTGCATTTGGGTACCATGGTCAATGACATCAGTCCGCTCTGTCAGGGTACTGTGGGAACAGGAACGGTAACGCTTAACGGTGGCACCATCGAGTTTGACAGAGTCACCGCGGCAAACTCCCTGACCGTGAACGGTGGCACGCTCTTCAGTAACAACGGATGGGGTGCCACGTGGAGCGGACCGGTCACCCTGAACACCACCGCCACCATCAATGCGGAGTGGAACATGACCTTCAGCGGCAACGTCAGCGGGGTCGGCGGATTTACCAAGACGGGATCTAACACTCTTGCCTTCTCCGGCACCAACAGCTTCACCGGCGCTAACAGGATCACGGCCGGCACGCTGTCCTGCTCGAAGTCCGCCGCACTCGGCACCGGTCCCCTCGACATCACCACCGGGGCCAAGGTCAACCTCAATTTCACCGGCACGCCGCGCACGATCGCCGCGCTCACGTTCAACGCCGGTGCGCCGGTGGCTCCGGGCACTTATGGCTCGACCGCGTCGGGTGCGGCTAACAAGAATGACACCCACTTCTCCGGCACCGGCACGGTCACCATCCTCCCCGCGACCACCACGACGCTCGCTCTAACAGTCGGCGCCACGCCGGCCGATCCGGGCACGCCCTTGACCTTCATCGCCACGGTGACGGGTACCTCGCCGGCCGGCAACGTGGCGTTCTATGACGGCCCTGCGCTGCTGGGTACCAGCGCCTTGAACGGTTCCTATCAAGCCGGTTTCACCACCAGCAGCCTGGCCATCGGGTCACACAGCCTCACGGCCCAATATGCCGGCAACACGACCAACGCGCCGAGCACCTCCGCCGCCCTGGCCATCGACATCACCAGCCTGTTGCCCCCCGCGCCGGCCAACCTGCTCGCCGCGCCCGGCAACAATACCATCGGCCTGACCTGGACGGTCTCAGCCGGTGCCACCGGTTATTATGTGAAACGCTCGCTGACCAACGGCGGCCCCTACACCGTGATCGGCAATCCCAACACCGCAAGTTATGTTGATCTAACTGAAACCAACGGCACCACCTGTTATTATGTGGTGTCCGCCATCAATGGTGCGGGCGAAAGCGCCAATTCCAGCCAGGTCAGTGGCATTCCCGGCCCCCAACCCTCCATCACGACCCTCGTGTCCTCCCCGCTCGCCACCGGGTCCTATGGCGCCGCGGTCACCTTCACCGCGACGGTGACCGTGTCCGGCGGACCCGCCACCGGCACGGTGACATTCAAGGACGGCACCACGGTGTTAGGCACCGGCATCTTGGATGGCTCCGGCCAGGCAAGCCACACCCCTGGCACACTCGCGGTGGCAAATCATTCGATCACCGCCAGCTACGGCGGTGACGCCACCTTCGCTGGCAGCGTTGCCGCTCCGCTTGCCTATCTGGTCACGGCCAAGGCCCTGACCATCACCGGCGTCACGGCCGCCGACAAGGTCTATGATGGCAATGCCACCGCCACTCTAGCAGGCGGCACGGCTTCCGGCGGCCTGATCGGCAGCGAAACGGTGACCGTGGTTCCCGGCAGCGGCACCTTCGCCAGCCCCAACGCGGGCACTTGGGCGGTCACGGCCACCGGCTATTCCCTCGGCGGCACTTACGCCGGCAACTATGTGGTGTCGTCCCAGCCCACCGTGCCCAACGCAACCATCACCGCGCGGCCGCTCCAGTTGGCCGGCACGCGGACCTACGACGGCACCGCCACGGCGGCGGCGGGAATTCTAGCAATCCAGAACAACCTTGACGGTGCCAATCTGTCATTGTCCGGCAGCGCCACTTTGGCCGCCAAGGATGTCGGAACGCGGGGAATTCTATCAGGTCTTGCCACGCCGGCCCGCGTGGGCAATGCGGCAACCGGCAACACGGGTACCAACCCTGCGGCTTCGTGCACGGTAACCATGAGTGCCGCGCCTGCCCGCAGCAACACCCTGGTCGCCGTGATCACGACGCGCGGAAATTCCGCCAACAGGGTTAGCAGCATTTCCCAAACCGGGGTCACCTGGACGAAGGCACCGGGAGCAGAAGGGGTCAACACCTCGTCAAGTTCCGGCTCCACCACCGAAATCTGGTATGGCACCAACGTCACAGTCGGTGCGGGCACAGTGGCAACGATCCGCTTCCCGGCAGCCACCACACTGCGTGCCGCCGCAGTGCTTGCCGAATACAGCGGATTGGTGGCGGCCAGTCCGTATGATGTCACGGCAAGCGCGTTCAGCAACAGCAACACCGCAAGCACCGGCACCACGTTAACCACGACCCAGGCGAATGAATTGTGGATTGGCGGAATCGGACTCAGGGACAGCACCTATAACCTCGGGACTCCCACCAATGCGTTCACCCCGGTGGCCAGCGCGAATTCGACAAACACCACCACCACCAGCCTGAATGCCAAGACGTTCTTCCTCGAAAAAATCGTGGCTGCAACCGGCACCGCAGGCACTTCCGGTGCCATTAGCTCTTCCCGCTGGTCCGGCGCCATCGCCACCTTCAAGGCGGCATCCATGATGAGCCTGGCTTTATCGGGATCCGCCGCCGCCAACTACACGCTAAGCGGCTCGACCGGCGTGGTGACCATCACCCCCAAGGCGCTGGCTCTATCAGCCACGCCCGCGGTCACCAGCAAGACCTATGACGGCCTCACCACCGCCACTCTAACCGGTGCATCGCTGCGGGTCGCGGAAGCGGTGGGGGCCGGCACCACTCTTGACGGCACGCCCTACACGGGCGACGCGCTCAACCTGATCTTGAGCGGCACCTTCAACACGAAGGACGCGGCCACCGGCAAGGCGGTGACCTCGACCGCAACGCTCACCGGAGCGCAGCAGGACAACTACACGCTCACCCAACCCGCCGGCCTGAGCGGAGCCATCACGCCTGCGGATCTAACAGTAACCGCGGACAACCAGAGCAAGACCTGCGGCCAGACGCTGGCCTTTGGCAGTGGAGCCACGCGGTTCACCAGCAACGGCCTGCAAAATGGGGAAACGATCGGCTCGGTGACCCTGGCGTGCGCTGGCGGCGCTGCCGCAGCGGCGGTGGCATCCTATCCGATCACGCCCGGCGCGGCCACCGGCGGCACGTTCAGTGCGGGCAACTACACCATCGGCTATGTGCCGGGCACACTCACGGTCACACCGGCTACTATGGCTGCCTATGAGGCCTGGGCCGGCGGCGCGGCGTTTGACGGGGATTCTAACAACGACAGCGTCGCCAACGGCCTGGCGTGGTTGTTAGGCGCGGCGGATCCAACCGCCAACGCCAGCGGCCTGCTGCCCATACCGACCAACGAGGCCGGCAAGCTGGTGCTGAGGTTCCGTTGCCTCAAGACCGCCAATCGCGGAGCGGCGGTGCTGAAAGTGCAATCCTCCGACGACCCCGGCCAGCCCAGCCAGTGGGCCAGCCACGAGGCGGTGGTGCCCGATGCGGACGACTCCGTCGGCAGCGTGGTTTTCGCCACCACCCCGGACGCCGATCCGGCCTTCATCAACGTCCGGGCCGAGATCCCGGCCAGCGCGGCCTCGCCCGCCGGCAGGCTCTTCGGCCGCCTGTATTCCACCGGCAACTGAGCACTCCATCTCCCATCCAAAATTGGTGCGTGACAGCGACGGTGACGGTGTGGGGGATTGGTATGAGGTCACCGCCTGCTACACCGACCCGAACCATGCCACCAGCAAGCCTAAAATCCCCTATCCGCTGCCCAAGCCTGACGGTTCGACGGGAGCGACCAACCAGCCGGTCAAGCTTTACATCATGTCAGGCCAATCCAACATGGTCGGCATGGGTGAGGTCAATGGGTGCCAAATGGGAAAATGGCATCGGTTCGCCGGGCTGCGGTTTCCACTGACTAGTCTGTGATCCGGCCAGCGGTGCATTGCTGGTATTGAACGAGTTAAACCAGGCAACCTACACCGTTACCGACAGTTCCACCGATCCCATCACGGTGACCCCCTATACCTTGACCGTCACCGTGCGACCCGCCCCCGCCCTCGTGATCCATGAGCCGTTCGCCCAGGCTGTCGGCGACCTCAACGGCCAGGCCGCCGGAACCGGACTTGCCGGCACTTGGAACGGCAATGACCAGATTAATGTCGTTGCGGGATGCCTGTCCTGGGGGAATCTCCTGACCTCGGGGAATCATGCGGTGAGTTCCGGGCTCGCCGCAGCCTGGTGGAACAACGGTGCGGGGGCTAGCCCCGGCACCACCCTGAGCGCCGCCGGTATGTTTGCTCCCGGGGCGGAACTCTGGCACCTTGCAGTTCCGCGCATGTTAGAAGTATTCCGGGCAGCAACGCGAAGTGGGCGAATTTGTGAAAGAAAGCGGATGAAACGTGGCGTTTCGAGTGCTCGTGGCATGGATGAGACGGATTGTGTCGCGCCCAGCCCGGACTGAACTTCGGCACATATATGAAACTATCAATAACACCAAGAAAGCAATACCATGAGAAACATAGAACAGAGTGTGAAGTTGGCAATCACTGAATCACCATGAATAACAAATTATCGGTTCCTGCCGGATGGATGTTAACTGTCTGGCTCTCTGTCGTGTCGGCACTTGCCGGCGAACCGCTGGGCACGGTCCCGCCTGGCGCGCTCGTGCTGGATCAGGGCTGGCAGATGCAATCGCCGGCGCTTAGCGGCGACGATGGAGCGAAACTTTCGCTGCCGGGCCAGCTTGGCGGCGCCTGGTATAAGACGGATGTTCCAACCACGGTGCTCAGCGCGTTGGTACGTCACGGTGTCTATCCCGACCCCTATGTGGGAACGAACAACATGCTGATTCCCGACGCGAACGACGCGCACAACAAGCGCTTCGACCTGGCCAGGTTCAGCCACCTGCCGGACAAGTCGAATCCGTGGGCGAAGCCGTGGTGGTTCTGCAGGCAATTCCAGGTGCCCGGCGACTACCGCGGCAAGGTGGTTTGGCTGAACCTCGATGGCATCAATTACCGGGCGGATGTCTGGCTGAACGGCCGGCAGATCGGTAACGCGAAGGATATTGCCGGGATGTTCAAACGCTACCGGTTTGATATTACACGCCAGATTCATCCTGATACAGTCAATGCACTCGCTATCCGCATCCATCCGCTCGACCATCCCGGCGATCCGGTGCATGAGCAGCTCGACGGCATCAACGGAAGCCTGGGGCCTAACGGCGGGGATGATGCGATTGCGAGGAACGTCTCACAAGTCTGTGCCGTTGGTTGGGACTGGGTGCCCGCCGCCCGCGACCGCAACATGGGATTGTGGCAGAACGTCTGGCTGGAGGCAACCGGTCCGGTTGCCGTGCGTGATCCGGCGGCGTTCACCGATGTGCGTCTCCCCGAAGGTGACGCGGCTGCCGTGACCTTGCGCTTGCATCTTGAGAACGCGGCGGCACGCGAACAGAAGGTCGAGCTGACCGCGCAGATCAAGCCGGAAGGTTTCTCGGGTGCCACCGTGGAAGTCAAGACCAACGTCACCTTGGCTGCCGGTTCGCTCACGGAAATCATTCTCAAGCCGGATGCGCATCCTGAATTGATGATGAAAAATCCGCGCCTCTGGTGGCCTGTGACCTACGGCGATCAGCCGCTGTACCGGCTTGCGGTTGAGGCGCGCGTGGATGGCCGGGTGAGCGGTTGCGCCGAAAGATTGTTCGGTGTGCGCAAGGTTGGCAGCTTCATTCTGCCAGGCGGCGGGCGCGCGTTTACGGTGAACGGCCGCACGTTGCGGTTAACCGGTGGCGCGTGGATTCCCGATTTCATGATGGGATGGGATGCGCAGCGGTATCGGGATGAGATCCGCCTGATGGCGGAAGGCAACCATACCGTGGTGCGGGTGAACGGTTGCGGTATCGTCCCGCCGGATGTGTTTTTTGACACGTGTGACCGCTTGGGCGTGATGGTCTGGGAAGATCTGATGCGTACTTCCATCGAAAGCCAGTATAGCTATAACAAGCGTTCATGGGGTTACCCTGCGGATTGCGATGAGCCGGCGCTCTGGCTGGCGAACATGCGCGACTGTGTGCTGCGCCTGCGCGGACATCCCAGCTTGCTGGTGTGGTGCGGAGGGAACGAAGATCCGCCGCCGAAGTATCTGGGTGTGCCGATGCAGGATAAGATTTTGCCCGAGCTGGACGGTACGCGTCCCTGGCTGCCGAGTTCGAGCGCGGAACCTGACTGGGCCAAGGAATCCATGCAGGTTTGGAGCGGCGGCCCCTGGAATATGATACGTCTGCCCGCGTATTTCAAACTTTTCGCCACTGAGAATAGATGCAGGGCGCTCGATGAAATCGGCCTTGTCTCAATGCCGCCTATGAATTCCGTCGCGCGGTTTCTACCGGACTACAATCAGCCTGATCCGGCTACGCCCCCGTTCAATCGCACCATGAGTTACCATGATGCAGCCGATGGCAATTGCGGATTTCGTGATACCGACAAGATCATCCGCAAGGACCTGGGCGAACCAGCGTGCCTGAGCGATTACCTGTCGATGGGGGACCTCTACAACGGTCTTTCCTACCGCGCCATTTTCGAGGCCGCCAACAAGGCCCGTCCGCGGAATGCGGGCACGCATCTCTGGAAAACCAACGCCGCCTGGCCGAGTTTCCTGTGGCAGGTCTATGATTGGTATTTGCGTCCCAATGCGGGGTATTACAGCATGAAGTCGGCGTGCCGCCCGCTACACGTGCAACACAGCGCCGACGATCACTCGCTCCAACTCGTCAGCACGCTGCCGGAGGCACGCTCCAATCTAACCTTGCGCGTCACCGTGGCCAATATGTCCGGCGCGATTGAGCACCGCGATGAACGGACGGTTGCGGTGCCTGCCGACGCCACCGTGTCTCTGGGAGACCTGCCCCTCCTGAAACAGGACGAGAAGCTGCGCTTTCTCGTGATTGAGCTGTTAGACCCAAAGGGCCGAGAATTGGACCGGACCGCAACGTTTGTGCAGCGCGATTGTCGTTACCATGAGTTGCTGGCGTTGCCGCCAGCCGCCGTGACCGCACGGGTCTTGAAGAAATTCGAAGAGGGTGACGAAACGGTGGTTCAGTTGACCGTGAATAATACATCCGGCATTCCGGCGGTGAACGTCTGGCTTGAAGTATTGAAGGGGCCGCAGGGCGAGGAGGTGTTGCCGGGTTTCTGGACCGAAAACGCGCTTCTGCTCCTGCCCCGCGAACAACGCCAGCTCACCGTACGGTTTCGCACCAAGGATCTTCATGGCAAGCCGCCGTATCTGATGGTGGAAGGCTGGAATGTTCTGCCCGCTGAAACCGACATGGCAAGTGGTAGGAATACGCCTCTGCAACTCAAGGTGACCCATGACGAGGTTGTCGGCGATAACGGCGCTGTTCGCGTCAGGTTTTCCGGCAGCCAGCCGGGTTCTACGGGTGCGCGATGGACCACCTGGCCGGTGCCTGTTAGGGTGGACGGTCAGGTGTCGCGCTATGTGCGCCTCGCCGTCAAGAACGGTTCTCCCATGGACGCACAAATCACGTTGACCAATCTGCCCGTCGGCACGCATCGCGTTGCGGTAGGCGACGGTTCCGGTCATGCGATAACGATACCTGAGAAGGCGAAGCAATGAGACTTCTTAGGCTCGTGTGGTTGTGGATGGCGATGGGTTTAGCAGCCTTCGCGGATTCGGTGACACTTACGAAAGTCGTGCAAAGCCCGTGGATCATCGATGATGCCGGCGTGCTGAAATCCGAGACGACATTGACGATTGAAAACAAACAGTCGCGACCATTCGACGCGTGGGTGAAAATCAGCGTGCCGGGGAAGGTGGATTACATCGAGGCGTTGGGTAGCTTGGTCGCCGGTGAAAATGCGAAAGTGGTATATGTGGCCGAGCTGAACAAGGACGGAGATGACGTCACATTCACCCTGTTTGATAACAGTGCTGGCACCGGTGCGTGACTTCGCCAGCAAATGCTCGCGCAGAAAAAATACGTCACTGGCGCTTGTACGTGGCGCACAATTCGCATCAGGACATTGGCTACACAGATTATCAGGAAAATTTGCGGACAAAAACCTGGCCGTCGTTCTGGGATCAGGCGTTGTTGAAATACATGCCTGACTCGGACACATGGCAGGATGACGCGAAGGTCCGCCTGGAGGTGGAAGGCACGTATCAACTGGATGGTGCGTTGACGGTGCGCAGCGCGGACTGGTTCGAGACGTTGAGGACCCGTCTGCGGCAGGGACGGTTCGCGTATGGTGCGGCTCTGGGCGATCTGGCCCAGAGTAACTGGGGAGCCGAAGAACTGGCGCGATCAACCTACTATGCGGACCGTTCTTTCAAGGACAAAACGGGCGTGGGATCCACCAGGAACGTCATCATGCGCGATGAGCCTACGATGAGTTGGGGTGTGATCGACGCGCTGGTCGATGCGGGGGCGAAATCGTTAGTGCTTCAGCACAATTACGATCACAACCTCTGGCGCGGCACGGTCTTTTATCCGGAACTTCTCTACGCCGAAGGGAAAAGCCCGTCGATCCGGTTGCTGGTTTGGAATGCTCCGTTGGGAAGTTACTCTATCGACGAGTTGGAAATCCGCGACGATGCCCATTACTTCGAACGCCCGGAAGAAAGCCGAGGGAGAGACCCCGCGGTCGTCACTGACATCATGAACAGAATTTCGGCGAAACTGATGGGCTATCAATCGACCGAGTGCGGCAAATGTGCGGCAGCCTGCGCCGTTGATCGCATTCTTGGCAAGCATGATCAAGGCTGCTCAGCGATTCCGAAATGGTAGCCACGCTGCGCGTGCCGAGGCATGGAAATGCATGGATTGAAGGCCGCGGCCCGTGGTGTTAGGTGGGGTGGCGTTTTCGCGGGATGGCCTGAGGGCGGGTTTGGACGCGATTTGGCGGAGCCGGGCGCGGCGCGGGGATGCTGCCGCATCGGGGGTGGCACCCACGTCGCTCGGACTCTGCCGGGAGTTGGCGATGGGTTTGGGGGCTAGGGCGGATGGGTCGGCCACCAGCGGTCCTCAAGGTCCTTGGCGCTGGGCATGCGGGCCACGCCAAGCCAGCGGGCGATGGATTTTGAGACGCGCAGTTGGACCAGGGCGT
>JAPLUI010000342.1 GCA_026397725.1 Verrucomicrobiota bacterium | reverse complement strand
TGTTCGGGGGTGAGCTTGCGCCAGAAGAGGGTCTGGGCGGTGGGGTCGGTGATGGCGGCAAACCGCGCGTGGAGTTCGGCGGCCTGGGTGGCATCACCGGCTGGAGTGACGCGGGCCGGCAGCGTGGTGCCGGTG
Organism: Verrucomicrobiota bacterium; assembly: GCA_026397725.1. Lineage (GTDB taxonomy): Bacteria > Verrucomicrobiota > Verrucomicrobiia > Verrucomicrobiales > Akkermansiaceae > Luteolibacter. The sequence goes on along the minus strand of JAPLUI010000342.1, from coordinate 11,835 downwards.
GAAGCCACGACGCGGGCAACCTCGGTCTGGACACGGGTGTCGAAATCAGCCTGCGACGCCTGGAGTTCGGCAACACGGGTTTGCAGCGTGGTGGCGTTGGTTGTCGCCAAATCACGCTCTGACTTGAGCGTGTCGATTTCGGCTGTGAGCAATCCGACTTCGCCGCGCAGCGAATCAAGGTTGGTGGAGGCTTCGGCCAACAGGTCGGCCTGGGCTTTGTAATTCCGCTGGAGGTCGGCGACCTGGGTGCGGGCTTCGACTAGCAAGTCTTCGGGTGCGGTGTTCATCGCACAGGATTGCGTGTCAACCGACGCGTGATACACCCGCAGGCGGCGCATGGCCTCGGCGCGGTCGGGAACGGTGCCTGCCAGATTGAAGCGCTGGGCCTGCCGACCGCTGAAAGTCTGTCCTTCCATCGCCTCGGCAGGAATCGAGCGACCCCGCGCAAGCACGGCGGCATGAAACTCCTGCGCGTTCTCCGCGAGGTTGGAACGGATCAAGTCGCGTTGGTCATCGGTTAAGGGCGTGCCGAGTGCACCCATCGCCTTGTATTTGCCGACGGAGAAGACTTCCACCTTGATCCCCTCGGCATCGAGCGCGGCGGTATCATCAATCACGGCCTGCACGACACCGATGGACCCGACCTGGGCGGATGGCGTGGCATAGATGGCGCGGGCTTGGGATGCGACCCAGTAGGCCGCCGATGCCATCAGGCCGGATGAGAACGCATAGACCGGTTTGCGCTCATTGATAGAGGCGGCGGTGGCTGCCAGTTCCGGTGTGTCGGCCACGGTGCCGCCGGGTGAGTCGATGTCCAGAAACACCGCCTTGATGTCGTCGCGCTGGCCTGCCTCGCGAATGGCGTCGCCGATCATGTTGGAATCGGTGGCGCTGAAAAGCACGCGGGCGAAAACGTCGGGCTTGCGCATCATCGGCCCCTCGATGGCAACCACGCCGATGCCATCCTCGACACTCAGGAGCGGGCTGGACTGGCCGGGTTGGGGCAGGGCGGCTCCGCGATCAAGGAACGAACGGGAGGCCGCCGCCATCGAGCGCAGGGCCTCGGGCTGGATCAGCCAATCAAGATTTTGCAGGAACGCCGGATTCACGCACCGGCGGCGGTGTCAACGACCGGTCTTGTAGCGTCGCTCTATGAGCGTGTTTTGTAGCGGCGCTCTGTGAGCGTCGATGCCAATGAGATGAGGAAACCTGGCGACACAACTGCGACGACACCCTCATTTGCTAACGACGGTCATAGACCGCCGCTACAACGCCGGCGCAGGATCGCCTTGTAGCGGCGCTCTGTGAGCGTCGATGCCAAAGAGATGCGGAAACCTGGCGACACAACTGTGACGGCGCACCTCATTCGCTAACGACGGTCATAGACCGCCGCTACAACGCCGGCGCAGGATCGCCTTGTAGCGGCGCTCTGTGAGCGTCGATGCCAAAGAGATGCGCGATGCATTCGCTAACGACGGTCATAGACCGCCGCTACAATTCCAAAGCAGCCACGGGAAGGATCAGCGTTTCCGGCGAGTCACCAACATCCCACTGGCGAGTAGCGTCAGGACCACGCAACTTGGTTCAGGGACGCTGGCAACCCGGAACCCGGCGCCGGCGTACTCGTCCGACGGGAGGTTGTTGCCGCGGGACGAGGAGGACAGGTAGTAGCTGCCGTAGAGGTCCCAGGAGCCCCCGCGCAGCCCGCGCCACGAGCCGGAGGTGACGGCGTCGTTCCATTCCCACACGTTCCCGCCCTGATCGTTGGTGCCGTAGAAGCTGTCCGAATTCGCGCCATACGCTCCCACATCGGTGATGCCCGACGAAGTGCCGCCAACATAGGTAGCGTAGCCACTGGCATCTTTGTAATTCGCCGCTCCCGCCACGCCAAGGTCGTTGGTGGTCATCGAATTGCTCTGCGTCGGATACGCCCAGTACCCGCCCGTGCCGTCCTTCGTCGCGTCATAATACGCCGCCTTATACCACTCGTTCTCGCTGGGAATCCAGACCTTGGCCGCCGCGTTCTTGAAGACGCTCACGTCGCTCATCGCCCCGAGCAGGGTGTAGGCCCCGTCCTCGGTGGTGCTGGCATTTTGCGCCCCGCTCGGCTGCCCGTTGTGCAGCCAGTTGCAGAACCGCGCCGCGTCAAACCAGCTCACATAGGTGATCGGCTTGTTCTCGCTGCCGGCCACCGGCGCATACGTGTAGCCCCCGGCGCTGCCGCCGCGGGTGATCCCGGCAATGGCGCTGGTAGTCATGCTCGTGCTGTAGAGCGAGTAGGTGTCGGTCTTGGCCACCGCGTTGAGGAACGCGGCGTATTGCCCGATGGTCGTCTCATTTTTCGCTATCTTGTAGGCATAGCCCACTGCGCCGTAGCCGGTGCTGTCCGCCGCATTGTTCACGTTGCCGACAAAGGCGTAGTCGATGCTGACCACGGCCAAAGCCGGAGTGACGAGCGAAACGCCGGCCAAAACGGAAAGACCGAGGGACGAAATGATGCGTTGTTTCATGAAAGTTTTGCAATGCATACACAGCTTTTCTAGCCCCACCCTACCCCGAGTCAATTATATTTTCTGCCATTCCCGTTACTACTCAGGTTCCAAAGAATTCATGGCAGAATCATGTGTGGCAGAATCATTTTTCAAGAGTCCTGAGGGGGATTCATCACTGGTCGGCCTGTCTGCGTGCGAATGCGCACAGACAGGGGTTGATCCAATGACTTTTTCCAATTCTGAAATGATTCTGCCATCAATGATTCTGCCATACCTGAGTAGTAACGATCCGCGTAATCCGCGTAATCCGCGGTTTTCCAAATTCCGCTCCAGGATAAGTGAATGGACCCGCTCGCTTGCCTATGCGTCCATGTTCGGCCCGTGGTCCATCAAAATTGTCAATGAACTCGACCGCTGCTCGAAGGATGCCCAGGACATGCTCCTTACCTATCTCGACCGGATGAAACCCGGTCACGCGTTCCTTGGCACCACCAACCTTGACCTGACCGGTCTAACGGAACGCTTCCAGACCCGCTTCCAATCGGTCCGCCTCCAGCCACCGGACAACGAGCGTCTCGCGGCATTCCTCTTCCGGCGCTGGGGCGCTCCAATTGGGATTACCCGCCAGATCGCTGAAGGAGCCAAGGGTAACGTCAGGGCGGCGATGGCGGATTTGGAGATGTGGATGGGGTGATTATCCCTATAACCGGTACTTGCCTCGGTTGATCAACTATTTGACTTGGTGACCGGCCAGCGCCGTTTCAATCGCCGCACGCAAATCCAGGTCGTCAGTTAGTTTTGAAAGGAACCCGGCAGGCTCAGTCGCCGCAGCGCGCTGCTGTGTTTCCTCGTTTCCGTAGGCGCTCATGAAGATCACGGGAATGTCATGGTGCCTGCGGATTTCCAGGGCGGCGGCAATTCCATCCATTCCACCGTAGAGACGAATGTCCATCAGGATAAGGTCAGGCTGGTGCTGTTCCGCCGCAGTTATGGCAGCGGTACCGGTGCTGGCTATGCTGACCACGCTGTAGCCCATGTCGGTCAAGCGTGTCCGCAAGTTCATGGCCAGAATGATTTCATCTTCAACGATCAATAACCGGCGTGATTTCATGTCATGCTGGGGTTGTCGGTTGGAGCGGAAAGCGGATTTCAAAGGTGGTCCCGAGTCCACGCTGGATTTCGAGCGTTCCCCGAAGTTGGTGGGTCAGAGCGTCGACCAAGGGCAGACCGAGGGTGCCAATCTGATCGATCTGCAGGTCATCCGGCAGGCCGATACCATCGTCGGTCACGCGAAGAGTGACAATGTCCGGAGCTGCCAGCACCATATCAACGGTCACTTTGCCTTGCCTGTCATTGGGGAAAGCATGTTTGATGGTGTTGGATACGAGTTCGCTGACAATCAAGCCACACGGCACCGCCTGATCGATTCCCACCGTCAGCGGGGCGGACGGGGAGTTCTGGATTTGAATCCCCAGTGCCGACAGGCCATGGGACTGTGATATGTGGCGGCAAAGCCGCTGCAAATAACTCTGGATTTCCACCTGGTCCATCCGGCCTGCGCTATAGAGCATCTCATGGAGCAACGACATCGAAAACAACCGAGCTTTGGTGTCGGCCAAGGCCGCCAAGGCTTCCGGGTGCTTGATTTGGTGTGCTTGCATGTTCATCAGGCCGACCATGATTGCCAGGTTGTTCTTGACCCGGTGGTGGATTTCCATGACCAGGGAGGTCTTCTCCGCGAGAGCGAGATGGAGTGCCGCCTCCGCCCGCTTGCGCGCAGAGATGTCGCGGATGTTGCACTGGATCACCTTGTGGTGGTTCACCAGATAGACGTTGCTGACGAACTCCACATCGATCCGCCGCCCGTCAGCGGTTTCCAAGGCCATGTCTTCGTAGCGGATGTATTCTTTCTCCTGCAACTTTGCGAAGTTGTCCTGGTTGGCAAGGATATCCTTGAAGAACCCCAGTTCCCAGACCCTCTTGCCAAGGAACACCTCATGCGTGTAACCCAGCATCTCGATTAGGAACGGATTCACGTCCACCACGATCCCGGTCTTGGCATCGAGGATCAGAATGCCGTCCTTGGCCGCCTCAAAGAGTCGGCGATAGCGGAGTTCCGAAGCACGCTGCGCCTCTTGCGCCTGTCTGTGAGCCAGGCGATCGGTCGCATCCCTCAGTCCGCGCTCGATGGCAGGGACCAAGCGGGTCAGGTTGTCCTTGAGCACGAAATCCCAGACCCCCAGCTTGAGCAATTCGACCGCCTTTTCCTCGCCGACGCTGCCGGAAACGAGGATCAACGGCAGGTCAGGATGCCGCGCTCGAAGGAGGCCAAGAGTATGTTCAAAATCCAGCTTCGGCACGCTGTAGTCGGATAGCACGGCGTCCCAGCCGCCCTGCTCAACCGCCGCTTCCAACTCCTCGATACTTGACACGCAGTGGCAACGCGCGGTCAGGCCGTGCTTCTCCAAGTGGCGCACGATGAGTCGGAAATCGGCCGACTTGTCCTCGATGATCAGAAGGTTGAGGGGGATGCTCATGGGCGGTTATCCTTGGGGCGGTTCGTTGGTGGCCAGCCAATAGACACCTAGCCGTGCCACCGTCTCGGCGAATTCGGCGAAATCCAGCGGCTTGCGCACAAAGCTGTTGGCACCGGTCTCATAGCTGCTCAACCGGTCCCGCTCCTCGTCGGAGGACGTGAGGATAACGATGGGCAGCAGGTGGGTGCGCGGGTCAGCGCGCAGGCGTTCCAACACCTCCAGGCCGCTGACCCGCGGCAGGTTGACGTCGAGCAGTACCACTGTGGGCAAGTCCGGTCCTGCGCGTCCTGCGAATTCGCCTTCCCGGAACAGGTAGTCGAGGGCTTGCTGGCCGTCGCGCGCGACGTCGACTTCGTTGGCCAGATTGATCTTCTTCAGAGCACGCAGGATCAGCATTTCATCCTGGCGCGTGTCTTCCACCAGAAGGATGGATTTTACATTCATGGTTTTGATATTCATGGCTTTTCCTCGTCATTTATACTGGCTGAATACGGCAGACTAAAGACAAATGTTGCGCCATCTCCCGGCGCGGCGGTGGCTTGGATTGTGCCGCCGTGGCGATGGACGATGCGCTGTACCGTGGCCAGACCGATGCCGATGCCGGGGAACTCGTCCTCCCGATGCAAGCGCTGAAAGGGCTGAAAAAGTCTGGCGGCATGTTTCATGTCGAAGCCGGCACCGTTGTCGCGAACGAAGAAGACGTTGGAGTGGTGGAGTGGTGGAGTGGTGGAGTGCTGGGCGGAGGTGGAATCTTGGGCTGTTCCCAATACCCCATTACTCCCATACTCCATCGCTCCAACTTCAATCTTCGGCTGCGGCGTGTTGGCCGTGTATTTCCAGGCGTTGTCCAGCAGGTTGGCCAAAACCACTTCGAGCATGCGCTCGTCGCCCCGGGCGGTCAGACCCGGCTCGACGGTCCAGCTCACGCGGCGATTTGGTTCCGCAGCCGCCAGTTCGCCCAGGATGCGCGTGGCCAGGGCCGAGAGATCCATCGCGTCGCGCCGCAGTTCGCCCCGCGTGCTGCGGGAGAGTCGCAGCAGGCCATCAATCAACTCACCCATGCGCCGGCTGGCCAGAATGATTTCGTCCAGATGCCCGCAGGCTTCGCCTGTTAGCGTCGCGCCGTGGTCCTCCAACAAAGCCCGGCTGAACCCATTCATGGCGCGCAGCGGCTGCCGCAAATCGTGGGAGACGGCGTAGGCAAAGGCACTCAACTCTTCGTTGGCGGCCAGCAGTTCAGCGGTACGCTCTTGCACGCGCTGCTCCAAGGTGCGGTTCAACTCGCGAATCTCCGCTTCCGCCTGCTTGCGCTCGGTGATGTCGGAAAAAGTGCAGGCGTATTGGTTGGGCGCTGGCCGAAACGCCGTCACGTCGAAGGTGACCCCCAATTCAGCGGCACTCATCTCGAAATGCGCCGGCTCGCCGGTCAGCGCCACCCGGCCAAACGCCTCCAGCCAGCCCGGTTCGAGGGCGGGAAACACTTCCAGAATGGTCTTGCCCACCACCTCTTCCGCCTTCCGCCCGGTGATGCGTTCAAAAGCCGGATTGACGGTCAGGTAACGGCTGTCAACCGGACGGCCCTGCGCGTCGCAGATAATCTCGCTGTGGGCAAACCCGTTCTGCATCTCGCGGAACAGTGTCCGATAGTTCTCTTCGCTCGTCCGCAGCGACTGGCTCATCTGCTCCGCCCGGTCGCGCGCCTCGACGGCATCCTTCATCAGGTTGAGCGCCGCCTGGCGGGATTGGCGCAGGGTTTCCTCAGCCTTCATGCGCTCGGTGATGTCGCGGATGCTGCACTGGATCACCTTTTGCTGGTTCACCAAGGAAACGTTGCTGATGAATTCCACCGGAATCCGCCGCCCATCAATGGTTTCCAGCGCCAGGTCATCGTAGCGGAGGTATTCCTTCCGCTGCAATTCCGCGAAATTGTCCTGGTTGGCGACGAGGTCCTTGAAGAAGCCCAGTTCCCAAATCTTCTTGCCCAGAAATTGCTCGTGCGAGAAACCCAACAGCCCGATCAAGAACGGATTCACGTCCAGCACCATTCCCGTCTCGGCCCCAAGGATCAGGATGCCGTCCCGGGCTGATTCAAACAGCCCGCGATAGCGGATTTCGGAAGCGGTCAGCGCCGCCTCCGCCTGCTTGCGTTCGGTGATGTCAGAAATGATGCCGTGCCAAAGAGTGCTGCCATCCTCCATCCGTTCCGGTTGCGCCTGGCTCCAGCGCCAACGCAGACCTTGCCGCGGCAGGATGACTCTGAATTCACAATAAAACGTCCGCAGAGTGCGGGCCGATTCCTGGATGAGATCGCCAACGCGGTCGTAGTCGTCCGGATGTAACCGCCCGAAAACCGGCGTGGCATCTTCCCGCACCTCTGCGGGTGTCACTTCATAGATGTCATTCATCCCAGGGCTGGAATAAGGAAATGCGGAACGCCCGTCCGGGAATAGCCGGTATTGGTAAACAACACCGGGCACCAACTGGGCGAGGTTGGCGAGCAGATCGTGGCTTTGTCTTGCTTTGTTCTCCGCCTCCTTACGCCCGGTGATGTCCTTGTGGGTGCCGATCACGCGCAGCGGTTTGCCCGCAGCATCCCGACTGACCACCATGCCGCGGTCGATAATCCATTTCCAACTGCCATCCTTGCACTGGCAGCGGTGCTCACTGGCGTAATGCGGTGTCGTTCCGGCGAGATGCGCCTGCACCTCGGCCATGACCTGCGCCAAATCGTCGGGATGAACGCGTTTGCTCCATTCGTCGAGGCTGCTGCCAATCTCTTCTTCCGCGTAGCCGAGCATGGCCTTCCAGCGCGGGCTGAAAAACACCGTGCCGGCCGGCACGTTCCAGTCCCAGAGTCCATCGCCGGATCCCTCGATGGCAAAGTGCCAGCGAAACTCGCTCTCGCGAACCGCACGGGTCCTTTCCTCGACCCGCCGCTCCAGGCTCTCATTCAGCGCGAGAAGCTTGGCCGTGGCCGCCTGCCGTTCGCTGATGTCCCGGAAGACGGAAACAAATAGCCATTGACCCTTGGCACCCATTCTGGCGGAGGAAGAAACATCCATGGGAATCGCTCTGCCGTCTTTTGCTTTTCCCGCTATTTCCATCGAAGGGCGGCCAGGCCCGGGGTTGCCCTGCGCGATGAGTCCGTCTAATAGGGCATGAAAACCGGTTAGTGAAGCTTCGCCGATCACCAGGCTGAAGAGAGAGGCTCCGAGGGCTTCTTGATTCCGGCAACCAAAGCTTGTTTCTGCCGCCGAATTCCACAGAACGATTTTGCCATCCCGTTCAAAGGCCACAATCGGGTCGGCCACGGTTTCGAGCAGGGCTTGATAGCCCACGTCCGCATTCTGAAAAAGCTCCGTCACGGCGTTGGACAAGGTCACCCGCTTGAACCGGGCGCCGCGGACAATACCCAGAATCGCAATCAGGGCAAAGATGCCTCCGAGATACTCGCCCGAGCGGCCCAGCCAGCCGATGGGACTCCCGACAAATTTCTGGATGAAAAACGCGGTCAACCCCAGGGCGATCATGATCAAGGATAAAGCATACCAGTAATGAAAAGGCCGGCGCCCTTTCGTGAACAGCATCAGGCTGACCAGAGCGGACAGCAGGAACAACAACACCGCCGTCCCTAAGACACACTGCCGCAAGAGGGTCGGGCCGGCACCCTGAATGAAAAACGCGGGGGGGATGCCCCGGCGGGTGGCCAGGGTGCAACCGAGCACGACCAGAAACATTCCGGCGTAAGCCAGGATGAGCAGGAATTTTCTACGGTCCGGCTTCGTTTCCGGAGTTGATTTCTTCAAGGCCATGATGGCGCCAATGGCATGAAAGGCGGAACCCAGCAACGCCCCCACATTCATGATGGTTACGTTCACATTGGGCACCTGCTGACCGTCCACCAGCCAGCCGGCCATCGCGGCACCGCAGCCAAAGGTCATCATTCCGCAGCCCATGAAGAGCAGGCTGTTCAAGCCGCTGAAAAGATAACCTCTGGCAGCAATGATGGAAACGACAATGGGGATCAGGCCGGCAAACGTTGTATTCAGGATGAGCAGCAACAGCGGCGGTTCGAAAACGGCTTCATAAGCACCACGGAAGAGGATGATCATCGCTCCGAGGTAAAGGAAGACCAAGCTGGCGGCCAGGCACCTCCCCAGGTAACGGAGCTGTTCGCCCGATATCAGATATCGCTTCCTATCCATTGGCTTGTTCTTTAAGCGGCAACTGTTCCGTCTCATGGCGCGGCGGTTCGCCCAAACTACAGCGCAGCTCGTTGATCTCCTGTTTCAGTTCGATCATGCGCAATTCCCGGCCAATCATGGCGCGGTTGAACTGCTCCAGTTCGTCGTTGCTGGCGCGGAGTGCCTCCGCCTTTTGCCGCAAAGCCGCCTCTGTCCGCTTGATGTCCTCGATGTCGGTGCAGGTGCCAAACCATTTGAGGATTCTTCCTTCGGCGTCGCGCAGGGGCACGCCGCGGATCAACCACCAACGGTAGGCACCATCGGCACGCCGTAGACGGCATTCAAGTGCGTAGGTGCCACTGGTGGCCGTCGCCTGCTGCCACGCATCCGACGCTCGCAGCTTGTCATCCGGATGGAAGGGGATGTTCCAGCCATGACCAGAGCTTTCCTCCAGCGTCAGCCCGGTGTAATCCACCCATTGTTGATTGAAATAGATGTTCGCACCATCGGGCTGAGTGACCCAGACGATCTGCGGCATGGCCTCGGCCAGAGAGTGAAACTCCTCCTCGCTCGCCCGCAGCGTCGCCTCCGCCTGTTCGTGTTCAGCTCGGGTGCGTAGCGCCGTGATGCCGTAGGCGAGGTCGCCGGCCAACTCGGTGAGCAGCGCGACTTCCTCCGCATTGAACACGTCTGGCTCGCCGGCATAGACCATCAAGGCACCGAACGCGCGTTTGCCACTGGTCAATGGCAGCGTGGCCGACGAGGCGTAACCGCGTTGGATCGCCGCCGCCCGCCACGGGCCATAGGCAGGATCGCTGGACATGTCCCGTGCGATGACCGGCTGCCCGGTGCGAATGGCTGCGCCGGTGGGGCCACGTCCGCGCTCGGTGTCGGCCCATGTGATGTTCACGGTATCGAGGTAGCCGGCCTCGAAGCCGGCTTGGGCGACGGGGCGCACCGACTTGGCCTCGTTGTGTTCCGCGAAACCGACCCACGCCATGCGGTAGCCGCCATGCTCAACCGTGATGCGGCAAATGGCTCGAAGCAGATCCGCTTCGTTGGTCGCACGCATCAGCGCCTGATTGCACTCGCTGATCATGCGCAGCGCACGGTTGGTTCGCCGCAACGATTCTTCGGTCCGCTTGCGTTCGGTGATGTCCTGCACAATGCCGGCCATGCGCTGCGCTTGTCCGGTCGCGTCGCGCTGATGGCCGCCCGTCGCCCAAATCCAGCGCAGCGCGCCGTCCTTCCGCCGAATGCGGCATTCGATATTCCAGTTGCTCTGCGTGGCGCTGGCTGCGCGGAAACGCCGGTCCACTTCGGCGCGGTCTTCTGGCAGGACATGTTCGAGGAACCTCTCGTAAGTCCACTCCGGCAACAGCGATTCGTAGCCGAAGATTTGATCGTGCTTGAGCGTGCGGAGCACGGTGTGGTCCGCCAGATCAAGGTCCCACTCGCCCATCTGGCTTTGCTCCAGGGCGAAACGCAAGCGCTCATCGGCCTCGCGTTGGGCCAGCGCCGCAGCCTCGCATTCCATGGCCGCGTGGGCGCGGGCGCGGGCGCGGTGCATGGCCTCGGTCACGAAGGAAATCAACGCTGTGGTTGTGAGGAAGGTCACCAGCAACAGCCAGTCAACGGATTCCCTGACGGTGAAGGTATGCACCGGCTCGACCCAGAAGTAGATCCCCACCGCCGCCGACAACGTCAAGGTCAGGAATCCGGCCCGCAGCCCGCCGTAAAGCGCGGCAATCACAACCGCGGGATAGAAGGTAATGTAGGGCGCGTTCATCCCCAGCCCTTGCAGGAATTGAAACCGCAGGAGTGCGGCCGCCGCCACCATCATGATGGACCACACGGCCCACAGTCGCCCGGCACCCACCGCGCGGATGACCCAGCCGTGTCGTCGAAGTGCGCCGCCGTCGGATTGTCCGGATTTCCCGTTTGCTTTCATGTCGGGGCTTTTAATGGTCGCATGGTTTCCGCAGCTTGCTGCCCGGCGAACCCGACCCACGCCGTGCGACATCAAAAAATACCCAACCGTTCAGTCAGGACAAGAAAAATGTTGAAATTTATTGATAATCGTTTTCACCGCAGGCATTGAAATGCCCATCCCGATGGGCATGAGATATATCTAACTGTAATACATCGTTAGACGCGGCGACAAAACGAGCGTTTGAATGTTTCGTAACCCGTTGATTGTGAGTAGGAAATCTATTAAGCGTGGTGACAAAGTCCTCGGGTCTCCCCACCCCCATCCAAATCATGTGAAAGGTGTTTTTTCAGCTTTACACTTATTTCACGTCGAAACCTGCTAGAAAACGGGCGATTTCCGAGGGGGTGATCTGGGCCGCATCGATACAGCCATAAGGGCTAGAGGCGTTTCAGGCACGTCGGCCGGATGGGGTTTTGGCGATCTAACAGAGGTGTAAAGTTAGTCAAGCAAACCCCCGAAAAGTGTAAAGCGGCGGCGGTTTTTCGGGCGGGGGATCCGCAGGCTGCGGTGGTCAGGAATCCGGCCCGTCCGGGAGGAATATCCGTGGGGTCCAGCCAAGCGCCAGCCGTACGCCGATAAGGGATAGAGGATTGCAGATAGTGGATAGTGGATAGTGGATAGTGGATAGT
>JAPLUI010000299.1 GCA_026397725.1 Verrucomicrobiota bacterium | reverse complement strand
GAAGTTCTTGAAGCAGACGACCCCTAACACCATGCCCTTTTCAAACCGCCCGTTTCATACGCTTTTTCAAATCGCCGTCCTCACCTCACCCCGCCCGCCCTACGAAATGAAAAATCCCCCTATGTCAAGAGATCTGGAGTCGGGCGGAGTCGGGCCGCGAGGGGGAAGAAGACGCATCAAGGAGAAAACCGGTCCACGCTGCGGACCCATGTCGCGGGGCGTGGGAAGCGCGGCTGCAGCTTGCAGGCGCATGAAGCACAGCGAATGGCCCGCCGCCCGAGGCGCGACGCCATGTGACTATGAAACCCACCTCCGCCGACGGTCCACCAGGGCGCTCAGGCTGATCACCACCACCATCACCGCGGAAGATGGCTCGGGCAGCGAGGGGTAGGCAGTTTGCAGGGCTATTGGATTTTCAATGTAGTTATACTCACCGGATCCTTTGTAACCTTGCTGAGCGCCATCCAGGGGCACGATCTCAGCAATCTTGAGATCTTCCACATGCCAAGTCCAAGTGTCTGCATTGTTGCAACAATTTTTCGGCGCAGGAAAATCCCATGTGGCGCTTTCAACCAGCAACCACTCGCTGCCCCCGCCTGATAACGGTTTCGAATTACGGATCCACATGTAGGCAGGCTTGCCAAAAAATACAATGTCTGTCTTTTTCACAACACTTTCCGCCTCGACTTGGAAAGTCTCGTCGCTCATGTAAGAGGAGCCAAACATATACCAATGGCTGAACCATGCGTCCATGTTATCCGAGTTTGGGGTCCAAAGTTCACCCGTCGATGTAGCAAACGTCCCCAACTCAAATGTAAATGAAACAGAACTCAGATTATTGCCAGGGCTGTCGAGAAGAATTTTTGTTTGCGAAAGGTCGTTGCCCCAAACGATCGTCTGGGAGTGACCGGTCGCCGTAAGGACCGCCATCAGCGGGATGCATCGAAATAGAATCGTTTTCATGACGCTTGAACGAGTAATTGAGGATAGGGGAAATATCGTTGGTGATGGGTTGATCAGGGTGTCCACGGGCACGGAATGGTGTAGTTGGGCAGAGCGTTTTTTTACCTTGACCATGATCTACGGTCGCGGAGCATGAGAATCGTTACATCCTGAGGTGCCAGACCTAAATCGCTCACCTTCACCCAGTTGAGAATGGCGCGAGCGGGATATGTTAAGAAATAATATGTGCTGTAGCCGGTGGCGTTGAGCACTGCATCACCATTCCAGATGGCGAAAATGTCGGATGTCCTAGAACCGCCAGCGGCGTAGAAGCCGAAGGCGAGGTTCATCTGGCGACTGCCGGTGCCGGTGGCGGACTGGTTGATCGGATAGCCGCCGCCGACCAGGTTGTCGCCGACGTAAAGCGGGCGAATGAACTTGTTGGCACGCACTTCGCCGTACGAGAACAGCGTGATACCCGCGTTGCGCTTGAGCACAAACATCCCCTGCCCGGGCGGAATCACGGTCGCACTCTGGTCGGCAAAGAGGACGTCACCATCCTTGACCCACAGCGGTGAGCCACCGTTGTTGCTCCAGAGAAAATAGGCGGTATAGCCGCCTGCCGCTAGGATTTCCACCCGATCTGCGACGTTTGAATCAATGTCAGCGTAGAAGTTAGCGACCGGGAACATTTCACCCAGCGTCCAGTGACGGCGGAGCACCACGCTGGCACCAGCCAGGCTGGTGGGCGGCAGGCCGGCAAGCGTGTTGAACGGGGGACTGCCATCACTCAGCGGGCTGGCAGCGGCCACGGTCACGCTGTTGACATCGGCGGAGACCACGTCGAAGCGTTGGCCCTCGTTGGCCCCGGGGGAGGTCACTTCGAGGTAGTAGGCATCGCCTGGCTTCAGCAGGGAGGCAATGCTCACGGTGCCCGCACTCTTGGCGAAGTTGAGCGTTTGCCCGCTGACTCCGTCCGGGGTGTCCACCTTGCCGGTGAAGGACGAGCAACGCAGATACAGAGTGTTGTAGGTCTTGTAGCAGTCACCCTCCAAGAGCGTTTCCGTCCAGCCGAGCACCTCGGCGAAGGCGGGAAGCTCACCGGTCTCACCGGTGATGGGGTCCACCCGCATGCGCACGAAGCCCTGGCCGCCGGTGAGTGTGGTTAGCTTTTCAAGGTTGCTGATGCGGACGTATTCGGTGCCGTCGCGATTGTTGGTGACCGTGGCGTTGGCGTCGATGCCGGTGCCGATCATGATCGGGATTGCCGTCCAGGTGGTTGGGGTGAGGGAGGGGCTGTATTCCAACGAGTAGGTGACATCCTGGGCACCGCCCACGGTGCGGCGGTAAACGCCGTCAATCGTGGAATCGATGCCGGGGACGAGGCAGAAGGGCTTCAAGGCCCCGCTGTTCGGTGGCAGGCAGAAGGCGTATTCGATGAGGTTGTTGTAGCGGTCGTCATCCGGGTTTCCGGTGAGGTCTGTTTCGCCAATTCCCCATTCGGCCACCCAATCGCTCCAGCGATCCGGGCACCTCTGGAGCGTGAAACCGAAATCCACGACCAGTTGATCGGCCACGTCCCCGGTGGGACCGTTGGTGCCGGCACCAGTGCCTGCGGTGGCTTCGCCCGTCGGTTGCAGGCCCAAGCCCAAGGTCACCGGCCCGCTGGCGATGCCGTTGACCACCGAGCCGATGCTTAGCGGGGTGTCCAGGCCATGATCCCGGGAGTCGCCAGCCAGTGTCAGGTCGGTGCTCGCCCCGGCGCTGCTGATCATGCCCGCCAGCACGTCGCCCGAGCTGGCCACATCCACCACGACCACGTAGGTACCTGCGTCAAGGCCGTCAAACCGATAGAAACCGTCACTGTCCGTGACGATGCTCTGCAGTTTGCTGGTGCCACCGTATGCAAACAAGGCCACGCTCACCCCCGCAATTCCCGGCTCGTCGCCGTTCCGGATGCCGTCATTGGGGACCCCGCCCGTGCCCGCGCCCGCGCCATTGTCCGCGAACACCCGGTTGCCCAGGCTGAAGGTCGGCGTGTAGCCGAAGTCGAGGTTCAGGTCGCTTGCTGCCGAGGCCAGGGCCGCCGGTGTTGTCCCGCTCGGGTTGACGTCGCTGTCGGTTTCCGTGGTGCCCATGCCGGTTGCCGTCGGCCTGTAGCTTGCCAGCGCCCCGTTACCCGTCGTGTTGCTCGCGTCCACCGTCACGGTGTATGTCCCCGGCATTTCCGTGAACTGGTAGCTGCCGTCGGAAGCTGTCGTCGCGTGGTCCGTCACCGCCGCGTCGCTCGCGTCGGTACCCGTCAAGGTGAGCGTCACTCCGGGGATGCCCGGCTCGCCGCTGTCCTGCACTCCGTTGCCGTTGCGGTCCAGCCACACGAAATTCCCGATCGTCACCGGAAGATCCGACGAACCTCCCTCTTCAACGCCAATACCGCAAGTGACGCTCGCCGTCTGGGCGGTGCCGCGGCTGGAGTCCGTCACGGCAGCCGTGAACGAGTAGGGCCCCCCCCGCCGTCGGCGTGCCGCTGATGGCACCGCTCGGCCGGTCGAGAGCCAGGCCCGGAGGCAAGGAGCCACCCGTGATCGCGAAGGTGTAGGGCGGGGTTCCGCCGCTGGCCACCAGCGCAGAAAGATAGGCCACGCCCTGCGTTCCGGTGCTCTGCGCGACACAGGCGAGGGCGAGGGTGACCGGCGGCACGGTGCTTCCGCAGTGGCCGGGCCCGGTGAAGCCATTGTTATAGCTGTCCAACGAGTCGTGCCAAGCCAGCACGTCCTTCTGCTTAGTGGCACTCAGTTTGCTCCAATCCAGATAATTATGGGTCGCCAGGAAGTCATCCGCTTGAACGAAAACGCCCGCCACGGCACTCGGATCAGCCCCGGCCAGGTTGCTGATCTTGGCGGCCAGCAGTTGGGCATAGAGTTTGGTGATCCCGTTGGACGCAGCGCCATAGACTTTCTGGTTGAGGACATCGACCCCGATCTGTTGGGTGCTCACCACCAGGGTCTTGGCACCGCCGCGCGTGCCCAAGTAAATTGACAGTGGCCTGATCGCCCAGGCATGGTTCTTGTAGTAGCCGATCATCAGGGTGCAACCACCCCCGCTCGTTTGCGGGGTGGGAGTCGATTGATCTTTCGCCGGGGTGGCAACGGGGGCCGCCACCACTTTGGCGGCCTGCAACGGGCTTCCGGTGCCGAGCGCCAGGGTGGCCAAGGACATGAGAGCGAGGTGCCGGATGGTGAGCATGGGCGAGTTGGCGTCTATGATTCTGCTTCTTTCAAGTGAGGTTGTCTTGCGGCGTTTCTTCATGGGGCAGGAGCGGGAGCGGGCGGTCGAAGAAGGCAAATCTGTAGCGAAATCTGCAACGAATGCCGCATGTTTCCCACTACAAGCGTGTAGCATTTTCAACTACACGCACCCGAGCGGCAGAGCTTTTACCCTATTTTCCCAATTCCGGCAAGAAAAATTTGAAAATATTTTCAACCTTGGTTTTTTAGCTCATTTCGGCACCGTTCATCTCGGCCCTTGCGGGGGCATTCCAAGCATGGTAGGTCTCGCACGCTGCCATGCGCCCGCAATGATGCGACACCCGAATGATGCGACACCCGACCCCCTCCATGAATGCTCTCCCGACCTCTTCCGCCGCAGACTCCGGTCGTGCCACCCCGTTTCCCGGCGCACGCCCGGCGCTGCTGCTGCTGCTGCTCATCAACTTGTTCAACTACCTCGACCGGCAGGTGCTGGCGGCGGTGGTGCCGCAGGTGAAGGCGGCCTTCTTCGGCAAGGACGGCGTCAGCACCGACGCGACGCTCAATGCCATGCTCGGCTGGTGCCAGGACCATTTGGGTTTCAAGCCGGAGAACGCGGTGGTGGGCGTGCTCTCGATGGCGTTCATGGTGGTTTACATGTTGGGCGCGCCGGTGTTTGGCAAGCTGGCCGAGCGGCATTCGCGCTGGATGCTCATCGGGGTCGGCGTGATCCTGTGGAGTCTGGCCAGCGGCGGCTCGGGCCTGGCCACGGGGTTTTTCATGCTGCTGGCGACGCGGTGTTTCGTCGGCATCGGCGAGGCGGCCTACGGACCCGTCGCGCCCACCGTGATCGCGGATTTCTATCCGGTGAAGGTCCGCGGCCAGGTCTTGGCCTGGTTCTACATGGCCATCCCGGTGGGCAGCGCCCTCGGCTACATGCTCGGCGACGCCGTGGCCAGATCGGGCATCGGTGCCTGGGGCCACCGGGTGCTCGGCTTGCAGGCCGAGAGCTGGCGCTGGGCCTTCTTCCTCGTCGTGGTGCCGGGGATCTTGCTGGGGCTGTGGAGCTTTTTCATGAAGGAACCGCCGCGCGGTCAGGCGGACCTGGTGCGGGGCCAGGCGGCACGCAAGATCGGTTGGCGCGACTATGCCATCCTCCTGCGCACGCCGTCATACGTGTTCTGCACGCTCGGCATGACCGCGATGACTTTCGCCATCGGCGGCATTGCGTTCTGGATGCCCTATTTCCTCAGCCGCAAATCCGGCGCCCCGGAGTCGGCGACCACGATCTTCGGCGCCATCACGGTCGTGGCGGGACTCTCGGCAACTCTGCTGGGCGGGATCGTCGGCGACCAACTGCGGGCCCGGTTCTCCGGCTCCTATTTCCTCGTGTCTGGCGTCGCGATGCTGGCGGGCTTTCCGTTCATGCTGCTGACCATGTACGCGGATTTCAATTGGATCTGGCTATGGCTCTTCCTCACCTGCTTCTGTCTGTTCTTCAGCACCGGGCCGACCAACACCATCCTGGCCAATGTCACCCATCCATCGATCCGTGCCGCCGCTTTCGCCCTCAACATCTTCGTCATCCACGCCTTTGGCGACGTGATCTCGCCGGTCATCATCGGGGTCATCAGTGACCGCTACAGCATGACGAGCGCGTTCGTGGTGGTCGGCGTGATGTTCGTGGCGGCGGGCCTGTTCTGGCTGGCCGGAATGCGATTCCTGCAGCGCGACACGGCGCTGGCACCGCAGCGCTTGAACCTAACTTGTGCCTGAACCTCAGCCTCTGCCTCAATGTGACCCGGCAGCCGTACGCAAGGTTACAAGGTTCCTGGTGTATTATCCTGGTGTATTATTATTATCAAAAAAGCTGCTTGCGCCTTCTGGGATGTAGGTTAAGGTTCAAGGTTCCTGGTGCATTATCAAAATACTGCTTGCGCCTTTCTGGGATGCACTGATTTTCTCCCCACCTCTCCCGCTAAACTCCGCCCTCGTCACATGCCCACAAAGTTCCTGGTATATTAAACAAGGTTAAACAAGGTTACTCAAGAGTGGGGAGTTCTCCGGCTCATGATTCGCTGGAATGAAGCCCGAGGCGGGTCTTGAGCTGGGAGAGTTTTAGCGCCGCATCGGCCCATTGGTCAACCAGTTTGCGGAAGCGCTTGAAATTCGCCACCTCCACCCGGACCGCCGTGAGATTCTCCTTCCGCAGGTATTCCGTCCGGCTCTTCATCTGGTGGGTGTAGCTGATTTGGTAAAACGGTGTCTTGCGCTCCTGCGGATTGCGGAATTGGCGGCTGATCGAACCGGGCCGCATTGGCCCGAGCTGGTCCAGAGCGTGTTTGATCCGGCTGATGCTATCCTCGATTTGTTTCACTTGTTTTGATATTGTGGTTGCCATGGTGGTGGGG
>JAPLUI010000321.1 GCA_026397725.1 Verrucomicrobiota bacterium | reverse complement strand
GCTAAATCAGAAAGCATTGGACTTCAACGCCTATGACGAAATGCTTGCAAGAAAGCCGGATGCGGGAAATCTGCACGTCCGGTTTGACGAGGGGGAGCAGCGGGATTGGCGCAAGCCGCCCGCTGCTCTCTACTCTACTGTCATCGGTGGTCATAGTTATCTGTCCTTTGCGCTTCATTGAACAGGATTGGGCTCGCCGCCTGCCCAACGCCGCAGACCTCGCGGAGCGACTCTGCCACCTCGACCAGCGCCGAACGGAGATTGACCGACAGGAGCATCTCGCCCGTGCCGAGGCCGCTCGGGCCGAGGCTGAAGCTTCAGCCTCCGCTGTCCGGACAGCTCGTCGTCGCCGCCGCAGGATAATGGTCGCATTGGTGTTGCTCATCTTGCTCGGTGCGGGTGCCGGATGGCTTGGACTGGAGATATTATCACTCGGACCGGTTGGATCTGCCGTTTGCAGCAAATCTCTCAAGATGTCATACCTTCACCTGCCCAGCCGCGAGCCAAAGTCTGGAGTGCGGTGGGAAGGGCGCAGCCCGCCACTCCGCTGTGGCTAAACCGTTAGAGCTGCGGGGTTCCCATGAGGCACGCCGAGGATTTCAACATTCGACTTCCAACATTCAATGATCAAGTACGCGCTAGACATGACACCGCATCGGCACTGCTGCCACCCGCAAACCCATGCGCGGATGATTCACGAATTCGTCTGCAACGCCAGAAAGTGCCAACTCATTTTCCGCCGGGATCGGGAACTGTGAATTCACGTCTTCAAGGGTTCTAGCGCAGGGCCGCCACCTGGAAGACCGCGGCAAACAACAACAGCAGGACGCCGCCGAGGGCCAGCAGGCGGTTGAAGGCGGGACCGGGCGGCTGGGTCGCCACGCCGCGGACCAGCCGCCATCCCAACATGATGACCGGCAGGCTGGCCGCCGCGAAGGGCAGATGTCCGCAACGGCCCCAGGCGAGGCCGGCGGCGGCGGCGAGTGTCAGTTCCAGGGCAATCACTGCCACCGCCACGTGGTGACCGCAGCGTACGGCGAGCGTGCGTTTGCCGGTGGTGGCGTCTTCCGCGCGGTCGCGGAGGTTGTTGATGGAAATGAGCACGGCGGAGAGCAGTCCGATTTGCATGCCTAACAACCATGCCGCGGCCGGCCAGTCGCCGCTCTGGATGAAGACGGTGCCGGTCACGGCGATGAGCCCGAAAAAGAGGATGACGAACAACTCACCCAGGCCGCGATAGGCGAGCGGAAAGGGCCCGCCGGTGTAGCCGTAGGCGAGAAACAACGAGGGCACCCCAATGGCAAGGATCGGCCAGCCGCGCGCATGATAGAGCACGACGCCACACCCGCAGGCCAGCAGCAGAAACCCGCAGGCCCAGGCGAGCACGGCGTGCGACGACAGCAGGCCGGCGGCGGTGACCCGGGTGGGACCGAGGCGGCCGGCGGTGTCGGCCCCTTTTCGTGAATCGATGGCATCGTTGAAGAAGTTGGTGGCGAGCTGGATGGCGATGGCGCCGCCAAGGGTGGCGGCGGCGAGGCCGGGGTCGAAGTGGCCGGTGAGTTTCCAGGCCAGGACGCAACCCACCCAGACCGGCACGATGGCGGCGGGCAGCGTCTTGGGACGCGCGGCGAGAATGCAGGCATGCAGAGTGGTGGCGGACACGCGGACGAGTAAAGCAACAATGGCGGCGCCGCGCGATACGTTAGATGCGGGAAATTTTGGAGCTTGGCATGGCGGGTGTGGGCGCTAGGTTGCGGCGCATGTTGGCATACGGATTGGACCTGGCGATCATTGGGGCGTACTTTGCGGTGATCGTCTGCATCGGGGTGTATTGCAGCCGGCGCAATCGCAGTGTGGCGGATTTCGCGCTGGGCGGGCGCTCGATTCCGTGGTGGGCGGTGCTGGCCTCGATCCTTGCTTCCGAGATCAGTGCCGGCACGTTTTTCGGCACGCCGGGCGAAGGGTTCCGGCTGCGGAATTACACTTATGCCCAACTCATGGTCGGCTATCTGCTGGCCCGTTTGGTGGTGAGCGCGGTGTTCATTCCGGCGTACTACAAGCACAACGTGGTGAGCATTTATGAGTTCCTCGAACTGCGCTTCGGCCCGCACACCCGCCGCCTGGCCAGTGCGATCTTCCTGCTCACGCGCTCGCTGGCCAGCGGCACCCGCTTGTGGGTGCCGACCTTGCTGTTGGTGGTGATCTGGAATCAAACGCACCGCGATCAACCGATGGGAAACTGGGAGCAATTCTGGTTCACCGGTGCGGCCTTGGTGCTCATCAGCCTGCTGACGGCCGCCTACACCGCCATCGGCGGGATCAAGGCGGTGATCTGGACGGACGTGTTGCAGATTGCCGTGCTGTTCGCCGCGCTGGGCTTTTCGGTCTGGTATTTGCTGGGGCACATCCCCGGCGGTTGGGAAGGCGCCAAGGCCAACCTAACAGCACCGGGCGACCTGCGGCTCTGGCAATGGGAGGGGGACCTGCCCGCCACCACGGCCTGGGGGAAACTCAAGAGTGTGTTAGGAACGGAGTACACGGTGTGGGCGGCGTTGTTCGGTTCGCTGTTTGTCACGCTGGCCACGCACGGGACGGATCAGGACATGGTGCAGCGGATGTTGACGGCCAAGAACAAACGCCAGAGTGCGGTGGCCACCATCCTTTCCGGAGTGGCGGACATTCCCGTGACCTTCGCCGTGCTGACCATCGGCATCCTGCTGGCGGTTTACTATGGCCAAGTGGTGCATGACCCGCAGTTGCCGCTGGCTGATGGCAAACCGGACAGCTCGCGGATTTTCCCGTACTTCGTGGTGGATGTGATGCCGGGCGGGCTGCGCGGCTTGGTGGTGGCCGGGGTGCTGGCGACCACCATGGGTTCGCTCGGCACGGCGATGAACTCGCTGGCGACGAGTTACTCGCGGGATTTCCACTTCCGTTGGTTTGGCACGCCGGATGATGACCGGCAGCGGGTGCGCATCATCAGGCTCAGCACCGTGGGCTTCACGCTGGTGCTGATCTTGGTTGGGTTGGCCACGGCCTTCGTCAAGGCGCACTACCCCGACCTCAGCATCATCGGCATCATTCTGGGCAGCTTTGGCTATACCTATGGTTCGCTGCTAGGGATCTTCATGGTCGGGCTGTTCACCAAACACCGTGGCAGCGAGATCGGCAATCCCATCGCCATGGTTGCCGGAATCGTGGCCGTGGCCCTGTTGAGCAATCTGCCCAATGACCTGGCGCAGATCTGCACCGGACACGCCCTCTATCAAAATCCGGAGTGGTTCCCCATCATCGAGTTCCCCTGGCGGATCATGGCCGGCACACTGGTGACGGCCGGGGTGGCACTGGGCTTTCCCACGCGGACCCGCCGCTAGGGTCCTTGAAAACGCATATTTGTGAATGTTAGGTCAAGTTTTTGAAATTCCCCGCGCTCCGGATTGATTTAGGATTTATGATTCTTGATTTATGATTGCTGAAGTGAGCTTGCTTGGCGCGAACGCTCATTTTCAAGCTCACTTCAAAAATCAAAAATCATAAATCGATAATCATAAATCCTTTTCATATTCCGTTTGGTCTGAGGGCCGCCTCGTTAGGTTGATTCACAGGTAGGGACCGGTTTCCGAACGGTCCGGTTGGGGCAGGGCGAGGGTGGCCTGGTTAGAACAAAACACCAGTGGACGGCCTGACATGGCGAGTGGCGGAGTGGGTCGTCGCCGCGGGCTCGCCCCCACCGGACGCCCCGGAGATGCGTCCCTGCCCAAGAGCGTCCCGACCTTGTCCCCCGGTTTCAGGTCAGTTCCACGCGCATCATCTCGCCGGCGGCAAGCACCACCGCGGCGAACTTCAGCTCCGCCGTGCCGGCCGCTGTGGTTAGAGTGGCCGCGATGGGTTTGCCGGCGAGGGTCAGCATGCACTGCGTTGGTGCCGGGTTGCCCACCAGGCCCAGGGCGAGCGCCTGCAAGCGCAGCTTGCCGAAGTGCAGCTTGATCTCCGCCTGCTGTTTGCCCTGCTGCGCCTGTTGCGAGAATGTCCCCCAGCCTTCGGCGGTGGTGAAGGCGGCTCTGAAATTCCCGGGACTGACGCGCGGGGCGAAGCCGAGGCGGCCTTGCGGTCCGTGATATTCATACCCGCAAACGGCCAGGAAGACTCCATATGCGGCCATCGCCCGCGAATAGTGGTCGCCACACTCGATCTCGTTGAAGGGGTTGCGCTTCGCCGGGGCATAGCGGTCATGGATCGCGCGGGCGATGGCCAGACCCTGCATCACCAGTTCGCTGTCCGGTGCGCCTTCGTAGATCATGTGCGCGGCCACCTGGTATTCGAAGCCGGTCATGCACTCGTCGAAGTAGCCGCCCGGCCCGAGCCAGGTCAGGAAATCCTCGCGTTTGTTAGCCATGCCCGGCACCGCCAGGTCGTCGCCGCCTTGGGGCCAGGTGGTCATGACCAGGCCCGCCTCGCCGGGGGCGGCATAGACGCGGTGGCCCTTGATGGCCGTGTGTGCGATGGCATAGCCACCGGCGTCCGGGGCGAAGTTGTATTTCCACAGCGAGTTGAGGGCCGCTGCGGTCTCGCGTTTGGGCAGCACCCGCGGCAGGCCGGTCTGGCAGGCCCACGACTGGCCTAACACCTGGTCGAGGTGGCAGCCGCAGTTGGTGTTGATGTGCTCATGGTTGGGCGGCAGGTGGATGAAATACTCGCCGTTGAAGAGCCGCTCGACCATGGCCTTGCTGCCGCGCTCGGCGAGGTCGGCGCAGGTCTTGGCAAAGGCCGCATCGCCCATCTCCCGGGCCATTTGCTCACCGGCCCGCAAGGCCGCGCCATATAGCGAGGAGATCCAACCCATCGGTCCTAACCAAGTCGCATCCAGCGTGTTGCCCTGCGCGCCTTCCAACAACCCTTGCCGCTTCGGATCCTGGTCGATGAGGAACCGGATGGCCTGCTTGGTCTGCGGCCACACCCGGCGCAGGAAGGCCCCGTCCGCCGCCATCGTGTGTTCGCGCCAGGTGCGCACGATCGTGCCGGCCTGGCCGTCGGTGGCGGGTTCCATCTCGAATTCCACGCGATTGGCGATGGCCCCGTTGTCATGGAAGCCGAGGCCGTAATCGACTTTCTCGCGGAGGCTGCGTTCGAGTTCGGGAAACAGGCGGGCCATCGCCTGGGCGTAGTTCCAGACGTGCGTGCAGGTGCCCTCGCAGCACTCGACCCCTTCCCAGGCCCAGAGGCGGCCGCTGTCGAACCAATGCAAGGTCTGCGTCGCCAGGCAGTCCACCGTTAGAAACGTCCGGTCTAACAACCAATGCGGCAGCGTCGAATCATACCAGGTGCGGTTCCACAGGCGGGTGGTGCCGACCAGATGGTCGAACCTCGCGGCGACGGCTTGCGCGGCTTCGGCGGCACTGGCAAACCACGGGGCGTAGTGACGGCGGAGTTTGGCGAAATCCCGGATGTTGTTCATCCCGCCTTGCTGGTCGCGCGGTTGCTGGTGCCGGGGAAAATACCAGGTCAGCAGAAACTCGACGCGCTGGCTGGCACCGGGGGCCAGGGTGAAACCCTGCCCCAAAGAACCGATCAGTTTGGCGCCATCCAGGGCCCGCACGGCGGTCGCTCCGGTGGCGAAGGCACCGCTGATGGCCGCGTCATCCAGCGGCAGTCTAACATCAGCGCTGCCGCGCACGCTGGCGGGGTCGGCCCCGACCAGGCTGAGGGCCATCGAGCCGAAGCCATGGCGGGTTTCCAGCCCCTGGCCCGGGCTGGCCTCGACGCTGCATTCGAGCGTGGCGAGGCCGTTCTGTTGGAGCAGCGTGTTGCGCCGCTGACCGCGGGCGGGTGTCGTTTCATAGGGGCAAGTGGCGTTTTGCAGCCAGCCCATCAGGTCGATTCTAACTTCCGCATCGCCGGTGTTGGTGACGGTGAAGGCCATGACCGTGGCCGGTAGCGCCGAGTCCTTGGCATTGAGCGGCAGGAACGGCGAGAACGCCTCCAACGCAACGCGCACCGGCAACCGCGGGTCGGCATAGGTGACGCGCCCGATGGGATACTCGCCGCGAAACGCGACCTGGGAAAATCCGCTAGAGTCAAGGGTTCGCATCTCGGTTGCCTTCTGTTGTTTCACGAAGATGGCAAACCCCTGCGCCACTGCCGCGCCGTTGCGGGTGCTATAGATGCCGGTGTGGGAATCAACCGGCTTGGTGTAGTGTCCGTTCATCGTCATCAGCTCCAACTTCATCCCGGCCACCGACTCGCGGGTGTAGTTGCTCTTGAAGATGTCCCACAGCCAGAGCCGGCCGTCGCCGGCCAGATAGAGCTGGCCGCAGCCGATGCCGCCCACCGGCATGCCGATGAAGGCGAGGTCCTGCCCCTGCCACGGGTCCGGGGTGCCGCGGGTGACCAGCGAGCGCAGCCACGCGGGCGACAGCTTCTTGTCGGCGGGAATCAGAAACGGCACCGGCCTGTCCTGGCCGGACTGCCGGGCCCAGGCAAAGTTCGGCAACCCGAGGGCGGCGGCCCCGAGCGTCATCAGTTTGACGGCGTCGCGGCGGTTGACCCCGCAGCCGCAGGGCGCCTGGCCGCAGGAGTTAGACGGTGGTGGTTCGGGATGCATGGGGTGTTGGCGAGGCGGCCGGCGGCCATCCGTGCCACCGGCGGGCATTTTACCCGCCGACACGTCGGCTTCTTTCAGCGCCGCAACGCGGGACGCGGCACCCCGCCGAGGCGGCCAAGCACCTTGGGCGGCGTGCCGCACCAAACAGTCGCCTCTGCCGCACCAAGCAGTGGCATCTGCCGCCTCCAGGTGATGACAACCGGCCCTCCCCCGACATTCCCGGGTCCGACCGGGCTGACGGGGCGGGGGGCTAGGGGGCGGTTTTCTTGGTGGTTTTCTTGCGGGCGGTTTTCTTGGCGGGCTTTTTGACGGGGGCCTTGGGGGCGGCAGCAGCGTCGGCAGAAGGCTTGGGGGCGGGTTTGCGCTCGGGGCGGGGCTCGAATTCAAAGCCGATTTTGCCGGTGGCGGGGTCGAAGGTGAGGCGGGCGTCGAATTTGCGTTTGGTGCGGTTGGAGACGAAGCCGCGGAGGAGGTCGGTCTTGCCGGCGGCGAGGAGTTTGAAGGCCTGCTCGGTGGGAAGGTCGCGTTGCAGGATCGAGCGGCCGATGCGGATGCCGTTGGGTTCCTTCTTGGTGACGAGGTCGGGAATGTGATAGGCCTTGTCGGTTTGATAGATCCCGACCGTCCGGCCGTTGGTGAGGGTGGTTTCGCCGATGAGGTGTTCGGCGGTGAGTTCGGGGGCGGCGTCGCGCTCGTCGTTGTCGAAGACGAAGTTGACCTTGAATTTGTCATCGAGGCCGAGGCCGGCATCGAAGGGTTTGTTGAACTTGGATTTGAAACCGGTGAGCGGGCCGACGAATTTGTGGGTGAACAGTTCGATGGCTTCGGAATCGGTTAGGAGGCGGCCGGCGATGTGTTTCTTGACCTGGAACTTGCAGTCCGGCTCGCGGCATTCGTAGGTGGCGTCGGTTTGTTTGAGGGGTGGGGCACCGCACACCGGGCAGGCGACGGGGAGGTCGGGGAAGGCCTGGCCTTTGGCATCGGCGGCGAGCTTGCGGGCTTTGGTGACGATGTCGTTGGTGTAAGCGATGATTTCGCGCATGAAGTCGGCACGCCGGAGGTGGCCGTGCTCCATTTGGCGGAGCTTGAATTCCCAGTCGCCGGTGAGCATGGGCGAGTAGAGGCCCTCGATGTCCATTTGGCGGACGAGGGCGATGAGGCGCATGCCGCTGCCGGTGACGTGGAGGTCGCGGCCGTCGCGGGCGAGATATTTCTGGGCGATGAGGCCTTCGATGGTGGCGGCACGGGTGGCGGGGGTGCCGAGCCCGCGCTCGGCCATGGCTGCGGCGAGGGCTTCGTCGTCGATGAGCTTGCCGGCGCCCTCCATGGCGGAAAGCAGGGTGGCTTCGGTGAAGCGGGCGGGGGGCTTGGTGGTTTCGTGGACGACCGCGATGGCGGCGACGGCGGCGGGTTCGTTGGGGGTGACGGGGACGAGTTCGTCCTTGCCGGAGGCGACGCCGGGGCGGCGGCCATAGACTTCGAGCCAACCGGGTTTGATGAGGACGCGGCCTTCGGTTTTGAAGACATCGGTGAGGGACGGGTGCGCGATGCGGGTGAGGCGGGTGGTTTGCTCGAACTCGGCGGACGGATAGAAAACGGCGATGAAGCGTTTGACGATGAGGTCGTACACCTTTTGCTCGGTGTCACTGAGTTTGGCGGTCTTGCCAGTGGGGATGATGGCGAAGTGGTCGGAGACTTTTGCGTCATCGAATATCCGCCGGGATTTGGTAAGGCGGGGGCCATTGTCCTGAGTGCCCTTGAGGACAGCGGCGGCGTATTGGGCGACGGGGAGGCCGCTGTTGGCGATGTCCTGCATGGTGTTGCGGACGTTGCCGGTGTAGTCTTCCGGGAGGTAGCGGGAATCCGTCCGCGGATAGGTGATCAGCTTGTGCTTTTCATAGAGCGCCTGGGCAATCTGGAGGGTGATCTTGGCGGAGAACGGGGCCTCGCGTTGCAGGGTGGTTAAGTCGTAGAGCTGGGGGGCAATCTGGGATTGGGCGCGCTTTTCCTCGGTGACGGTACCGGTTTTGCCCTCGCAGCGGTCGCGAATGGCTTCGGCGGCGGATTGCTCCCAGAGGCGCTCGGGGCGCGAGTGCGGGTTGGCCTCGTCTTTTTTCCAGGCTTCATCGATCCATTTGCCGGGGTATTGGCCGGCCTTGACGGCGAAGGTGGCCTGGACCTCGAAGTAGGCGGCAGGGACGAAGGCTTGGATTTCCGCCTCGCGGGTGGCGAGGATGGCGAGGGTGGGGGTTTGGACGCGGCCGGCGGCGGTGATGTTGAAGCCGCCGTGGCGCGAGTTGAAACAGGTGAGGGCGCGGGTGGCGTTGAGACCAACGAGCCAGTCGGACTCCGAGCGGCATTTGGCGGCATCGGCGAGCGGGCGCATCTGAGCGTCGCTGCGGAGGTGCTCCCACGCTTCGAGGATGGCGTTGTTGGTCATCGATTGCATCCAGAGGCGCTGGACCGGCTTAGTGATGCCGCCGATGTCGAGGATGTAGCGAAAGATGAGTTCGCCCTCGCGGCCGGCGTCGCAGGCGTTGACGATGGCGTCGATGTCCTCGCGGTTGGCGAGCTTGAGGATTTGCTTGAGGCGGGCCTCGGTGTCCGGGATCGGGTCGAGATCGAAGTTATCCGGAATGGCGGGGAGCACGTCGAAGCGCCACGGGAGTTTATTGCCGTTGGGGCCCATGGGCATGCGGAGTTCGACGAGGTGGCCGACGGCGGAGGTGATGACGGCGGCGGCGTTTTCGTAGAAAACATCGCGACCGTTGCCTTGTTTGTCGAATCTTCCGAGCGGCTTGGCGAGGGCTCGGCTCAGGTCGGTCATGACGCTGGGTTTTTCGGCGATGATGAGTGTTTTTCCCATGGTGGCTGGTGGCGGATGGCGTGGTGGCGTCAGGGACTAGGCTTGAAGTGAGGGACTTGGCAAGCGGATTGTGGAAATTTGCGCAAAAGGAGCTTGGCGAGCGGGGCCGTGGCGAGCGCCGGGCAGCGGTGAATTGGCGGGACCGGAAGGATGAACAGGTTTCCAGACACCGCATTGTTGTGCAGGCCATGGCGGAGGGGATGACGGGGCCATGGTGAAGCCACCGCCGTGCTTCGCCAAGACCGGCCGGAACAAGCGCAGGGTCGACAGCCACAGCCGCCGCCATCTCCAATTCTGCTTCCCGCTGGCGATTATCTGGCGATCTTGAAGCCGACGGCCCCAACCAAAGGCGGGATGCTTTCCGTCATGAGGGATTTGATGTGATGGGCGACGTTGGATTCCTCGGCGATTTCCCTGAGGAAGGCCTCGACTTCAGCCGCTTCGCCCATGGCCTGCAACTCGACGTTGCCATCGGGCAGGTTTTTCACCCAGCCGCAGACGTCAAAGCTGCGGGCGAGGTCCTTGACCGTGTAGCGGAAGCCCACGCCCTGGACCCGGCCTTTGTAAATAACCCGCTTGGCAATCATGATGGTTAGGGTCTCACAAAGGAAATGCCGTCGAGGCACATCCGCGCGGCGATGAGGATGAGCATCAGCCCCATCAGGCGCTCGAGGGCCTGGGTGCCCTTGTTGCCGCAGAGGCGGAGGATCAAGGGGCTGACCAACCCAATGAGGGTGGTGGCGCTCCAGGCCATGGCGAGGGCCATGGCGGAGGCAAGCGGCATGGTTCGTGGCAAAACGTGTTGTCGTTGCATGCTATCGAAGCGATAGCAGGTGTGATTGCAGTCAGCGGTTCACCGGGTTCCCGCAGGTTTGGCACGCGGGTTGACGGGATTTTTCGGTTTCTCGCCTTGGAATGGATTGGAATCCAAAGCGGAGGAATTGGTGCCGTAGATCTCCTCAAATGTCTTGCCGGGAAGGAGGTTGAAAACGATGGGCGCGCTGCGCTTGCCTTGCGCGTCAATCACGTACCGGACGACTTGCACCGGCATTTCCTCTGCGGGATTTTTGGGATCGGTGCGCCTGACGCGGCTGTCCCACATCCGTTCCATCACAAGCTGGCCGTCGGATTTGCGGTAACCGTAGGAAACCTTGAAGAGTTCGTTGTTCTGTCCATCGTAGATCTTGCAACCGATCGGATTGCCGCCGGCATCCATGCGATAGACGGTGATGAGTGAGAGTTTGCCAGCCGCCGAGAAGGTTTTCTTGGTGAGAACCTGATTGCTCGGACTGCGGGTGAAAATGGTTTTGGAGCCATCCTTGTGCCGCGTGACGCGGACGTTGGGGCCATCCACGGCGTCGATTTCATTTGCCGCGTGCAACGGCGTCAGGATCAGCGCGAAAAGGAGAGTGATGATATTCCATGTTGCCAGCGTTTTCATGGGAGTCAGAATAGCGGCACGGGACGCGCACTGCAAGCCGTCATTTTCACGATGCACTGGAAAACACGGAGAGGAACCCTTGATCTGTCGCGCTGCGGGCGGGTGATGGGGATATTGAATGTGACGCCGGATTCGTTTTCTGACGGCGGGCAGCATGCGGAGCTTGGCTCGGCGCTGGCTCACGCCCAACAGATGGTCGCGGAGGGAGCGACTGTGATTGACATCGGCGGAGAGTCCACCCGGCCGGGGGCGATGCCGGTGGCACTGGAGGTGGAGATTGCACGCGCGGTGCCGGTGGTGGCGGCATTGCGTGCGAAGTGGGACGGGCTCATCTCGATCGATACCTCCAAGGCTGGGGTCGCGCAGGCGGCGATAGCGGCCGGGGCGGACATTGTGAACGATGTGAGCGGGCTGCGGCAGGATCCTGCAATGGCGGAGGTTTGCGCGGCAAGTGGCTGCGGCGTGGTGGTAATGCACATGCTGGGAGCACCGCGGACGATGCAACTGGACCCGGGGTACACGGATGTGGTGGCGGAGGTGCGCGGGTTTTTCGCGGAGCGGGCGGCGTCTCTAACAGCGGCCGGGATTGCCAGGGAAGCCTTGTGTTTTGATCCGGGCATCGGGTTTGGAAAAACTCCGGAGCACAATTTCGCGCTGTTGCGGCAACTCGAAAAACTCTCCCCGGCCGGGCGACCGCTGCTGCTCGGAGTTTCAAGAAAGTCCTTCATCGGACGGGTCTTGGATGGCACCGAGCCGAGCACTCGCGAGTCGCCGACTGTGGTCATAACCGCCTTCGCGCGGGGGAAAGGCGTGATGCTCCACCGGGTTCATGCGGTGAGACCGAACCTCGAGGCGCTGCGAATGATCGAGGCGATTCTGGGAACCTGCGCAACGGGCCGCTAGTTCCTGGTGGCGGGAGCGGGCTTCGAGGTGACGGCAACCCGGTATTTTTGGACGGCGGCAGCCATGCCGCTGGCCAGGGCGGCCTGGTATCTTTCGTTGTGGATCAGACGGGCTTCATAGGGATGGCTCATGAAGCCGCCTTCCAGGAGGATGGCTGGATGGCGAACCCCGGAGAGCACGGTGTAGCGGGCACGCTTGATGCCACGATCAAAGGTATTGGTGCCGAGGGCACGCAACACCATGCCGTGTGCGGCGGTGGCAAGGGCGACGTTGGCCGAGTCATGTTCATTGCCGGTGTTTTGGAGACTGTCTGCGGCGACGATCCCTCTGCCGTAGTGAGCCACGCCGGGAGGCGAGAGGGTGAAGGTCTCGATGCCGCGTGCGGCCCGTCCGCCGGAATTGAAGTGAATGGCGATGAAGAGGGCGTTGCCCTGGACGGCATTGGCCACATTCACCCGTTCCTGAAGCGAGAGGAAGCGGTCGCTGGTGCGCGTCATGACGACATTGTAGCCCGTCTTCCTGAGCTGTGCTCCGACGAGGTTGGCTACCTTGAGGTTGTAGTCGGCCTCAGTGCCGTAGGGGTTGAGAGCCCCCGGATCCTTGCCGCCGTGGCCGGGGTCGAGAATCACGGTGTTGAAGGTCCCGGCATTCTTGATGAAATTCGGCCGCAAGACCGGGTCAATCAGTTTCGCCAAATCCGTGCGTGAGATGTAGGCCTTGGAATTGACCTCTTCCACCGGTTTGCTGAAGACGAACTTCACGTTGTTCATCTTGCATTCGGTGGAACCGACCTTGAGCAGCAGCACCACCTTGGCATTCTCCAAGGTGATGGAGGGGCCGCTGCGGGTCAGTTTCGCGAAGCGGTAGAATTGCTTGATGTTATCAGCGGAAACGTAGTCATCGCCGCCAATTTTCCTGATCTCCCAAGTGGCCGCCGCCTTGGCGACCGGATTTCCAGCCGACATGCAAAGTGCCAACGCGAGTGCCGGGAGCAAGCGCCAACCATACGCAACGGACTTTGAGAGAAATTCCATTTCAGAGTGTTTCACACAGGACTTCGTGAAGCATAGCGGGGCTTTTCAAAAGGGCAATGGAATTTATTGCTCAAGGGATTTGTTGCTCAAGGGAAAATCGCCGGTCCGCCCGGCGGATGCTGCCGGGCGGGCTGGGTTGCCTGGTGATGGACCAGCGGCGGATTCACTTATGGCTGGGCGGGGAGATACAATTCCGAGCCTTTGACCAAGACGGTGGTTTCAACCAGGTCGAGCGCATTCAGATCATTGAGGCGGCGGATATCGGTGCCGTGTTTTGCCGCAAACTCGCCATAGGTGGTCGTTCCATCAATGATCACCAGGCGCATCCGGGCCTTCGCCGTCGGCGTGGCGCGGGGTGGGGATGGGGTGGGATTTCTAGTGCTGACCGGAGCCGCCGGAGTGGGGGATGGAGGCGACTTAACCGACTGCGTTGCAGGGCAGGGCGTTTCGTGAGCACGCGCCGGGGGGGTGGTGGATTGCTCCGGTGGGGGCGTGGCTTTCGCAGATGTTACGGGCTCTGGCGCGGCAGTTGATGGGGCGGATTTGCCTAGATTGATGCGTTGTCCAGGACGCAGTGCGGAAGGCTTGATACCCGGATTTGCGGCGATGAGCTTGGCGGTGGAAATGCCGTTTTTCCTGGCAATGCCGGAAAGGGTCTCTCCCGACTTCACTTGGTGGATCTTCCCAGCACCGGTGGCGGAAAGCACCTGCGTTGGAACAGCAGTGGAGGCAGACGCAGGGGCAGACGCAGGAGCAGAGGCAGGGGCAGACGCAGGGGCAGACGCAGGAGCAGACGCAGGAACAGAGGCAGGGGCAGACGCAGAGGTAGAGGCGGGGGCAGAGGCGGGGGTTGCTGAGGCAGGAGTGGCGGCGGGTGCGGCGGAGGAAACGATGGTGCCGGGAACCTGGCCCACGAGCCACGAGGTTGGTCGCGAGCGGGTGGGGATGGCGGCAACGGTGGCACCCGGAACCTTCAGCTTCTGGCCCACACGCAGCATGTGCGTGGGTTTCAAGCCATTCATGCCGGCCAGCGCCGCTGGCTTGGTGCCGAATTTTCGCGAAATTCTCTCCCAGGTGTCTCCAGCGCGGACCGTGTAGGTCGTACCCAACTGGGCTTCGGTGGAATTGGCGGCAGGAGCGGCAGGAGCGGCAGGAGCGGCAGGAGCGGCAGGAGCCGAGGTGGCGGGGATGACGGAGGCGGAGCCTTGGTTGCGGCTGCTCTTGGCGGGCAGGTCGTTCATCGCACGCAGCTTGGCGTTTTCCTCCTCCAATTGGCGGATCTGGCGGTCTTGCTCGGCGCACAGGGCGCGGAGCGTTGCCAGATCGCTCTTGGCAAAGGTGTGGGATGCTCCAATAGCCAGTGAGAGGGTGGTCAGCAGCAAAGTCCGTTTCATAACGCAGCGAGAATCGCAATCATCACCGGACTTGTCAAACGAAATTTAGCTTTTCTTAATGAATTGTTCGGGTTGAAGGTTTATGCGTGGGGAGCAGCCAAGCGGGCGATCCGTTGCCGGATCGCCCGCAGGAGGACAGGGAGGGAGGCGAGAGAGGGCAATCAGGCACGCCCGAGGTAGGAATTGTCCTCGGTCTTGACATTGATTCTCTCGCCGACATTGATGAAAAGCGGCACTTGGACGATGAGGCCGGTCTCCATGGTTGCGGGCTTGTAAACATTGTTCGCGGAGTCACCCTTGACGCCTTCAGAGGACTCGGTGACGGTCATCACCATGGAAGCCGGGAGGTCGATGGACGCGACGATGGAATCGGCGAGCAGCACGGTGTAAACCTGGCCATCGATGAGGTAGTTCTTCACCGCTTCGATGAGATCCTCATAAACCACGGTGTCTTCGTAGGTTTCCGGGTTGAGGAAGTGGTAGCCGCTGCTGTCCTTGTAGGAATACTCGTGGGGGATGCGCTCGAGCAGGACGCCTTCGAGCGAATCATTGGAGGTGAGACGAAGATTGAACACCTTCTTGGTCGCCACGCTCCGAATGGACATCTGGACATAGGATGCCATCCGGGGTGGCGTTTTGAGTTCGTGCTCGATCACGATGCAGACTTCGTTGTTGTGGCGGACGGCGTGTCCTTTGCGGAGGTTGATGACTGGAGTGCTGGCCATGGTGCGAAGCAGGAAATAAGCGGTGTGGAACAGGCTGGCAAGCCCGGAATGACGAGTTTCCGAAAACCGCAGTGGAAACCCGGGCAACAGGTCAAGGGCCATCCAGGCCCGGCCCGGATCTCATGCCGGGGAATTCGGCGGTGACTTGAGCCACGTCATCTGAGGCGCTGGCCGTGAATTGGGCATGTCACGGCGGCTGCCGGAGGGCGATTTCCAAGGCCTTGACGCGTTCGATGAGCTTCGGCAGGCGGCGAACGTGAGCCTGGAGCTTCAGGTCCTCGCGTAACGGCTGGGCGGGCTTGCCTGCGTAGGTTTCGTCGCCGGCCAGATTGGCGGTCACGCCGGTGCGTCCCGTGAGGGTGGCCTTGTCGCCGATGGTGACGTGGCCGACGATTCCGACCTGGCCGGCGACCGTGACGTAGTCGCCAAGTTGGGCACTGCCGGAGATGCCGGTGAGAGCGACGATGAGGCAGTGCTTGCCGATGACCACGTTGTGGGCGATCTGGACCAGGTTGTCGATTTTGGTGCCCTCGCCAATGACGGTTTTGCCAAAGCGGGCGCGGTCGATGGTGGTGTTGGCGCCGATTTCCACATCGTCACCGATTTCCACCGTGCCGACTTGGTCGATTTTCACATGACGGCCTTCGTGGAACGCATAACCATAACCGTCCGCACCAATGACGCAACCGGGTTGGAGGATGACGCGGTCGCCCAGCAGGCAGCGCTCGCGGATGGTAACGTTGGCCATGATCCGGCAATGCCGCCCGATGACAACTTCCTCGCCGATGACGGCGTTAGGGCCGATTTCGCTGCCATCGCCGATGCGGGCACCGGCCATGATGACGGCGCCGGCGTGGATCCGCACGGTTTTCCGATCAACGAGCGCCGTCGGATCGACCACCGCCTGCGGGTGGACGCCGGGAGTGAGCAACCCCGCAGCCGCGGCAAAATGGCGAACCACTGCTGAAAACGCCAGGGAGGGATTGTCCACAGCCACCAACCCGGTGGCTTCCGGCCCCCCCGTTTCGCCATGAGCCACGATAACCGCACCCGCCTTGCTTGTTAGGAACTGGTTCCGGTATTTCTCATTGCCAAGGAAACTGATGTCCCGCGAAGCAGCGGCATCCAGGGAGGCAACCCCGGTCAAAGCACAGCCCGACCCGCTCCGGACGATCGCACCATCGACCAAGCGGACAAGTTCGGAAAGCGTGAGACCGAATGCCAACAGAAAAGGTGTGGAGTGGCTCGGAGAACGCTACTCGGGCGTGCCATCGGCAGGAGCAGGCACCGGAATCTCGGGTGCGGGGTCTGCTGCAGAAGGCAGGGAATCAGCCGGCGCATCCTTGTTGAGAACCTTGAGAAGACCGGCGGTGATGTCCGTTGCGTCCTTGGTGTAGAGCAGAAAGGGAACCTGCGAGGTGCTCAAGCCGGACTTGTCAAAAACGTAATCGAAATCCTCGGCTTTCGCCTGCTCTTCCACCAGTTTGCGGATTTCCTCGAGGATGCCTTTCATGCGTTGCAGCATCTTCTCGTTGAGCATCTGGTTGCGGCGTTGGAGGAACTCGCGGCGCTCGCGGTCCAGCGCGATGCCTTCCTGCTGCTGCGCTTGCCAGTCTTTGAAAAGCGCCTGCTTTTTCGAGTCGTTGATGGCGGGATCATCGAGTTGCTTGCGCAAATTGCCCAGCGAGGTCTCGATGTCACGGATTTTGGCCATCCGCTCGTTGTTGTCCTTCTGAATGCGTGCACGCTCCACATTGATTTGTTTTTGCGCATCATTGGTGCGGTAGTATTGCTTGAAAAGCTCCTGCATATCGACTGTAGCGATCTTGATCTTGCGATCCTGGGCGGCAGCAAAACAGGTGAGGGAAGCGGCCATTGCCACGGTAAGAAAACGGCGAATAATTGTCATGGGGGAGGGGGGGTTGGTTCTGATTGGGAGGTCCGGGAGGGAATCTGCATCAAAATCCGGGTCACGTCAATCCCCAACCCAAATCATTTGCGGGAGGGCCGGAATGGATGGCAAAACGGGGGCTCCCGCCGACGCTGCGGCCCGCTCCCGGAAGCTTCTTGCATTTTCCCTTGCAGAAGGGCGGCGAATCACTACCATCGCGCCACCTCGCGTGACTGGCATGCGGGGACAACCATCCCAATCAACATCACATCCTATTATGAAATTCGTCAAAGTTGCCGTTCTTGCCGCCCTTGCTGCCGGTTCTGTCTTCGCAGTTTCCTGCTGCCCGAACGCCGCTCCGGCAAAGTCCACTTACGTGGCTCCCACCACGCCCAGCAAGTAATTGTCAAGTCCGGCTCTCCTTGGAGGCGGCTCCGGTGCCTGGCATCAGAGCCCCCTCCATGAGTGAGCCGGGATCCCTCCCTAAGCGTATTACACAACCCTTTGTTCCTGATTCCATGATCCGTATCTTCCTTTCTCTTGGCGCCTCCGCCATCGCGCTCATTGCCGCTTCCTGCTGCTGCACCGGTGAAGCCGGGGCTCCGCGGCTGCGTCCGCTCACCAAATTCCAGGAAATCGAAATTGCCACCCCGGCGCCAGCTCCTGCACCAGCTCCGCCACGGGTGCATCACGAAAAGTGATTTTTGCCGAATCTACTTCTCAACAGAGCCACCTGGCGTCCGCTGGCAAACGGGGGCAGATTGGGTGTTGAAATCGTGGATGAAATCCGGGATTTGCGTTCCTGATTGAGAAGGCGTGTTGTCAACCACTGTCCAAATCATCTGCATGAAACGCTTGCCACCATCTGATGAGTCCCGCCGCTTCAAGGGGGGAATGCGGTCCTTTCATCGCGCTGGTCCGCCCCCCTCGTCTTGGGAAGATTGGGTAAACGGGGAGGAACTCAAGCAGCAACCCGGCAAAAACTGGTGGAAAATCATCGGCATCATGGCCGCCCTCCTCGCGCTAGGCGGCATCATCGCAGGTCTGATCATCGAGCTGAGCTGAATCGAGATCAAGCCAGTGAGCGAATCGTGCTTTTCCAAATCGTGTGGGATGCGGCTTTGACAATTTGCGGAGTCGGTTGCATTGTGCCGCCGCCCGCCAGTAAACCTCGGTGGGCCGAATTCCATGGGTAAGAGCCTCTTTCAAAAAGTCTGGGACAATCATCGCGTCAGCACCCTGGCCGATGGCCGCACGCAACTTTTCATCGGGACCCACCTGATTCATGAGGTCACTTCGCCGCAAGCCTTTGGCATGTTGCGTGACCTCGGGCTCAAGGTGAAGTTTCCGCAGCGCACCTTCGCCACGGTGGACCACATCGTCCCCACGGTGGACCAAGACGCACCGCAAGATCCGCTCGCTGCGGAAATGATGTTGGCCCTGCGGAAAAATGTGGATGATTTCGGCATCACTTACTTCGATCTCAGTTCCGGCAAGCAAGGCATCGTGCATGTCGTCGGTCCCGAGCAGGGGATCACCCAACCCGGCACCACGATTGCCTGCGGCGATTCCCACACGGCAACCCACGGTGCCTTCGGAGCCATTGCCTTTGGCATCGGCACCACCCAGGTCCGCGATGTCCTCGCCTCCCAAACCCTTGCGCTCGAAGCACTCCAAGTCCGCCGTATTGAAGTCAGCGGCCGGCTCCGCCCCGGCGTTTATGCCAAGGATGTGATCCTCCACATCATCCGGATGTTGGGTGCCAAGGGCGGCATTGGCTATGCTTATGAATATGCCGGTGAGGTCTTCGAGCGCATGTCGATGGAAGAACGCATGACGGTGTGCAACATGTCGATCGAAGGCGGTGCACGCTGCGGATATGTCAATCCCGATGCCAAAACCGTGGCTTACCTCCGCGGCCGGCCATTCGTCGATATGACAGACTTTGATGCCACTGCCGCCCGCTGGCTAGCCTTCGCGTCGGACGCGGATGCTCATTTTGACGACCTCGTCCGCATGGATGCAGCGGAGATTGAGCCGACTGTCACCTGGGGCATCTCCCCCGCTCACGGGATTGCCATTTCCGAGACCATTCCGGATCCTGCAACCGCCAAGACCCAGGAGGAAAAGGACTCCATCGCGGAAGCCTTGGCTTACATGAAGCTTGCCGCTGGCACGCCGATCAAGGGGGTGGGGATCGAGGTTGCCTTCATCGGTTCCTGCACCAACGGCCGGCTTTCGGATTTCCGCGAGGTCGCCAAATACCTGCGGGGTCACCGGGTGGCCCCCGGCGTGACCGCGCTCGCCGTCCCCGGTTCCCAGATTGTGGCGATCCAGTGCGAGCAAGAAGGGCTGCCGCAAATCTTCCGCGAGGCGGGCTTCGAGTGGCGGGCTGCCGGATGCTCGATGTGCCTCGCCATGAATCCCGACAAGCTCGTCGGTGATCAACTTTGCGCCTCCTCTTCCAACCGCAACTTCAAGGGCCGCCAAGGTTCACCCACCGGTCGCACGGTGCTCATGTCTCCGCTGATGGTGGCCGCCGCTGCCATCCGCGGCTCCATTGCCGATGCCCGCGAGGTCTTTGCGCTGGAACCTGACTCCACCGTTGCTTAATCCGCCAGCAGCCATGCCCATCAGCACCGCGAAAAAACTGCCGATCACCGCAGCCGAATACCTCGATGGCGAACTCCGCTCCGAGCTGCGTCACGAATTTGTGGAAGGGCGCGTCTATGCGATGTCCGGTGCCAGCCTCCGCCACAACTCGATCTGCGGTGAAGCATACGAACTCCTCAAACAGCACCTCCGCGGCGGCCCCTGCCGCACTTTCATTGAAAGCGTGAAAGTTCAAATCAGCGATGATCTCGGCGAAGCATTTTACTATCCCGATGTCTTCGTGACCTGTGAAGCGGCGGATGACGACTCCCATGTGGTTCGCCACCCCAAGCTCGTCATCGAGGTGCTCTCGCCATCCACCTCACGCAACGACCGCGGCGACAAGCTCACCACCTACAAGCGGCTTCCGAGCATCGAGGAAATCGTCCTGATCGAACAAGACTGGCCGGAACTCGTCATCTGCCGTCGCGCGGATCGCTGGCAGCGCCATATCTTCACCCAGCTTGATTCCATCATCCGCTTTGAATCGATTCATTTCGAGGCTCCGCTCTCCGCCTTCTATCAATCCGCCCCGTTTCCGCCCGAGGTCGAGAGACCTTGGTATCTGGTCAACCGGGAAGACGGCTGAACCAACTCTCAACTCGCAACTCTCAACATGCCCCTTGATCCCGTCACCCAAATCTCCGGTCGCGCGGTTTATGTTCCCGGCGCGGACCTCGATACCGATCGCATCATTCCGGCACGCTTCATGAAATGCGTCACCTTCGATGGCCTCGGTGAATATGCATTTTACGATGTGCGCTTTGACGAACACGGCAACCAGACCGGGCATCCGCTCAACGATCCGCGCTTCGCCGGAGCCTCCATCCTGCTTGCCGGGGTGAATTTCGGCTGCGGCTCGTCCCGCGAACATGCTCCGCAAGCGCTGCGCAAATACGGCTTCAACGGCTTCATCGCCGAGTCCTTTGCCGAGATCTTCTTCGGCAACGCGACCACCCTCGCGATGCCATGCGTGATTGCCAGTGCCGCCGATCTTGCCGCCTTGCGCAGGGAAGTTGCCGGGGACCCGGCCACCGTGGTCACCATTGATGTGGTGGCGCTCCGCGTCCGCAGCTCCGGGGGCTTGGAGATTCCCGTCAGCATGCCTGATTCCGCCCGCCTGGCACTCGTTTCGGGCCGCTGGGATCCGATTCAGGAACTCTTGGACAACGCGGCCTTGAGCGATGCCAAAGCCGTTGCCTTGCACTATGTCTGATCTCTGACAGCAATTGCCGCCGCCTGATTCCTTGAGTTCGGCTTGCAGTCCTGCAATCCATCATGGCCACCCAGAAACAGCCGAATCTGGTCTCCCTAACCACCATCAATGAGGATGGTTCCCGGTATTTTCTCCATCCTGCGGACGTGCATGGCTGCTGGACCACCGCCAGGCGCTGGTGCGGATTTTTCCTCATCATCATCTACGTCACGCTGCCGTGGATTCCCCTCAACGGCTACCCGGCGGTGTTTCTCGATATTGAGAACCGCATGTTCCATCTCTTCGGCCTCACCCTGGTACCGCAGGATTTATGGGTGATGTTTTTTGCCGTCACCGGACTGGGCTTCGCGTTGTTTTTCATCACCTCGCTGCTGGGTCGGCTGTGGTGTGGATGGAGTTGTCCGTACACCGTGTTTCTCGATCACGTTTACCGTCGCATCGAGCGCTGGATTGAGGGCGATGCGATGGCCCGACGCAAACTCGATGCCGCGCCGTGGACGCTCGGCAAGATCACCAGGCGCGTCGTCAAGCATCTGCTCTATGTTGGCGTCGCGGCGAGCATTGCCCACGTTTTCCTTTCGTACTTCGTGTCGCTGTCGCGCCTCTACAACTTCATGCAGGAGGGGCCGCTGCAGCATGTCACGGCCTTTGGCCTCATCGTTTTCCTCACGCTCATCCTGTGGTTCTGTTTCGGCTATTTCCGCGAGCAATTCTGCATCATCATGTGTCCCTATGGCCGTCTGCAGAGCGCCCTCACCGATGACGATACCGTCATCATTGGCTACGACGAGAAACGCGGCGAACCGCGCGGCCCAGTGGGCCGGACCGCGGGGGATTGCGTCGATTGCCACCGCTGCATTCAAGTCTGCCCCACCGGGATTGACATCCGCAACGGCTTGCAACTCGAATGCATCGGCTGCACCGCATGCATTGATGCTTGTGATGACATCATGGCCAAACTGGGACGCCCCAAGGGACTCATCCGCTACGATTCGCCAAATGGTTTTGACGGCAGCCCCCGGCGCATCCTGCGGCCACGCATCTATGCCTATTCGGTGCTCGCCGTGCTCGGGCTGCTGGCCTTGATTATCGTTGCCTCGATGAAAATGAGACCGTTCAACGTCATTATCTCGCGCGTTGGTGGCACCGGTTTTTCCAGCGATGCCGTCTCGGTGCGCAACATCTATTTGCTCCGCGTTCAAAACAAGCGGAACCAAGCGGCCACCATCACCATCCGCCTTGGCGACGACGTCCCCGCAGGCTATCAACTCGGCGGGGGAGACCAGACGTTTTCCGTCAGTCCACTCGGCGAACTCACGCGCAACTGTGTGGTCATTGCCCCGCTTGCCAACTACCGTGGCTCCTCGGCCATCTCGCTGCAAGTCCACGCCGAACCTGGCAATTTCACGTTGAGAAAATCCACCCGCTTTCTCGGTCCCAATCCAAACGCCGCCAAGCCGCCGCCACCCTGATCTCACTGCATGAAAGCCATTTTCAAGTTTGCAGTCCGCAAGCCGTGGATCCATGTGGTCCTTGCCTTGGTGCTGCCCATCGGTGCCTGGGCGACCCTCATCCTCATCGCCCCCAAGCACCCGCTTCGGGAACTTGAAGTCTCCCCCGCTTCGCA
Organism: Verrucomicrobiota bacterium; assembly: GCA_026397725.1. GTDB lineage: Bacteria > Verrucomicrobiota > Verrucomicrobiia > Verrucomicrobiales > Akkermansiaceae > Luteolibacter. The sequence goes on along the minus strand of JAPLUI010000321.1, from coordinate 69,412 downwards.
TCACGGCTCACCATCAACCGCTAACCGCCATCCATGACCACCGTTGCCGCCCTCGTTGCCGGACTTGCCACCAGCTTGCACTGTGCGGGCATGTGCGGGCCAATCGCCTGCGGGCTGGGCACGCTGGCCAAGTCTGAAGGTCAGCGGCTCACGGCCGCCACGCTCTATCACGGGTCGCGGCTGACTTCGTATGCCATCATCGGCGGGATGGGTGGTGCCATCGGACAACAGCCGCTCAATTGGTTTTTCGCATCACCTGCGGTGATCTTGCCGTGGGTCATGGTGGCGGTGTTGCTCATCATGGCCGTTGGCTGGGACCAGCGGGTGCCGCGGCCGGCCATCCTGAACCGCTTCACCGCGCGGGCCCGTTTCAAAGCCGACAGCTTCTCCGCTTATGGTGCGGCTTCAGCGATGGGGTTGCTCACGCCATTCCTGCCCTGCGGCCCACTCTATATGATCTTGGGTGCCGCCTTGCTAGCCGGGTCCGCCGTCAAGGGGGCGGAATTCACCTTGGCGTTCGGACTCGGCACCGTGCCCTTGCTGTGGCTTGCCCAACATCAATTCCATCGCCTCCGCGCCCAACTGACCCCGTTGGCCATGAACCGCCTCCGCCGCGGCCTCGCCTTCGCCACTGCGCTGGTGCTTGCCTGGCGGCTTCAGGACACCGTTCCGGCAAAATGGTCTGGCCACGGGCCCATGCCTGAACCCGCCGCCAATGGGTTGCCTTCCTGCCCGCTATGCAAGCCAAGCGGGCGGTAATCCGACGTCCCTCAACCCGTTGCCAAAGCTTCGCCATCGTGCTGCCATTGAACCCAGCGTTATCTTCCGACCCGCCACCAGGCATCGCCCTGTTTGACTTGGATGGCACCCTCATCGCGTGGGACTGCCAACTGCTGTTCCGCCATCACGTCATCCGCCGCGAACCATGGCGTGCCGTGTTCTTGCCGGTGTTTCTTGGCTGCCTGCCGTTCTACAAAATCCTCAAGACCGCCGGCCTGAAACGCGTCTTTCTAAGCTTTCTCTGGCGCATGAAGCCAGCCACTCTCGCCGCCAACTCGCGCTCATTTGCCGAGGCCATTCAGTCCGCCATCTATCCCGAACTCCGGGACCTCCTGGCGGCACATCGCCGCCAAGGACATCTTCTCGTCCTCACCTCCGCCAGCCCGGAGTTCTATGTCACCGAGATCGGGCGTGCCCTGGGTTTCCACCTGGCTCTCGGGACTCCGGTGGCCACCACACCAGTCTGTCCATTCGTTCCTGCACTGCAAAACCACCGAGGCCCGAGCAAGGTCGAGCGCCTGCGGCAAACCCTCCCCGGAGCCTACTTCGAGGAGGGTAAGCTGCTTCGTTCACACGGTTACACGGACAGTTGTGCGGATTTGCCGATGCTGTCGATTTGTCAAGCCGCCACCGTCGTCAATCCTGCTCGCACCCTCGCCGCTCTGGCCACTCAGTCCGGTTGGCAGATCATCCGCCCGGCCCGCCCGTGGCACTCTCGCACCGGATTCATTTGCCGCGTGCTCGCTCTTCTCACAGGACTTGGCAGGTCACCTGCCGGGATCGGGCATCCTCCATCGAATCTTCCATAACCCAAGCCTTTCATGACCTGATGGAAACCAGCGCTTCATTCCTGCCATTGGTTGCGGTCAGGTTCTGTTCAGTCATCGCCGCGCCGCTCACCAACGCCCCTCCCGGGGTCACGGCATCATTGACGCCGACCTAGCAGTTGAGGATCGCCTTGAATTCGAACTTCGAGTCTCTCATGTCCACTCTTCTTCGCATCTTCCGGCACACGTTCCGCTTTCCGCTGCAAAGCATCACCTCGTTGCTGATGGCGATTGTCTGCACCGCGTTGGTGCTGGTGCTGCCAGCGATCACCATGCAGTTTGTTGATGTCATCATCAAACAACACCGTCCGGACCTGATCGTTCCCACCGCAGCCATTGGCATCGGGGCGATCTTCTGCCGCCAACTGCTCTTCACCCTCCGCTCCTACTTCAACAACGCGCTCGAACTCAAACTCACCCACCTCATCCGCGTCGAACTCTACGCCAAACTCCAACGCCTGCCCGTCAAATGGTTCGATTCCAACTCCTCCGGTGAAATCATGTCTCGCGTCGCCGAAGACGTTCCCACCATGGACCGCGTCATCATCGAGGGCACGGATCAAGCCCTCGCTGCGGTCCTGCAGTTCCTCATCATCGTCGCTTACATGTGCTATCACTCATGGCAACTCACGCTCATCACGCTGCTGCCGCTGCCCTTCATCGGGCTCCTCACCGCGTGGTGGACCCGCCGCGCGGAACCCAAATGGCGCGAGTCTTCGGCAGCCTCGTCCGCGCTCAATGCGGTCCTTCACGACAATCTCTCAGGCATCCGCCAGATCAAGGCTTATACCGTGGAACCCAAGGCCCTCGCGGACTTCGACCGCGCGTCAAAGAAACTCGGAGAAAAACACCTGAAGGTCATGAAAGGCCAGGCCATCGTCTGGCCTGGCGTCTCCCTGATTGCGGAATCCGGCATCATTCTGATGGTCAGTTTTGGGGCCTGGTGGACACTTCAAGGCAAGCTTTCCGAAGGGACCACGTTCTCGTTCCTGGTCGCCTGGGGCTTTCTGTTCGATCCCATTTCGCGCATCAATTCGTTGGCCCAGACGTTCACCCGCGGGGTCGTCTCCGCAGAACGGGTTTTCAAAATCCTCGATACCCTCGAGGAAACCCACCTCACGGAAGGCCACCGACCGCCCGCACTCCGTGGCCACGTCCGTTTCGAGAATGTTTCATTCTCCTATGGCGATGAAGCCCCCGCCGTGAGCAACCTCACCCTCGAGGCCATGCCCGGCCAGACCGTCGCGCTCGTCGGTGCCACCGGCGCGGGCAAGTCCACCGTTCTCAACCTCCTCACCCGCTTCTACGATGCCACCGCCGGCCGCATTTTCGTTGATGATGTCCCACTCGTCGAGATTTCCAAGGAATGGCTGCGCGATCAAACCGGCTATGTCACCCAGGAAAGCTTCCTCTTCAACACCACCCTCCGCGAAAACCTCCAAGTCGCCAAAGCGGATGCCACCGACGATGAAATCTGGGCCGCCCTCGCCGCCGCCAAAGCCGCTGACTTTGTCCGTGCCACTCCCGCCGGGCTCGATACCATCGCCGGCGAGCGTGGCCTGCGCTTTTCCGGCGGCGAGAAACAACGCCTCTCGATCACCCGCGCCCTCCTCAAGAATCCGCCGCTACTGCTCCTGGACGAAGCCACTTCAGCGCTCGACAACCGCACCGAGCGACTCGTCCAGCAGGCGCTTGAGAATCTTCGCTCGGACCGCACCTGTTTTGTGATTGCGCACCGCCTCACCACCGTGATAAATGCTCATCGCATCTGCGTGCTTGATCACGGCAGACTCGTCGAGCAAGGAACACACGAAGAACTCCTCGCCAAAGGTGGCGCCTACGCTAATCTTTGCGCAGGAACTCTCGCAATTCAGCCTCGACATGCACAACCTGATTCTGATAACCAATCCCTAACCTAATCCCGCCGCCCCTCTCAGCAGAAAGCCATGGAAACCCAGCTTGTCATCCCCCACTCGGCAGCCCCCAGCACCATCACCCAAATCCTCGAAGCCCTCCGCAAGGAGTATTTCGATCCCCGCCACGAGGGCAAAGCCTGGGGTGATTGGATTTATCTTTACAGCTTCCGCACCGTCATCAGCATCGAGTGTGTCAATGGCATCTCCCATGCCGCCACCATCGAACACGGCGAAGGAGAAGAAGAGGGCGAACCCCTGGTCTCCATCCTGCGTGCCTTCGGCAAACTCGGGTGGCACGGTCTCGACGCCGACGGCGAGTATCCGCTGCGCTAGAGCGGTAACGACGGTGCGTGACCACCGCTGAGCAGAACCCACCTGCCACCCCTTGGCACCGGAGGTGAGCCAGTGGCTGCAGCCCGCTTGCGGCCTGCCCCGTCACCGGTGGGTCTTCTTGGCGCAACCGCAGCCCCCGCCGCAGCCCCGCTTGCCACGCGGGCGAGCCATGCGAATGACAAACACTGCGGCGGTTAGAATCACCACCGTTGCCGCCGCGAGAGCTTGCCAGTCGGAGGACATCAGAATCCGAGCCAACTCCCTCCTTGATAGACCAGCAGCGAGGCCAGCCAGGCAACTGCCGTCATGAACGCGAATTGCCCGAGGGCCCAGCGCCAGGAGCCGGACTCGCGGGCCACCACGGCCACCGTTGGCAGACATTGCAGGGCATAGATGTAGAACACCAGCAGCGAGATCATCGAGAGCGGCGTGAACAGCGGGCGCCCATCCGGCCACCTGGCCGCCGCAATTTGCTCCCTCAGCATGCTGCGGTTGGATTTGTCGTCTCCCGCATCCCGCACCCGGAATAAAATGGCCATCGAGGCATTGAACACCTCGCGTGCGGCGAAGGATGTGAGAATCGCCGTGCCGGTGCGTCCGTCGAAGCCGAGCGGCTTGACCATCGGCTCAAGCACTGCACCCATCCGGCCCATCGCGCTGTGGGCGAGCGTCGCCGCCTCATCGTCGCCGGGGGCTTTCGGATAAGTGGTCAAGGCCCACAGCAGGATCGAGAGCCCGAGAATCAAGGTGCCCGCATTGCGCACGAAAGCCCACGCGCGTTCCAACACATGCCGGGAGATATATCTCCACTGTGGCATCCGGTAGGGCGGCATTTCTAGCAAGAAACGGGCGGGGTTGGCATCCGGACCCAGCCGGCCGCGCAGTACCCGCGCCACCCCGAATGCGCTCAAGGTTCCCAGCGCATAGATGGAAAACAGTACCCAGGCCTGCTGCCACGAGCCCTCATCCTCGTGCAGCAACAGCGGCACGATCAGCAAATAGACCGGCAACCTGGCCGAACAACTCATCCACGGTGCCACGAAAATCGTCACCACGCGTTCCTTCGCCGAATCGATCGTGCGCGTTGCCATCACTCCGGGGATCGCACAGGCATAGGAACTGAACAGCGGCAAAAACGCCTTGCCGCTCAGGCCAGCCTTGGCCATGATCCCATCCATCAGAAACGCCGCACGCGCCATGTAACCGGTGCTTTCCAATAAACCGATCGCCAGGAACAGCAGCAGAATTTGCGGCAGGAACATCACCACCCCGCCCACGCCGCCGATCACGCCGTCCACCACCAGCGAGCGCAAGTCGCCTGGTTCCAGCAGTGAGTTCACCCACCCGGCCAGGGCCGCTTGGCCGGCCTCGAGCCACCCCATCGGCAGCTTCGCGAACGAAAAAATCGACCAGAACACCGCCAGCAGGATGCCCATGAAGAAAAGCCACCCGCCAACCGGATGCAGCAAGACACCATCCACCCGGTCCGACATTGTCAATTGATGAACCTCGGGTCGTCGCGCTGCCAGCAGGCACAAGCGGCTGATGAAGCCACGCCGTGTCGCCTCAGGATCCGCCCCCGGCGCGAGCCACGAGGCTGTTGCGGCATGGGGCAATGGAAACCGCAGTGCCTGTTTCAACTCGAGGATGCCCTGGTTTGCGCTGGCCTGCAACGGGACCACCGGAATGCCGAGTTCTTCCGCAAGTTTTGCCGGATCCAAACGCAATCCCGAACGCTCCGCAACATCGATCATGTTGAGCGCCAGCAAACACGGCAGGCCAAGCTCGATGATTTGCAGGGCGAGTTGCAGATGCCGTTCGAGGTTCGAGGCATCCACCACGCAGACCACCAAATCCGGCTTCGATTCACCGGGCAGCTTGCCCATCAGCACATCCACCGCTACCTTTTCGTCCGGCGAGGGTGACCGCAACGAATAACACCCCGGCAAATCCAACACCCGCAGCTTCCGCCCGTGGGGGGTGAAAAACACCCCGGACTTCAGCTCCACGGTGACGCCGGAGTAGTTGCCCACCCGCTGGTTGGTGCCCGTTAGCGCGTTGAACAAGGTGGTCTTTCCGGCGTTGGGATTGCCAACCAGCGCGATCATCGCAGAAACTTCGGATGGAGGCGGCATGGACGTTTGATTAACCGGCTCAGACGGCCACTTTCACGAACACCTGTTCCGCCAGTTCACTGCTGATGGCCATCCGCGTGCCACACACCGAACAAAGCAAATTGCGCCCGCCCGCCAGCTTCCTCACTGGCATCTGTTCGCAAAACCCCAGATCCCGCAGCCGCTCGCAGCCCGGACCGGTCAGCACCTGAATCCGCAAATCACAGCCCACCCTCGCCTGATTCAGCGTCATGGCACTGTCAGCCTCCAAATCTCTTGCACGCACGGGCTTCACGGCCGTAAGTTGCGCTAATTGAGACTGGCTTGCAACAAGAAAATCGGGAAATATTTTTTGAGTTCAGGTTCGCGAATCTGGCTGTGGCGAAAATTCCCGGCCACCTGCTTGGTGGTGTTCCGCCGGGTTCAAATTCATCGACAGTTTCTGTTGGAACCTCTTGAATTTCCCCGCAGTGCGGAAAATCGCTGCAACCGCCGTGAGGCACCATGAAAATCGAACCGTCCCACCTGCTGAAACTCCGCCTTGCCGTTGCCAGGTTTGGTGAGATGGACGGTGCCGGATGGTGGAATACCAAGGGTATTCTTGGACCCACCGGGAAGTCCGCCCTGTCCAGAGGGTTTCCGGAAACCCACCTTTTTGCGCAGACACGCATCGCCTGCGCAGTGGCGACGGCTCGCTGCAATTCGATCTTTGCCCCGCCCGGATGCCTGACCCTCTGGAATCTGCCGGCCGAGGTCGAGGATCAGATCGCCGCGGCATGGCCCATCTGGTGCCGGAGTCCGGATTCCTGGCTGCCATTTTTTGACGACCTTGCCGGAAGGAATTCCGGGAATTTGGTCCAACACCTCAGGGAACTCGAATTGATCGATCCGAAAACCGAGGCTGCAGTCGTTCCCCTCAAGCGTTCCGCCGAGGGAAAATCCGTGCCACTCCCCGGAACTGGCAAGCCCGACCTGGCAACACTGATGCTCCTTGCGGCCGCCTTTTCCAAAGGAGAAAAACTCAAACCCGCCATTCCCTACATCCGCAGGGATTCCTGACCATGGCAGCCACTCAATCTGAAAATCATTCCGGCCGGTTGATGCGCAAGGGCGTGTTGGTCGAGGAAACCTATCGGATTTTCGCCTGCTGGGATTTGTCCGCGTCATTGCGGCTGAATCTCTCGCGCTTCCGTGAACAGAATCCGATCGGTGCCTCCAATGCCGCTTGGCTCAAGGAGGTGGTCGCCACCCTTTCCAACCGGTTCTCCGCTGGTGACCCGATTACCCCGCTGGTGATTCTGGCCAAAAGGGAACTCGCCATCGGAACCTGGAAATACTGCCTGCTCTGGCATCTCCACAGCACGGACGGGCTCTTCTCCGCTTTCATGAGGGAGTTCCTCGCCCCACGAATCGAGTTCGGCACGGTCGTTTTCACGACCGAGGACGTCATGCCCTACGTTCAGGAACTGCAATCCCGCGGAGTCTTTGGCGAAAAGCTGTCGGATTACGGTGTCCGTCGCATGGGGCGGGATCTTCTCCGAGCAGCCGGGGAATTCGGACTGCTGGATGGCCAAACCCGGCGGGAATTCCATCACCCGGTTATCCCGGAAGATGCGCTTCTCTACGCAATCTACAGTCTGTGGGAGACTGTGCCCAGAGCGGATCGTCTGATCGCCTCGGATCGCTGGCGCCAATTCCTCATGACCCCGTTCCAAGTCGAACACGAGTTGCTCAACCTCCATCAGTTCCACCGACTCCGCTACGAGAGGGCGGGAAGCGTGGGCGAACTCAACCTGCCGCACAACTCGCTTGCCGATTTCTGCCAATCCCTCGTCCCATGAACTGGAAAGAGCGCCTCAAAGTCGATATCGAACCCGTCTTAGCCAGCCCGGACCCACGGGCGAAGCTGAGTGCTTACCATGACATGCCGTACGCGATCTTCCGCTATTCGCCCGAGGTGGAGTTCGACCTTCGTGTGGAAATCGACATGCTTGTCACCCGCTTGGAAAACGTGGGCAAACGCGTGACTCGAATCTCGCTTGCTGAATGCCTCAGCGCCGCCATTGAATCCGAGGGCATCACCATCGAAGACCTGTTGGAAACCGAAGCCTCGACAGGCGTCGCAACCATGGTGGACACCATCCACGGGATTCTCGGAGACTCCTGCCCGCTGGTGGACCTGGTAGCCGCCCGGCTTCCCGACGACCAATCCCCAATCAAGGATGTGGTTCTGCTCACCCGCACCGGTGCCCTCTTTCCGGTTTACCGCAGCCACGCTCTGCTAGAGCAACTCAAAGGACGCCTCAACGTCCCAGCCGTCCTCTTCTACCCCGGCGATCTCGATGGTCCCACCGGCCTCAGCTTCATGGGAGCCCTTGATCCGGACCCGAACTACAGACCCCGCATTTTCTGAGCCATGTCCGCCATCAAAGAACTGTTAGCCCGCGAAGCAAACCGCAACATCGAGGAAGTCATCAAGGTCGATCAGACCGATGAGACGCTGATCCAGGATGAGCTTCGGGAATACGTCATCACCGACTCCATTCTCGGCCATTATCTTAAGATCCTCGAAAAATACAACGAGACCCCGGCCAATCCTCACGAAAACATCGGCATCTGGGTCTCTGGTTTCTTCGGATCGGGAAAATCCAGCTTCGCAAAAAACCTCGGCCTGGCGTTGGCCGCCCGCGACATTCTCGGAACCTCGGCGGCCAAGATGCTGGCCGACCGCCGTGCCGACAGCAAGAAACTCGGTGTCCTGCTAACACAGATCACCGAGCACATCCCCACCGACGCCGTCATCTTCGATGTCTCCACCGACCGTGGTGTGCGCACGGCGAATCAAAGCATGACGGAGATCACCCACAAGTGCTTCGTTACCTACCTCGGCTACTCCGGCCACCTCGACATCGCCCAGCTTGAAATCGACCTCGAATCCGAGGGCCGTCTCGATTTTTTCAAGAACACCTATCAGAAAATAATCGGCAAGGACTGGGATCATGAAAAGGCCAAGATCTCATTTGCGCTGAACCGAGCCTCCCAAGTCTTCCATGAGCTGGAACCCGCCACCTATTCCTCGCCGGATTCATGGGTGAAAGGTGCCCAGAATCGGGCGGACATGACCCCGGGGCTTCTGGCAGAACGTTGCAAGGATCTCATGAACCGCCGCCGCCCGGGCCGCAACCTCGTCTTTGTCATCGACGAAGTCGGTCAGTTCGTGGCCCGCGACGTGCAGAAGATGCTCGATCTCCAGGCGCTGGTTCAAAATCTCGGCCGCATCGGTCGCGGCAAGATGTGGCTGGTCGTCACTTCCCAGGAAAAGCTCACCGAGATCGTTGGCGGAATGGATGACCGCCGGATCGAGTTGCCGAAACTGATGGACCGCTTCCCACTTCAGGTACACCTCGAACCTGCCGACATTTCCGAAGTCACCAGCCGCCGCATCCTATCGAAGAACGCCGAAGGTGAGGTGGCTCTCCGCACGCTCTTCGATGCCCACCGTGGCAAACTCTCGCAATGCACCGCCATCAGTGCGGACATCCGCCTTCCGGAACTCACCGGAGAAAGCTTCATCTCGCTCTATCCGCTGTTGCCCTATCAGATCGGACTGATCATCAATGTGGTGTCCGGTCTGCGCACCCAGAGTGGTGCCAGCCACCACGTCGGCGGCGCCAACCGCACCATCATCAAGCTCGCCCAACAGCTCCTCATTCATCCGGACGTGGCGCTGGCCGAGGCACCGGTCGGCACGCTCGCCCGCATCGATCAAATCTATGATCTGGTTTCCGGCAACATCCCCAGCGAACTCCGCGGAAAAATCAGCGACATCGCCAAACAGGTCGATCATCCCTTGGCCGCGCCCGTGGCGAAAGCGATTTGTCTGCTCCAGTTTGTCAAAAGCATCCACCGCACGGCGGAGAACATCGCCGCCTGCATGCATACCGCAGTCGATGCCGATTCGTGCCTGACCGAGGTCAAGACCGCTCTCGAATCGCTGACCAAGGCCAAATCCATCCGTCTTGGGGACGATGGCTACCGCATCCCCAGTCCCGCCGAGGACGATTGGGAGCGGCAGCGCGACATCTTCCAGCCGAAACCCGCCGATGAGAACGAACTCCTGCGGGACACCGTTGGCAAGCTCTGGGCTCCGCAGCCTCAGCATCAATTTCTCGACACCAAGCTCTTCAAGGCCGCCCTGTTCCTGAACAACCGCCCTGTACAGCAAGACGGTGACATCCCGTTCCATCTCGCGCTCACTGCCGACGACAGCCACTATCAATCCGAGTCCGCCGAGATGCGCCAGCGCAGCAAGGTGGAAACCAAGTCGGTGTTTTGGGTTGCCCGCCTCGCCGACAAGGTGGACCACCATCTCACTGAAGTGTTCCGCTCGAAACAAATCATCGGCGCCAAGGAGCGCGGAGCCCGCACCCGCGATGAACTCGCCCTGGTTTCTGATGAGAAGAAACGCCTGGGCCGCCACAGCGACGAACTGCGTCGCTTGATCCGCGAATCACTTCTTGGTGGAACCATTTGGTTTCATGGCAATGACCGCAGTCCTGGCGACAATGCCACGGAAGTTGGAAAGGTAACAGAAAGCACCCTCAGCGTCGTCCTGCCGGAAGTCTTTGACCGCTATGCTGAAGGAGCCGCCCGTGTCACGAAACAGGACCTCGATTCCATCCTCTCCGCGGTCAATCTCCACGGCCTCACGCCCGTCTATGCCAAGTTGAACCTGCTGCGCGATGAGAGTGGTCAGACGATTCTCTGCACGGATTCCGGGCCGCTGGCCGAAATCCTGGCCCGCATCAAAAACCGTGCGAGTTATGGCGAGTCCGCCACGGGGCGCTATCTAACAGAGGAGTTTGCCAAGGAGCCCCACGGCTGGGACTTCGATGTCGTCCGCTTGTTCATCGCCTGCCTGCTCCGTGCCGGCCAAATTGAGGCCACCTCCCAAGGCAAGGTCGTCGAGACTGCTGTCTCCGCAGAGGCACGTGTCCTCTTCGGCAATAACAACACCTTCAAGAGCGCCACCTTCTGGCCAAAAGTGGCCTTTGATTTCTCCAAGCTGGTGGAAGCAAATGATGCCTTCAAGGATGTGTTCGGCCATGAAATGCCGGACATCGCCAGCCAAGGCGCCGTTGCGACGGAGATCCGCAAAGCCTGTGCCACTCCCGAGGAAGACCTCTCCACCACCCACAAGCTGCTCCTCGCCAATCGCCTCCCAGGTGCCTCTGTGATCCATGAAGCGGTGGATCTGCTCAAATCGGTTCGCTCCGGATCGGAAGAGCAGACCATCCTGTCATTCAGTGCCGGCCACAAACAGCTCAAGGAGTCGCGCAAGCGTGCCGCCGATCTCACCGAAACACTCACCGAGCCGGCCTTGCTCGCCCTCGGCAACGCCCGTGCCGTCCTGCGTGACGAATGGCCCGTCCTCCAAAACGAGGCCGATCTTGATCCAGACTTCTCCTCCCGTGCGGAAGAACTCGGTGACCTCCTCGCCCGCGAGACCTTCTACAAGGAACTCGCCGCCATCGGGCAGCAAGCTTCCGCGCTGAGAGCGGAATACCTCCGCCGCCACACCGCCGCCTCGGAACAACGCTCAAGTGCCTACACCGCCGCCTTGAAAAAAGTCGCCGGGGTGCCTGGTTGGGAGGAACTCGCCGATGACCAACGCGTCCGCTTGATCGCACCGCTGGAAGCTTGCGCCACTCCTGCGTCGGCCGGCACCGGCATCGCCTTGCTGCGTGCCGACACCGACGCCTGCCCAGGCCGCACCCAGAAGGTCATCCAGGAAATGCTCGGCCTGTTGGATGGCAAGCGCCTCGTCCGCCTCGACGTGAACTCGTTCTTCTCCGGTGGCATCGAAACCACTGAACAGCTCGACACCGCCATCGCCGCCCTCCGTGAGGAATGCGAAAAGCAACTCGCCGAAGGGAAACGGATTTTGATCCAGTAAAATCCCGAAACGACTATTTCCCATGAAAAAGGACCTGACCACCTCTGAAATCGACCGCCAGAACATCCTCAACAATCCCTACGCCCTCAAGGAAATCGAGAAAGCGGCTGGGATTCAAGGGATTCCCTTTGAAGGGCGGACCGTACTACTTAAGGAACAAGTGGCCTCGTTCTTCGAGATCACCCCCCGCACCGTGGACAATTATCTGGAAAAAAACGGAGAGGAATTGAAAAAAAACGGGTATGCGCTTTTGAAGGGTAAGTCATTGAAATCGTTCAAGTTGGCGCTTCGGGCCATGGATGTTCACGAAACAGATTTCGCGAACATCACCAAATCCCCACAGCTTGGCGTTTTCGATTTCCGCGCATTCCTGAATTTGGCCATGCTCATGACGGAAAGCCACCGGGCCGGACTCGTCCGCAGTCTGATTCTGGACATCGTCATCGACACGATCAACCGGCGAACCGGCGGCGGGACCAAATACATCAACCAGCGGGACGAGGATTTCATCCACTCCTCCTTTATTGAGGACAATTACCGGAAGCAGTTCGCCGCCGCCCTCAAGGACTGCGTGGCCATGGGGAATTTCAAATATGCGGTTTACACGGACCGCATCTACGTGAGCATTTTCAAAGAGGAATCCAAGGAATACCGGAAAATCCTGAGTTTGCACGAGAAGGACAAGGTGCAGGATACCTTCTACTCCGAGGTGCTCGACCTCATCGCCTCCTACGAGTGCGGGTTCGCCGAGGAATTGCGGGCCGCCTGCACGACGAAGGGACGGATGCTGACTGCTGCGGAGGTCGATGCCCTGTTTCGGAGCTTTGAAACTCTCCCGCATTGGCGGCCCCTCATCGAAAAGGCCCGTAACAAGATGGCCAGTCGTGACCTTGCCTTCAGAGACGCGCTTCATCTCCAACTCTCCCAATACGTGACGCCGCTGCCCCCTGCCGAATTCGAACGATTCATCGGCGAGAAAAGCATGGAGCTCTCCAAGCGCCTCGAACAGGCCAAGGACGTGATGAAACGCCTTAAAGAACGCGAGTGATGACCTACCGTTACCTAACCATCGAGACAGCCGTCGAGGTGCACGCCAAAACCGTTGCAGTTAGCGGCGGGGGTGCTCTGGGTGCGATCGATCTATCAGCCCTCATGGGCGTGCTGGAGCACATTCAGAACGACGACTACTACCCCACCTTGGAAGAAAAGCTGACCCACCTGTTTTTTTGCGCCTGCAAGTTTCACTGCTTTCAGGATGGCAATAAGCGGATCGCCATCACCCTGTGCGCCCAGATGTTGCTCTACAACGGCTACATGTACTGTGTCGGTCAATTCATGCGCGAGGCGGAGAACATCAGCTATCATGTGGCGGCTGGTAACATCTCGAAAAATCTTCTCGGCCGTTGGATTACGGCGATTCTCAACCACGACGAAGACGATGAATCCCTGAAACTCGAGATCTTCAACGCGATTTCTAACAGCATCCCATAAACCTCCACTTCGTATCCACCCCTCTTTTCTTCTGTCTCCAAGTCTTCTGTCTTCCTCTAATTTCAGCATTTCAGTTTTCAGCTTTTTCCCAAAAATGGACCGCGACACCCGCAACCTCCTCGCCAACACCACCCAGGCATTCCGCCGCGGGTTGGAGGAGGAATTCGCCCTGCAACTGGAGGGGCGCTTTGATGTCCTCCGCGATGGTTCCATCGCCGATGCCCCGGGGCCGCAGTTAGACGACTCCGAGAAACTCACCCGCCGCAAGATCGTCGAGGCCATCCACCACCGCCGTGCCAGCGGCGAGAGCGAATTCGAAAGCGTCGATGGATTTCTGCGCGAAACCGCCTTCACCTTCCTCAACCGCCTGGCCGCCCTCAAGATGATGGAGGCGCGGGGCATCGTGCAGGAATGCGTGTCCGCCTGCGATTCCCACGGCTTCAACGCCCGCGGCTTCAAGGAATTCGGCGGGCTCGCCCCCGGCTTGATCGAATTGCCCGATGGCGGTTACCGCCTCTATCTGGAATGCCTCTTTGATGAGATCGGCCGTGAGGTCGGCATCCTCTTCGACCGCACGGACCCCGCATCTCTGCTCTGGCCGCGCCGCGCCGCTTTGTTGGATGCCCTCGGGCGCATCAACGATCCCAAACTCGCCGGCATTTGGTCCGAGGACGAGACCATCGGCTGGATCTATCAGTATTACAACGATCCGGAAGAACGCCGGAAAATGCGCGATGTAAAACAGGGCGGATCCGCCGCCCCGCGCAACTCGCGCGAAATGGCCGTTAGAAACCAGTTCTTCACCCCGCGCTACGTCGTCGAATTTCTAACCGACAACTCCCTCGGCCGCCTCTGGTACGAGATGACCAAGGGCAAAACCTCACTCAAGGACCGTTGCCGGTATCTGATCAAGCGGCCGATGGATGTGTTCCTGGTGACGCCTACATTCGAGGAACTTGCCTTCGAGAAAAGCGACTGGGTTGCCGAAGTCGCCCGCAGTGGCAATTTCTCCCGCCTGCCGGAAAACCCGCTGATCGAAGAGTTAGCCCGCTTCGCTCTGCTCATCGAGGGCTATGAGTTGATGGAGAAAATTGAGCAAGCGCCCGCGCCCGGTGATCCCCGGGATGCCACCAGCCGTTTCATCGACCGCGTCTGCAATCCCCAGCTTGAAGCCTCGGAAAGAGGACCTCGCCCGTGGCAGGGCACCGCGTTGGAACTCTGGTGCGCCCTGTTCATCATCCAGCGCCTGATCTGGCGCGAAGGATGGCTCAACGGCGGCGCTGGCAAAATCCTGGAAATCCATGTCGCCACCGACGATTCCGCCACCCGCGACCTCTGGCCAGTCCTCCGCCACGCCCTGCAACATCCACCCGAAAATCTCTCCAAGGAAGAGCAACTCCAACAGCCGGTCTTCATCGCCCATCGTCCGCTCAAGGATCCGCGCCAGATCCGCTTGATCGATCCCGCCTGCGGCTCCATGCACTTCGGCCTCTACGCCTTCGATCTCTTGGAGATCATCTATCGGGAATGGAGCGAGAGCGTCCCGCTCTCGTCTTCTCCAACCTCTCCTTCTCCAACCTCTCCGTTGAATATCGAGGGCGGGACGCCCTTGCTCCCTTTTCTCAAACCCTCGGAAGACATCCACAAGCACCGCACCCATCTGCCTCACTGGGAACAGGAAACCGTCACCTACTTCCTCACCTGGCGCCTGGCCGACTCCCTACCCAAGGCGAAACTCGAGGCCTGGAAACAAGAGCGCGAACTCTGGATCGCACAAAACCCACAGCCATGGGACGAGGATACCGAAAACGATTTTCACCGCCGATTCTCCGACAAACTCGACGAATGGCTCGATGCTGGTGCCGGTCGTTGCATTCTCCGGGATCCTGCCGTCGCCAGCATCGTCGCCACCGCCCTCCGTCACTTCGACGGCCTGCGGTATCTCTTGGATTGCTTCGTCGTTATGCCGAACCATGTCCATGTCCTTGTCAGGCTCGCCCCGGACGAGAGCCTTTCCAAAGTCCTCCATTCCTGGAAAAGTTTCACCGCCAAGGAAATCAATCGCACTCTCGGCAGTTCCGGCCCGGTCTGGCAGGAGGACTATTTTGATCGCATCATCCGCAACCAGCGCCATCTGAATGCGTGCCGATGCTACATCGAACGCAATCCCGTCAAAGCCCGCTTGCGTGAGGGGAGTTTCGTTCTTCAAAGGAGCGAGAGCGTCCCGCTCTCGCCTTCTCCAACCTCTCCCTCTCCTTCTCCTTCGAATATCGAGGGCGGGACGCCCTCGCTCCATTCCCGCGCTCATCCTCGAAACCTAACGGAGCGAGAGCGTCCCGCTCTCGGCTTCTCCAACCTCTGCTCCTTTGATTGCGAGGGCGAGACGCCCTCGCTCCTCTCCATTCCCAAACTCATCCTTGAACACAACATCCACGGCATCGACATCGACCCCCGCGCCACTCAGATCGCAGGTCTCGCGCTTTGGCTCCGCGCTCAGAAAGCTTGGCAGAAGCAGGGACTTCGACCCGCCGATTGCCCCGCCATCACCCGCTCTAACATCGTCTGCGCCGAGCCGATGCCCGGCGAGGAGGATTTGCTCCTGCGCTTCGTAGAGCGCTCGTTCCCGTCCTCCGAGCGACCGTTCTTCACCAAACTCCTTGGCGAGATTTTCCGTACCATGCGCCTGGCCGGGGAGGCCGGATCCTTGCTCAAGATCGAGGATGAGGTCAGTGCCCTTGTCGCCGATGTCTGCGCCCAGTGGAAAAAGGTCGGTAAACGCGAGGGCGACTTCTTCTCGCAGACGGAACTTGTGAACCTCGACCGCCGCGCCATCCTCCAGCAGCCGGTCGATACCGGCACCTGGAGTCTTGAAGCCCTCTTGGGCATTCCCGCCCAATTCTGGGAAAAGGCTGAGGAACATATCTACGACGCGCTCCGCGCCTTTGCCGAAAGCGCCGAGAGCAATTATCAGCGCCGCCTCTTTGCCGACGACGCCGCCCACGGCTTCGCCTTCATCGACCTCTGCCGCCAGCGTTACGACGTGGCGCTCATGAATCCTCCCTTCGGCGATGCCAGCCTGCCCTCGAAACCGTACCTCGACGAAACCTACGGCGATACCAAGGGCGACGTGTATAAAGCCTTCGTCGAGTGCTTCCAGGCCCGCCTCGTTCCCGCTGGCTTCCTCGGCATCATCAGCTCCCGCACCGGCTTCTTCCTCGGCCAAAGCGAAGACTGGCGCACCCGCGTCGTCCTCCGCCTCTTCCGCCCCATCGCCCTCGCTGACCTCGGCATGGGCGTGCTCGATGCCATGGTCGAAGTCGCTGCCTATGTGCTGCGCAGTCTCTCCGCGTCGGAAACCCGCGACCTCACCCATTCCATCGTTCCCACTCTCGAAGCAGTGGTTCTCGACAAACAGGAACGCTTCAGCCTCCCGAAGTGGCAGGCAGCTCGCGACGGACTCAAGCGGCATCAGGCTATCGCCGAACTTGAACATCTCGAATCCGAAGGATTCATACAACGATGCGATGGCGATGTGGTCCGTTATTCCCCGAACTGGAAGGCAGCAAGATCAGGCATTTCTGCCCCTAAACCTGTATTCCCTCCGCTGGTGTGCATCCGCACGCTAGCAGACGACGACAAAGCACAAGCAATTCGTTGCCAAATTTCGCAACCATCTCCGCAGAGTACATTTATCTGTGACCCGGCCTCGTTTAAGGAAGTCCCTGGCAGCCCGTTCGCATATTGGACAAGCGCCAGCATTCGCATGCTCTTTGGTCAATTCGAGCAATTTGAAAGAGCTGATCGAGTCGCCAGACTAGGAATGAATACTGCTGACAATTTTCGATTTCTTCGCTCATTCTGGGAAATATCACCAATAGAACGAAAAGACACATGGGTTCCATTCGTGAAAGGTGGAGCTTATGCACGATTCTATGCCGATGTTCCGCTGCTTGTAAACTGGAAGGCCCAAGGCATCGAAATGAAGGCATGGATCGAAACTCGCCCTGGATGCAGCCATTGGTCCAGGCGGATCGCCAGCGCTGAATATTACCATCGGCCCGGCTTAACCTGGCCGCTACGCACCTCCTCATTCTCGCCACAAGCAATGCCATCTGGCTGCATCTTCAGTGTTCGCGGATATGCAATTATTGCACAACCCGAGGACTTACCTTCCCTTCTGGCATTCTGCGCATCATCCGCATTCGACTATCTTTTTAAGATCATGCTCGGGCGATTCGGGTTTCCTGAATTCGTCGTTGGGATTCTCCAAAAAATTCCGATGCCCAGGCTAACCATTGACACAAAAAGACAACTTAACTTTTTATCATCAATACCTTGGAAGACAAAGCGTTCGATTGATACTGCAAATTTGACATCGAATGCATTTTTCTTACCTGCCTTACTTACCTCAACCGAATCCAAGCTCGTTGATCGGACCGACACTTGGTCCCGCAATGTCCGTAGAAGTAACGAAACGATTTCCAACATCCAATCTGAGATCGACGGCATTGCCTTCGACCTTTATGACCTTGACGACGACGACCGGGCCGTGGCTAAAGCAGCGCTAGCAACCGAGACCGAGACCGAGACCGAAACCGAAACCGCCACCGACGATGCCGAAGAAGAAATAGAAGAGGAGAAAGACGCCGCCACCGCCGATTCCACGATGCTCACCGCCGACTTGCTGGCTTATGCCATCGGCTGCGCTATTGGTCGATGGGACCTACGTTTCGCCACTGGTGAGAAGCCCGCACCACCAGAACCAGCCCCGTTTGACCCGCTTCCCATTTGCCCGCCCGGCATGTTGCAGAATGCCGACGGACTCCCCGCCACCCCGGTCGACGTGCCCGCCGAATACCCGCTGCGCATTTCCTGGCCCGGCATCCTCGTGGACGACAAGGGTCACGACGAAGACATCGAAACCCGTGTTCGCGAGGTGCTAGGAGTTGTGTGGAGCGAGAGCGTCCCGCTCTCGTCTTCCTATTCATTTTCTTCAGGAAGGGTTGAAGAAGGGAGGGCGGGACGCCCTCTCTCCCCTGAAGAAACAAGGGCGGGACGCCCTTGCTCCGATTCAATCATCCACGAAGCCTGCGAAATCCTCGGCGTGAAAACCCTGCGCGAATTTTTCCGCAAACCTCCCGCCTTCTTCGCCGTGCATCTCACAAGCCATTCCAAAGGTAGCCGCCAAGCCCCCATCTATTGGCCGCTCTCCAGCCCCAACGGCCTTTATACCCTCTGGCTCTATTACCCCCGCCTCACCGCGGACACCCTCTTCACCGCCCTGCGCGATTTCCTGGAGCCGAAACTCCAATACGAGGAAGGCCGCGCCTTCCGCATCCGTCAGGACGCCGGCCCCACGCCCGCCCCCAGCCAACGCGCCGAAATCGCCGAAGCCGATGAACTCGTCGATGACCTCCGCGCCCTCCGCGACGAACTCAAGCGCGTCGCCCCGCTCTTCAAGCCGGACCTCAACGATGGCGTCATCCTCAACCACGCTCCGCTCTGGCGCATGATCGGCCTGCCCAAGTGGCGCAAGGACTGCCAAGCCACCTGGGAAAAACTCGCCGCCGGCGATTACGACTGGGCCCACCTCGCCCTCCACCTCTGGCCCGAACGCGTCATCCCCAAATGCGCCACCGACCGATCCCTCGCCATCGCCCATGGCCTGGAGGATTTTTTCTGGGAGGAAATCCCCAGGGACGAATTGCCTAACAACCAACGGGGCCGCGGTGCCAAAAAAAGATCCAAGGCCTCCGAAGCCATCCTCGAAGCCGAAGAAGAAACCCCAACCGTCGAAAACGAAGACTCCACCCAAGGCACCGGCAAATGGCGGAAAAAGAAAGTCAGCACCGAAGAACTCCAACAACTCATCGCCACCCACACCTCCCACGCGGTAAAAGCGGCGTTGGAAGCACTTGCCACGGCACCAACATCGGGTGGCTCGAAGAAGGCACGGAAGGCCCACAACTAAGAACCTGAAAGAATCACATGAAACTATCCTTGGGGCCAATGAAGATATTTGATGTTTAGGCATTCCGTCACCCCGATAGTATTTGCCAGAACACAAAACTGCCATGATCATCAAATCCATCTGGAACAAAGATTCCATCGACCACCTTCTGGCGTTAGCCGTCCTCGCGTTGGACGCAGGATTCTCTGCCACGGCAAGAAGTTGCGGCATCGCTTGGTCTGCCGGTGACGACACGGGTTCCGACACTCTGACCCACCAAGCAGCAATCGACAAGCTGATCGCATGGATGCACACCCACAGCGAGTCCGTCCTGATCATTGAGGCCCCACTATCCACTGCATACCGAGATGGCAATCCGGCGAGGAGGGGTGATTTTGAAAAGGAGAAGCTTGATGGGAAGAATACCAAGACCCGCGATTGGTATAGCGGTCCTGGCGCAGCAGTCACACTCGCCGCTTTGAACATTCTGCGGAAGCTTCAACTGGAAGGAAGCCTGGCGGAAACCACCGTGCATTTACTCGAAGGATTCGTGTCGTTTGGAGATGCCAGGTCCCATCAGCAAGTGGCCGAGGCTCTTCGGAACTCGTTTCGCAACAATTGGGGCACTTGGCATCAGGTAACCAACGGACTTGAAACTCTTACCGTGACGACGTTGGCAGGTATTAAAGGAGCTACCGAGCCCCCTGCTATTCTGATCCCCCCTCCTCTGTAATCAACGAACCGAAGCCATGCCCACTCCTTCCAAATACCTCTTGTTTGTCAGCAGCGTGCAGCGCGAGTTCGCCGCAGAGCGCCGCGAAGTGAAAGATTATGTTGAAGCGGATGCGCTGTTAGGTCGATTCTTTTCCGTTTTCCTATTCGAAGACATTCCCGCATCCGGGCGACGACCGGATGAAGTCTATCTGGACGAGGTGGACGGCAGCGCACTCTATGTCGGGCTGTTTGGCAACGACTACGGCTATGAGGATTCTAACGGAGTTTCTCCAACCGAGCGCGAGTTTGACCGGGCGACGGAGGCCGGGAAGGAACGGCTGATTTTCGTGAAGGGCTCCGATGACAAGGCGCGGACCGCCAAGATGGCGGTTTTGGTCTCCAAGGCCGGTTCGCAACTGATCCGAAGACGTTTTCAGGACTCTGGCGAACTGAAGGCCGCGCTGTATGCCAGCCTGGTCCAGTTTCTGGACGAACGCGGCGTGCTGCAAAGCCGGCCCTTCGATGAGCGCGTCCATCCGGACGCCTCACTCGCGGACCTCGACGAAGAGGGATTGACGCGATTCGTCCGCATGGCCCGGCACGAACGCCAGTTCGCCTTGGCCGAATCAACACCTTTGCCGGAGATACTCACCCATCTCGATCTACTGCGAGACGGGCAGCCATCCCAAGGGGCACTTCTCCTATTTGGTAAGAATCCCCAGCGCTTCTTCCCTGCCTCCGAAGTCCGGTGCATGCATTTTCACGGCACGACCATCCAGCGGCCGGCCCCGTTTTACCGGATCTTCAAGGGAAACCTGTTTTCCCTCGTTGAGCAGACCGTGGACTTCATCCTCTCCAAGCTCAATTACCGCATCGGCACTCGTGCCGAATCCGCCCAGGCGCCCGGTGAATACGAATTGCCTCCATCGGTCATCCGGGAGGCGGTGGTCAACGCCATCGCTCACCGCGACTACACCCAGCCTGCCGCCATCCAAGCTTCCGTTTTTTCCGACCGGATTGAAATTCGCAATCCCGGAGGCCTCCTGCCACCTCTCACTTCCGAGCAGCTTCATCGGCCCCACGCTTCCATCGCCCGCAATCACCACATCTGCGAAGCCCTCTACCTCGCCCGCTACATCGAGAAATACGGCACCGGCACCCTCATGATGATCGCGGAAACCACCGCCTGCTCGCTTCCCGAGCCGGATTTCGAAGCGACGCCCGGCGAGTTTGTCATCATCCTGTGGCGGGATTGGCTCACACCGGATGTCGTTGCCAGACTGGGGCTGAACGAGCGACAACGCATGGCGATCACTTATGCCCGGGATAACGGACGGATCAATAATTCAGAACTCCGAAAGCTCACCGGAGCCAGTGCGCCAACCTCCAAGAGGGATTTGGAGGAGTTGGCAAAATCAGGCGTTTTCGAAGTTTTTGGCGGAGGCCGTTCCACCGCCTATCGGTTCCGTTCCAATCGGGTCATAATCGGGTCAATCGGGTCAGAATCGGTTCAATCGAGTCACGAGAAGCCTGTGAAGCCAGCTCACGGAAGGGACATCATGGGGACATTGGGGACATCAGGGACCGAGTCAATCGGCTCGGAAGAGACTCAATCTGGCCACGAGACGCCTGTAAAGCCTGCCCAAGAATGGTACAAAAATGGGACAATTGGGACATCCCGCCCACCGGAAAACCCGACATAAACCCGACAAACCCGTCCTTTGCATTCCATTTTCCTGAACTCTCCCACCAGAAGACTTCGTGAAATTCGCCTACAACGCCCCATGAACCCCTTTCCCGCCTACCTGCACAGCCAGCTCGAAGACAAGCTCAAGAACCACCGGGTCGTGGTCTGGTATGACGTCGCCCGCGAGTTTGAGCCGTTTGTGGCGTCGCTGGGCCAGAGCGGAGATGGCGGTTTGCCGACAGTCACAATCGGAACCACCAATGCCCGGCTCGCGGTTTTTCAAGGGTCGTATTTTGCACTGCGCCTCCAGGTGGAACCCTTGGTGTCGGTAAACCGGCCACAACCGCTGCTGATCTATTTGCCCGGCGAGCGCAGGGATCCCAAAGGCTCGGTGCTGATGGAATTGGAAAAGGCCGGCACCACCTACGAACCGCAGATGAAGCGCCTCGCCCGCAATGTGATGCGGAAGTTTTTCAGCGATGGGGTGATCGACGAGATGCTGGCACCCGACAGCCTCACCTACGCGGACATCCTGACATTGCTGGAACAGAACAACGGCGGTGAACGGACTTCCCTTCTTCCCTCGATCCTTGGAACCCGCGACAATGTCGCGATGGTGGCCGCATGGGTGGCGGACGCCGGGTGTGATGAGGAACTGGTGAAAAAGGACGTCGCCACGGAATTGCTCAAGCTGATAGAGAGCCGCGCCGGATTTGTGGCGGAGCCCGGATGCGAACTGTCGGAAGTTAGAACCAAGTTCCGGCGGTTCCTTCTGGCGAATGAATTCCGGGAAGACCTTTCATGCGACGCACCAACCAGTCTGGCCATGGTACCCACTCCGGGCAGCAAGGAGGCACGGGAGTTCTGCCGCAAGGTGCTGGATCACCTTCGGACACGTTACGCGACAGAGTTCCAAATCATGGCGGATGCGGTGGAGTCCGACTTCGGCCTCGCCACGGCAGGCATCGACGCAAAAGACCTCGGCAGCATCGACACCTTCCGCTTCGAGGAACGCGCCATGCTGCAACATTGTGGCGAGGTCCTTGTCGCGGGTGACTACGGAATGGCGGCAATGCTCGCGGCCACCCACAGCCAGAGTTTCTGGGCAAGGCAGGATCTTTCCCGCCGCCAAGCTCAATGGGAAGTTTGCGCACTCATGGCCGAAATCGGCACCGAGATCGGGAAAGTCGAGGCCGATATGAAGAAGCTCGGCGCGAATGTGACCAGTGGTGCCATCGTGGCCCGCTATGTGGCGGAGGATGGATGGCACCGGATGGACCTCGCTCACAGGCGCCTCGAAGCACGGGTCGCTCGCATGGACGAGGAACCGGAAACCGAGGCCGCCCTGACGGTCATCCGCTCGAAGGTCGAACAGGTGCTACGAACCATGGCCGGGATTTTTGGCAAGGCCCTGGAGGCGTCCCATTGGTCGGTGGATGCCGTGCTCCACCAAACCCGTATTTGGCCGCAAAAGGTCGCCCGGTTGTCAGGCCGGGTCGCATGTTTCCATGTGGATGCCTTCCGTTTCGAGATGGGCCAGGATTTCTCGGGACAATTGGCGGAGGCACTCGACATGGAAGTGGTGCCAGCCATCGCGGTGCTGCCCTCCATCACCCCGCTGTGCATGGCGGCATTGCTGCCGGGCGCGGCCGAGGCCTATGCGGTGGTTGATGCCGGTGACAAGGTTGGCGCACGCATCGGGACCAGTGTGCTCACGGGCGTGAACGAACGCATGAAGTTTCTGAAAGCCGCCGTGCCGGATGCCACCGACATCACTCTGGACAGGCTGCTGCAAGACACGCCATCCAAGGTCCAACAAAAAATCGGCGAGGCCCGACTGCTCGTCGTCCGTTCGCAGGAAATTGATTCGTTGGGTGAGAAAAGCGAACTGCTCGCCCGCCATGTCATGGACACCGTGGTGGGCAACCTCGCCCGTGCTGTTAGAAGACTGGCGGGTTTTGGCTTTGAACGCTTCGTGGTGACTGCCGATCACGGCCACCAGTTTGGCAGCCGCAAGGATGACGACATGAAGCAGGATGCTCCCACCGGTTCTGAAGTGGAGTTGCATCGCCGCTGTTGGATCGGTCGCGGTCCCGCTGCGCCTGTCGGCACGGTGACCATCAAGGCTCCGGAACTCGGCTATGACTCGAATCTCGATTTCGTTTTCCCAACCGGACTTGGCGTGTTCAAGGCCGGTGGCGGGCTCGCCTATCATCACGGAGGTTTCAGCCTTCAGGAGCTGGTTGTGCCGGTGGTTTCATTCCGCATGCCGACCGCGGCCGTTGTTTCCGCCGGACCCACCGTGACCTTGGGAGACTATCCGGAATCCATCACCAACCGCACCTTCGGCGTGCGGCTCGAGGTGGAGGCGGACCTCGTCAGCAGCGGACCTCTCCGGGTGCAAATCATTCTCCTCAGCAAGGGCGAAGAGGCCGGCCACGCGGGCATGGCACTCGGCATGGAATTCGATGCCAAAACGCGTATCGCCACTCTGCCCGCCGGAAGAAGCGGCAACGTCGCGATGGTCTTGACCCGCGATGACGTCGAGGCCGTCCGCATTGTCGTGCAAGACTCCACCACCGGCAGCGTGCTGGCCGAATCCAAGCCCATCCCTCTCAATCTCAAATCATGAACCCTACTCACTTGCAGTTATGCATTTCATGGCATTCACCTTTAGGATGAGCCGAGGATTTGATGGATCGCAGTCATCTTTTCCGTGTAATCCTCTTCAATCCGTGAAATCAGTGGATAAATAACCGCACTGCAACCCCTTCCATCTTCCTCTTTAGCACCAGAAGCCATGAACCAGGAAACTCCCGCAACTCCCGCGACGCCCGAACCTCCGACATCCATCTCAAGCCCCGCCGCCGATGCCCTCGATGCCAAGGTCGCCCGCCATTTCGCTGGCCGCGTGGTCCGCAAGGATCTTGTCAGAAGAGTGAAGGTGGGCGCCAATGTGCCGGCTTTCGTGCTGGAATTCCTGCTCGGCAAATACTGTGCCTCATCCGACCCGATGGCCATTGAGATGGGCATGCAGGTCGTCAACGACACCCTGACCGACAACTACATCCGCCCCGACGAATCGACCAAGGCGCAGTCCAAGGTGAAGGAACTCGGGCGTTACACGTTCATCGACAAGGTGAAGGTGCGGTTGGTGGACTCCCAGTATTGGGCGGAGGTCAACCACTTCGGCCATTCCAACGTCCATATTCCAGATCACTACGTCCGGCAGTTTGAGCGCCTGCTAACAGGTGGCATCTGGGCACAGGTGGAAATGAGCTTCCAATATGACGAGGAGACCAAAGGCAAGAATCCATTCTGGATAGAGAAGCTCACTCCCATCCAGCTCGCGAGTTTCGATATGGAGGAATACCGCCGTTTGCGCGCGGAATTCACCACGCAGGAATGGATCGACCTGGTCGTTCGCAGTATGGGCTATGAGACGGACAAGCTCGAAGGGCGGACCAAGCTGTTCTACTGCCTTCGCCTCGTCCAACTATGCGAGCGCAATTACAACTATGTGGACCTCGGCCCGCCGGGCACCGGCAAAAGTTACGCCGTGCAGGAACTTTCTCCCTATGCCGCACTGCTAACAGGACCGACCACAGTGGCCAATATGTTCGGCCACCTGAGCGGACGCCGGAAAGGCATGGTGGAACTCTGGGACGCGGTCGGCTTCGACGAGGTCGCGGATTTGGAAAAGATGCCCAGGGAGGTGATCACTTCGATGAAGACCTATTGCGAGTCCGGCAAGTTCCAGCGCGGACCGGAAGAGAGCGCGGGCTACGCCAGTATCGGCATGTTCGGCAATACCCGCCAGCCGGTGGATGTCATGATCCAGAGCAGCCACCTGTTCCAGCCGATGCCCGGAGTGATCCGCGACGACGTGGCCTTCCTCGACCGGATTCACTACTATCTGCCTGGCTGGGAGATGCCGGTGATGCGCAATGAACTGTTCACCGACCACTATGGACTGGTGATCGACTACCTCGCCGAAGCGCTCCGAGAACTCCGCAAGGCGAACTTCACCGAGACCCTAGACCAGCATTTCGCGCTTGGCGCCCACCTCAATGCCCGTGACCGCAAGGCCGTTCGCCGCACGGTGTCCGGCATGATCAAAATCATTCATCCTCATGGGCAGATCTCCAAGGATGACATGGCCACGCTCGTGGCCTTCGCCATCGAAGGCAGGCGCAGGGTCAAGGAACAGCTCAAGAAAATGGGCTCCTTCAACTATCACCAAACCGCGTTCAGTTATATCGACAACGAGAGCGGTGAGGAGCACTTTGTTGGCGTGCCCGAGCAAGGCAGCCGCGATCTCATTTCACCGGATCCGCTGCCGCCAGGAACTGTGTATGCAATCAATGTGGACAGCACGGGTACCGTGGGCTTGTTCCGCGTGGAAGTGACCCTATCCGGCGGCACCGGCAAGCTGAAGCTCGCAGGAGGAGTCAACGGAGTGACCAAGGAGTCATTCTCCCGGGCGTTCAGTTATCTGCTGGCTAACAAGAGCGCCCTCGGCGTCGCCCGCGATGTGGACACCTCGGATTTCCATGTCGAGTGCATCGATCTCCTCGGGAACAAGGTTGATGGCGACATTGGTGTTGCGTTCCTCATGGCCTGTTACTCGATTCTCCGCAAAGCCTCGCCGCTGGCCGGCCTCCTCGTCATGGGCGACCTCAGCATCCAGGGGAACATCAAGCCCGTCCGCTCGCTGGTGGAACCCTTGCAGGTCGCCATGGACAACGGCGCCCGCAAGGCGCTGGTGCCCATCGGGAACAAGCGCCACTTCCTCGAAGTCAGCTCGGATGTCATCGAACAGGTGGACGCGGTGTTCTACGGGGATGTGAGGACCGCTTTGCTGAAGGGACTGGAGATGAGTTAGGCAGCGCGAGGACACCAGCCAATTGTTCTGGATCACCTCCCCGCCGGGCCCGTCATCCTCGACGGCAGGGCCTCTTTGATTCAACACCACCCTGCTGGCACGACACGGCCCCCCGACCTGCGCAACCCGGTGCCACGCGGAGGCCATGGAACCTTCTCCGCTGCCGGGCGGCGGGTGTCGCCCAATCACTGGGGCGTGGACAAACTTGCTATTGCGGAGCGCCAAGGGCGCGAATACCGGGTATCCTTCCGAAAATGCCAGCGTGATGAGCCATCCGGATTTGGTCCTGCCTCCCCCAACCAACCATGTCTTGGTCGTTTTCGCGAGCCCAGCCCGTCCGCAACGCCGACCGCCAGGAGTGCCCTCGAAGAGCTCACCGCAGCACGCAGCCGCTTCGGACGGCAATTGCACATCGTCTCATTTTGCTGGCTCATCCCGGCAGAAGTGTGATTCCATTCTCCGGCAACCCTGCCCTGCAATCCCTTATGAATATGCAATCCCTGATGAACTGGAAGCCAACAACCAGCGCGTGCCTCTGGCAAGGATGGGCCCGGGCGGTGGTCTCCATCGTGTTGCTGGGGACACTGCCGACGCGACTGGCAGCGCTCACGATCGCCCGACCCAACTTCGGGGTGCCCGAGTTTGTGGTGAGCGGCGGCGTGATTCGGGTGGAGGTCAAGCACGCCGCCGGCCTCAACTCCGGCCAGTGGAGCGCGGTGCTGATGAACGACCTGCAAGCGTGGACGGCCACGGTGGAATTGGCGCAATACGGAACCTACGTCGATAACAACACGGTTGCCGGATACCGCCTGACGGTCCGCGTCCCACCAGGCGCTCCACCGGAAGTCCATCGACTCGTGATCGCCCACCCGGTTGGCGGCACGGCCACCAACAAAAACGCCGTGAGCATTCTCACCTCCATGGAAGCGGATTTCTACATCATGCACTATGCCGATCCGCAGGCGGAAAGTGTCGATCCCAACAACTGGGATACAGGCATGTACGGCACCCACGGCTCGCTGCTGGAGCTGGAATGGCATGCGCCGGGGATCCGGTTGGCCAACCCCAGATTCCTGTTTGACACGGGAGACGAGCTGGACAACAACTTCGCCACCAAAGCCAATTACGAGCATCACCAGGACCACCTGTGCGGCATGGGGGTTCCGGTGCTCGCCACCAGGGGTAACAACGACATTCTAACCGCCACCGACTGGCGGGCGACATTCGGCGTGGAAACCTATTCCATCACCATGGGATCCTTCTATATCTGCCAGAAAGACTATAATGAGGACAATTATTCCACCTGGTTGCAGAATGACTACGCGGCGTCGTTCGCGAATCCAGCCATCAAATTCCGCTTGTTTGGCCAGCATTTCAATTCGGGCGGTAAGGCCTGGTTGCCGCCGGCCGGGCAGTCTCCCGGCCTGATGTTGGTTGGTCATGGCCACATCAATCAACCTCTTCAATCCAGCCCCTATCCCATCCTCGAGACCCAGCAGGCGTGCAACAAGGGTGCGGTGGGATTTTTCAATTTCGACAAGACCGCGTCCGGGTGGACATGCACCAACCTCGGCAGCCCTTGGTTCCAGATGATGAGCAGTGGGGCCACTGGCAGACTCCGCGCCCAGTATGCGGTGACCAACAACGGCACCGCGACGGCAAACTCGGCCACCATCACCAATGAACTGGCCGCCAACTTCTATGACGGCCGCGTGCGCTTCCTGATGCGGCACGCCGCCATGGGCTACCAAGTCACCGGCGGACAGATCCTGGCCCGGTATGCTTACAACAGCGGGTCCAGCAGCGCCGTGCTCGTCAAGGTCGATATCCCGGCCAGCGGGAACGCCGCCGTTTCCATCAGTCGGATAGATGCCAATGACAACGGCATGCCGGATGCTTGGGAGGTGACCTGCTTCGGCAGCACGACGAACCCACTGGGTGCCGCGGATTCCGACTGGGACCACGACGGCCAGGACAACCTGCATGAATATCTAGCCGGCACTTCTCCCACCGATCCGCTGTCCGTGTTCAAAATCACGAGCGTGGCCATGGACGCAAGCGGGAAGCTGGTGTTGCAGTGGCTGAGCGTGGCCGGCAAGAGTTATGGAATTCAGACCGCCACCGATCTGTTAGCCGGCTTTCATGACACCGGCGGTGCGCCGATTCCCGGCACCGGCGGCATTGTGACGAAGACCGTGACTGCCGGATCAAGCCCCACCGGATTCTATCGTGTTTTCGTCATCCCCTGAGCACCGGCCCGCATTGCCCGTCAACCTTTTCCTAACACCACCATGACCAGCCGCGAACGCCTGATGGCCACCTTGCGGGGCGAACCGGTTGACCGGCCGCCCGTGAGCTTCTACGAGATCGGAGGATTCCAGACAGATCCGGCCGACCCCGATCCCTACAACATCTACAACTCGCCCGCCTGGCAAGCCCTGTTGGAACTCGCGGAGGAACACAGCGACATCATCCGCATGATGAGCCCGGTGCGGGCCCGCTCGATTGACCCGACCGGCTCGGCGAGCGCCGCGTGCTGGCACGAGTTTTTCCGGGAAGACACGCAGGACGATGGCGAGACGCGGATCACGCGCACGGTGTTGAACGTCGCCGGGCGGACGCTGACCCAGGTCACGAAGCGCGAGCGACAGATCAACACGGTGTGGACGGTCGAGCATCTGCTCAAGGACGCCGCCGACGTGGAAGCGTATCTAACCATTCCGGACGGGGTGTTCGCGGAGCACATCGATACCGGGCCGCTCGAAGCCGGGGAAGCCGCGCTCGGGGACCGGGGCATCATGATGGTGGACACGGAGGACCCGTTGTGCGCCGCGGCGGCCTTGTTCAGCATGGAGGATTATGTGGTGCTGGCGTTCACCGAGCCGCGGTTGTTTCACCGCCTGCTGGAGAAAATGGCAGGCCGCATCCAGCCGCGCACCGCCGAGGTCAGCCGCCGGTTTCCCGGCCGGCTCTGGCGCATCTATGGCCCGGAGTATGCCTCCGAACCATACCTGCCGCCGCACTTGTTCGATGAATACGTCGTCCGCTACGTCGCACCCATGATTCGCGCCATTCAGGCCCACGGCGGCTATGCACGCGTCCATTGTCACGGCCGTTTGAAAAACATCCTCGACCTGATCGCCGGCATGGGTGCGGATGGACTGGATCCGATCGAGCCGCCGCCGCAAGGCGACATGGAATTGCGCGAGGTGCGTGCCCGGCATGGCCGGCAACTCGTGCTGTTCGGCAATCTGGAAATTGCCGACCTCGAGATGCTGCCCACGCCCCGCTTCGCAGAGAAGGTGAAGCGGGCGCTCGCCGAAGGCACGGCTGGCGCGGGCCGCGGTTTCGTCTTGCTCCCCTCCGCCTCGCCCTATGGCCGCGAGTTGACACCGGTAACTCTGCGCAACTACGAAACCATGCTCCAGTTGGCTGCGGCATGGTAGAAACCCGCAGCCGCCGCCAGCTCTACGCGCTCGGCCGGTCGTCGGCGGTTTCACCATCAGCGGGTTCGGGCGTTACCACCATGCGCCCGGAGTGCCTGCGGTTCACAGTGCCTGGCTTCACGTCCTCCCACCACGCGCCGC
The DNA here is from genome assembly GCA_026397725.1 of Verrucomicrobiota bacterium. Classification (GTDB taxonomy): domain Bacteria; phylum Verrucomicrobiota; class Verrucomicrobiia; order Verrucomicrobiales; family Akkermansiaceae; genus Luteolibacter. The sequence continues at coordinate 39,172 of JAPLUI010000321.1, read as the reverse complement.
TGCAACCGTGCTTGCGGATGACTGGTGTTCCTGGACGCTTGCAGCGATGCCCTGGAAGGCACGCATGTTTTCCACCGTGGTATCCGGCGTGATTTCACAACCGGCGGAGATAATGCAGCGGCCGTCGGCTTCGCGGAACCCTTGCCGGACGGCGGCCACGATCAGCTCGGGAGTGCCATTCTGAATCACGGAAACCGGATCGGCCTGGCCCGAGAAAACCTGATGCGGAGCCAACAGCGAGGCAAACCGGGCCATGGAAGGCACCAGATGATCCACATCAATGATGTCTGCGCCCGTGGCGATCATCTGAGGCAGAATGGCCGCAGTATTACCACAGATATGCAGTTTCGCCTTGGCCCCCAGACTGTGAATGTGATCCACCAGCGCCTGCTCCCGCTGGCATGCCAGTTCACCAAACAGCGCGGGACCGATCTGGGAACAGAACGCGTCCCCAATCCCGATGCAGTCCGCTCCGGCTTCGATTTGCACCGTGATGAAACGCTTCGCAGCTTCGACGATCATATCCATCACGACCCCGACTTGTGCCGGTTCATCCATGAAATCCAACGCAGCCTCGCTGAGCCCGCGGAGATCGGCATACTCGGCGACCGGCCCTTCCACCCAGCCGACGACATAGTGCTGGTCCCCGGACAGCTCGCGAAACAGGCGGATTTCCGCCACCCGCCCGGCCGTGCGCGGATGGGCCGCGACGTCGTAGGGCGTGAGTGCCAGCAGGGCATCCAAGGTCGCCACCTGCCCCCGGTCCAGTGGCAGATCGTTTTCCGGATATTCAACCTGGATGCCGAACGCCGAGGCCTCCGCATACGGATCAGACATCACGGTCACCCAGTCCATCCCGAAATCCTCGGCACACCGGATCATGGCGTGGCACTTGCTCGCCGGATTGAGACAAAAGTCGCGATACTTCACGCCCGCATAGCGTGCGGCCCAGCGCATGACAATGGGATGAAACGGTGGTCGGTCGGTCGGTTTCCCGGCGAGAAAATCCACAGTACGTTGGCGCCCGGTCGGGGGTCGATGGTTGTTAGTGCGGGTCATGGCGGAACCGAATCGACATGCGGGACCCGGGTCTGGGGCCAGCACGTCGTGCTGGAACTCTGCTGGGGAGGTGACAATAGTCAAGCCCCGATGCCAGCCCCGATGCCAGCCGTTTTTCGACATCCCAAAAACCAGCCCAACTGGCTGTGTCGAATCCATGGGCAAATCGCCCCTCCTTGACTTTTTGGTCATGCCTCCGGTGAGGTGTTTGGCGGGACCAAGTCATCAAACGACCGACCGGTCCCGCATTTCGGCGCATTTCGGCACTTGATCGGTTCGTCATTTGCTGTCATAACCCCTCCCACGCCGTCCGCAGCGCTGCGGGCGGGGCCTACATCCATCCGATCCACCACCCTCATGAATCGACCCAGCATGTTCAAGACCGCCGATGGCAAGTCCTACGGTTTCACCTTTCTGCTCATCACCTCGCTGTTTTTCCTGTGGGCGGTCTGCAATGGGATGATCGACGTGATGGACAAGCACTTCCAGGACTTCCTTCATCTCTCCAAAGCCCAGTCCGCCAATGTCCAGTTCGCGCACTACCTCGGTTACTTCCTCATGGCGCTGCCGGCGGGTTGGCTCGCCCGCCGTTTCGGCTACAAGGGCGGCATCATCGTCGGTCTCATGATGGTTGCCATCGGCTGCCTGTGGTTCATCCCCGCCACGAAGATCTCCGCCTTCTGGGCCTTCCTGCTTGGCGTTTGCGTCATTTCGATGGGGCTCACCTTTCTGGAAACCATCGCCAATCCCTACACCACCGTGCTCGGGGCTCCGCAGTTCGCGGCAGTCCGCATCAATCTGGCACAATCAGCCAACGGCGTCGGCTGGATTCTCGGCCCCATCATCGGCGGGCTCTTCTTCTATGCCGACCCCGGCATCCATCAGGCGCACATCGATGCCGGCACCCACCAAGCCTCCATCGCAAACTGCCAGCCCTGCCAGCAAAAGAAAGCGGATCTAACCAAAGACCTGGCGAACCAGCGAGCGAAGCTACACAAACACCACCTGCACGCCGAGCCGTCCGCCAGCCCGCTGGAAGCCTGCGCCGCCTGCGCCGAAAAGGCCGAATCCTGGTTGAAAAACGAACTTTCCAAAGTGGATGGCAAATGCCATGTATGCATTACTTCCGCGCATCATACCGTGTGGATTCCCTATGCGGTCATTGCGGTGATCGTGATTCTGCTTTCGTTTGTGTTCGTGAAGGCGGACATTCCGGACATTGTCAATGAAGACGACTATCATCTCGATGATTCCGCGCCGGTGCCTCACAAATCCATCTGGGCGCACAGCCATTTCACGGGTGCGGTCATCTCGCAATTCGTTTATGTTGCCGCCCAGGCCGGCATTTTCAGTTTCTTCATCAACTACATCGTGGAAGACATGCCCGCCCTGACCGCCACCATGAAAAGCTCCTGGTCGTTTCTCGTCGGCGGCGCCAGCGGCTCGGAGTTCCGCAATGGGGCGTGGTTTGCCACTGAGCAGGGAGCCACCAAGTTGCTATCCATCTTCGGGTTCTCGCTCTTTCTGCTAGGCCGGTTCACGGGCGCCGGTCTGCTCAACAAGCTGGCCGCCCACAAAGCCCTCGGCCTTTACGCGCTGGCCAATGTCGTGCTCATGGGGCTCATCGTGGCCAGGCTGGAATGGGTCTCGGTGGTGGCGCTGTTCCTCAGTTTCTTCTTCATGTCGATCATGTTTCCCACCATCTTCGCGCTGGGCATCCATGGCCTCGGCGAGAAATCCAAGGTGGCCTCCTCGTTCATCGTCATGGCCATCATGGGCGGCGCGCTGTTGCCAAAGCTGATGGGCAAACTCGGTGACGACTACGGCATGTCCGCAGGCTTCGCCGTGCCCGCCGGCTGCTTCGTCATCATCGCCATCTATGGCTTCTCATGGTGCAAGCTCAGCGGCTCGGAAGGTCTGCTCGGGCATAAGCCCACCGGCGGCCATTGAGCCCACCCCACCCATGCCCTTTCCCCTCGACCCCGCCACCCTCCCGCCCGGGGCTTCGACGGATGACATCCTCAATGCCTTCCTCGAGTACCTGAGCGCTGCCGGCATCGAGCCCTACGCGCATCAGGAGGAGGCCATCCTGGAGGTTTTCCAGGACAAGAACGTCATTCTCGACACTCCCACCGGCTCTGGCAAGACGCTGGTGGCGCTGGCGCTGCAGTTCAAATCCCTCTGCCAAGGCCGGCGCTCGTTTTACACCGTCCCGATCAAAGCCCTCGCCAACGAGAAATTCCTCGCGCTGTGCCGCATCTTTGGCCCGCAGCACGTCGGCATGATCACCGGCGATGCCACGGTCAACTACGCCGCACCGGTCATCTGTTGCACTGCGGAGATCCTCGCCAACATGGCCCTCCGCGAGGGGGCCGCCGCGAAGGTTGATGACGTCATCATGGACGAGTTCCACTACTACGCCGATCACTCGCGCGGCGCCGCCTGGCAGATCCCGCTGCTCACCCTGCCCCGTGCCCGCTTCCTGCTGATGTCCGCCACCCTCGGCGATTCCTCGTTCTTTGCCAAACAACTCAGTTCCCTCACAAGCGTGCCGTGCGCCCTCGTCCAGTCGGACCAACGCCCGGTCCCGCTCGAATTCTCCTACTCCACCACCCTGCTGCAGGAGAAGGTCGCCGAACTCGTGGAGGCCAACCGCGCCCCGATCTATCTGGTTCACTTCACCCAGAACTCCTGCGCCGACACTGCCCGCGATTTGCTCTCGACCAACTTCTGCAGCAAGGACGAAAAGGCGGCCATCGCCCGTGCCCTCCACGATGCCGATTTCCGCAGTCCCTATGGCCGCGAACTCGCCAAGATCCTGCGCCACGGCATCGGCATCCACCACGCCGGCCTGCTCCCGAAGTACCGCCTGCTCATCGAGAAACTCACCGGTGCCGGCCTGCTCAAGGTCGTCTGTGGCACCGACACGTTAGGCGTGGGGGTCAATGTGCCGATCCGCACGGTGATGTTCACCGCGTTGTGCAAATACGATGGTCGCGGCACCAAGACCCTCAGTGCGCGCGACTTCCGCCAAATCTGCGGCCGCGCCGGCCGCCGCGGCTTCGACACTGTCGGCTACGTCGTCGCCCAGGCTCCCGAACACGTCATCGAGAACCTCAAGCTCGAAGCCAAGGCCGCCGGCAATCCTAACAAGAAACGGAGCCTCGTCAAACGCAAGCCCCCGGAACACGGCTACGTCCATTGGGACGAAACCACCTTCGACAAACTCCGCGCCGCGCCGCCCGAAGCGCTCGCCTCCAGCTTTTCCATCGCCCACCACACGCTGCTCAACGTGTTGTCCCGCACCACCGAGGACGGCTGCGCCGCGCTCAAGGACCTCATCCAGCGTTGCCACGAGCCGCCCGCCAAACGCCGCGAGCTGACCAAACACGCCTTCCAACTCTTCCGCGGTCTCGTCGGCGCGAAAATCCTCCATATCCTTCCGGTCGCCGCCCGCACCGGCCCTAACAAGGTCGTCGTTGACGTCGCGCTGCCCGAGGATTTTTCCATCAACCACGCGCTGAGCCTGTGGTTGTTGGATGCGATCCCGCAACTCGATCCCGCCGCTGACGATTACGCCCTCAATCTGATCTCGCTGATAGAGGCGATCCTGGAAAACCCGGACATTGTGCTGCGCAAACAGGTCGATGCCATCAAGTCCGAGTTGATGGCCCGGCTCAAGGACGAAGGTGTCGAGTTTGACGCGCGGATTGCCCGGCTCGAGGAAGTCGAATGGCCCAAGCCCGGCAAGGACTTCATCTACACCACCTTCAACGCCTTCAGACTCCGCCACCCCTATCTCGGCAGCGAGAACGTCCGGCCGAAATCGATCGCCCGCGAAATGCTCGAGAACTTCCAGTCGTTCGAGGACTATATCAAGACCTACAAACTCGAACGCGCCGAAGCGGTCCTGCTGCGTCACCTCAACGAGGTTTTCAAAGTCCTCTCCCAAACCGTCCCCGACGCCGCCAAGACCGAACCCGTCCACGAAGCCGAAGCCTTTCTCGAACTCATCGTCCGCCACACCGACTCCAGCATGCTCGACGAATGGCAGAGCCTCGCCCTCGAATCTCAAGTCCCGGATCTCGAATCTCAAATCTCAAATCTCAAATCTGAAATCTCAGATTTCAAATCCCAGCGTCCCACGCCCCCGTTCACCCGCGACCGCGCCAGCTTCACCCGGCACTTGCGCAACCACCTCCTCACCCTGGTCACCGCGCTGTCCCGCTACCAAACCGAAACCGCGCTCGGCTTGATAGAACCCGCCGATTCCGCCGGCAAGCCCTGGTCCAACGAGCGCCTGCTCAAGCTGCTCGATGCCTATCACGACGCCCGCCATTTCATCCGGCTCGATCCCGAGGCCCGCAACGCCCGCCACACCCATCTCCCCGCGCTCCCGCCTCCCGCCGACCCGCACCAACACCTCGCCATCGAACAAACCCTCGTCGATCCCGATGACCTCAACGACTGGGCCATCTTCCTCACCCTCGACGTCGCAAAATCCAACATCACCCGCACTCCCGTCCTCCTGCTGGAAACCCTCGCCGCCAGATGACCCGTGCGCAGCCCGGTGGGGTGCGCCGGTGTCCCGCCCCATCGCAATCAGCACGGGGCCTGTTACTGGTGCCAAATGCGGGTCCTCGCCTGCCAGAAACTTTCCATCGATTCCAGCGAGAGTTCGTTTCCATGCAGCAATGTCGGTCACTTTCACGAAACGGCACTCGGGTGTCCCACCATTCTCCAGGAAAAGGAGGCAGGTGTAGATACTCGCGCCTGGAAACACCTGCTGGTCTCCAAAGTGAACCACATGTCGAAGATGCTGTCCATCGGCAATCACCTTTCTGATTGGTTCGCCATACTGGGCGTTGAAGAATCTATGCGGGCAGATATAGGCGAGATGGCCGTCGGACTTGAGCAGGTTCAATCCGGCTTCGATGAAGACGACGTAGATGTCGTAGTTCCCTTTGGCCGCGCTTGCATAGTGGTCTTTGTAAAAGGCGACAATTCCGGGATCCTTCTGCTTGAGCGTTTGAATGCGGATGTACGGCGGATTTCCTATCACCACATCAAATCCGCTATCCACTACCTTTGCAGCAGATTCCGTTAGCTCTGTCTGGCCGCTGGTCTCATTGATGAGGCCGAGGTTGCCGCGCAGGGTGGCAGGGGTGGCCGGGCTGTCGGCGGAAACCTTGCCGATAGGAAGGCCGCACATCCATTCCGAGTCGAAGAAGGGAGCGAAGTCGTTTTGATCGTAGGGATCCCAGGCGGCGAGTTTGGCGGCGGCGGGGGCGTCCATGCCGGTTTGTTTGAGCACGGCGCTCAGTTCGGCGCGGATGGATTGGTCTTGCTCGCGGCAGACGCGCTTCTGGCGTGGATCGCGGGCATTGAAGTGCTCGTGGCTGACGGCGGTTAGGCGTTGTTTGAGTTTCTCAACCTCCTTATGGGCGGAGGCATCGTCCCCGAACAGGCTGGCCTGTTTGAGCTGCGGGCGCGGGATTGGAATAAGTGTATCGGCGGCGACAAGGCGGGTTTCGAGGTTGGGCAGCGGGCGGACGCCGAGGTTGCTTTCCTGCGGGCGGACGCGCTGGTCCACGACGAGGGCGATGAAGAAGCGGAACTTGGCGATCTGGACGGCCACGGGCTGGATGTCCACGCCGTAGATGGCGTTCTCTATCAGGTAGAGCTTGCGCCCATAGTCGGAGGAATTGAACTCGAAGGTGTCGTTGATTTCCTTGAGACGCTGCTCGCGGGATTCGCGGTCGCCGGATTTGAATGCCACCTCGGTCTCGGCGGTGGCGCGTTGGCGCTGGACTTCGCGCCAGCGTTCGTTTGCTGGATCGAGTTTTTGCAGGAGATCAACGAGGCGGTGGAGCGCGCCCATGGGGAAGGCCCCGGAGCCGCAGGCGGGGTCGAGGATTTTCACGCGGCCGATGGCGTCGATGATTGCGGCACGGGTGGCGGGCTGGATTTCCTTGCGGGTGGCCTTGTTGGAGAAGAGGTCGTCGATGATTCTTTGAAGCGGCGGTCTGTGACCGTCGCTGGCGGATGGGACGCATGGGACGCATGGGATGAATAAGTCCCATAAGTCCCATCCGCCAACGGCGCTCGCAGAACGCCGCCATCCCTCAGGGCAGCTTGATGGCATCCATCTTGAAGGGCACGAGCACCACGGACTTCTCGGTGAGCAGATAGATTTTCGCCACCACGCCATCCGGCAGGTTGGAAACATTGACCGTGACATCCTTGCTGCCGGCAAAGCCCATGGAGCCCCCGCCGTTGGTCTTGACCGGCTTGCCGCTCGCGTCGCAAAACTCGACCGCAGCCACCTTGTTTTTCGGATCCTTGATTTTGTAGCTGAGTTCCTTGCTCTTAGGCGCTTTGAACGTGATCTCCACCCCGGCGGTCTTGATCGCGGGATCGTCCAGCGGCTTGCCGGCATCCTTCGCGAGGGCGGCGGTGACAACGCTCGCCGGATCGGCCTTGGGCGACATGAGTTCCAGCACGCCGGCGAGTTTCACGGATTTGGCCGCGCGCTCGGGATTGGCCAGCAGGATTTCCACTTCATAGGTGCCCTTTTTGTTCGCGCCCGGACCGAACGGTTCCTTCAGCGGCTTGAAGTCGTCAGCAAACGCCATCCGCTTCTTTTCCTCGACGAGATCACTGCCGGTATTGTCGCTGGCGCTGGCCACTTTCACTCGCAGGCCCTTGACGTCGGCAAGTTCCGTCCCGGACAGCAACAACTTGATTTCAAGCCCGGCAAAGAATACCCCGGTGGTGCGTTTGTCACTGACCTCACCCACGGTGACGGCGATTTCGGCATGGGCCAGCCCTGCGGCGGCCACAACAAGCGGAAGAATGCGTTTCATGTTGGCGTGCAGTCTGGCCGGCAGCGGTCGGCGAGTCAATCCGTAAGTGCTGGCGGTGGAAAACAACCTGGTCACCCTGGACGATATTGACGCGTTTGCCGGCACGCCCATCATCGATCTCAAGCCGTTCATCCCTCCGGACGCACCCGTGAAAGACTTGCGGGTGCCTGCATGGACGAAGGGAAAAGCGAAGGCGGACTGACCATGTGAACCGGTGATTCATGAGCCCGGTGGAAACGATGGCGATCCGGAACGAGCAGCGTGCGATGCCTTCCGCCCCACGGGTCATTATCATGTGGCCGTTCGGGTCCACCCAAACCTTTTCATTCGATGACCAGACGGCGCTGGGAATGCCGAGGCGATCCTTCAGTTCGACCTGCCATTGGAACGTGAGGGCGGTTTCCCGCACATGCTTGGAAACGATCACATCCGCCGCGTCCAGCTCGCTGTTGCAGACGATCCGCACTTTCGGGATGGCCGCAATCTCCTCGCCCACCCATTCGAAGATCGAGCTGCGGAAATACCCGGCGATGCGGTCGTAGGACTTCGCGTTCCACAGCGTTTCCGCGAGAAACGCATGGTCGAGCCGTTGGCGGCGGGAGGAAAAGCGGCAGATCATCGGACAAAATTGCTTGGCTGACACCCGATCTATCAGGAGCATTCGCTCTCCCGCACCGCAGTGAGCAACCCTTTGAGATGGCTGAGGATTTCGGGAGACTCTTTCACCTCCGCCAACGGTGTGAGGTGTTCCCAAATGTGCTTCCAATCGAGGTTTCCGGTACCTTGGCGGACGAGGATGCCACGCAGGTCGATGCGATCCTGCGGGCGATCCGCGAACGCTTTCATGACGATCAGATCTTCCGCGGTGCAGATCCTGAGATAAGCACCTGGCTCCAGCTCGATCCGCTTGGCATGGGCGACCGCACTTTCCTCGAAGGGTAGTGCGCCGAGGGCGATGTCAATGCCGATGCCGGCGGAGGAACGCAACAAGAGCACTCGATTGCACAGCGCGAAGCTCGCGGGATCAGGCACGCGGGATTCATAGCTTGCAAGCCATTCGGCAATGAACGGCTCCTCGTTGCCGAAGCCCGTGAGCAGGGTCATATCGACGTCTTTGGTGAATCGCGGTTCGCCCCAATGTTGGACTGCCAGGCCGCCGATCAGACAAAACCGCCAGTTTCGTTGCTCGCAGAACGATTGAAGTTCCAATGCCAGGGATGTCAATTCGTTCATTGGCAGTGGCGCAGTTTAATGAACCAACGCTGTTGCTCCACCAGTCCCGAAGTAGGAGCTGCCGGGCGGTGAGTCACCGCCCACGTCGCGCTTCCCGAGAAAATCCTCATGGACTGTGCCGTGTCCGCCGCCCGGATGTCCGCATCCCGGACTTGTTGGAGCAGCGGCGCAGCGCGTTCCCAGCAGACGACGTGCGTGCGGAGCGCCTCTTTTTCGGTCGCGGTCATGGCGAAAACATAAGGCTTGTTGATTGAATTGCCAAGACCCCATTTGCGCGCGTTTTCATCAATTGTCCGTTTGACAACGTCGCTACGGCTGTGCTGGTTTTCGCCACAGGAAAATAACTCAAGTCTTGGAACATAATTATGGGAAGGGAAGGGTGACTCGACGCCAGATCCGCGCCGCGATAAAGGCCGTCAAGGCGGCCAAAGCCGCCGCCGCAGGGATCGGGTGAGGCCCGATTGAGACAAAGGCTACCAAGAAGGCGAAGTCCTTGAGATCGTGGCCGGAACTGAAGTGCGCCTTGTGGAAGGTCATGGTGATTGGCGTGTCGGGAGGGAATTTTTCGAGGATCTTTTTCAGGATGTCTTCGATGAAGGCTGCATTCACGCGAACCTCGCCGATACCGAACCGCGCAATTTGAGGGGATAAGAATGATCCCGAACACGGTGTCAAGCGCCCTGCTGGCAAAGGGAACCGGTTACTGGCACTTTGTGTCGGCGCCGGGTGCGTGCTTTCCCGAGGAGCCCGGTGCGGGCATCCCGCACGCCGGGATCTGCAAGGGGGCACCGGGCAATCCGGAAGCGCAGGAATCTGCGCAACGTCCAATGGCACGAATTCTGCTTGTTCCAGCGTCGAGGTGGCCAACCATCCGACTTGCTGGCAACGTGCAACGGGCTGGCCGTCCCGCCCGGGCACCGTGGCATGAATCGCGGAATCCCTTGCGACCTCTCGAAAAATCCGTGTTCCGCCGAATGAGAAGCCACTGCATGATAATCCGCTTGCCCCATGAGAAATGCCAGTTATGTTCCGCCGTGCCGCTCCACTGCCGGCCGTTTGAGTTACGTCTCCATCGCCACCCCTCCCATCCACCGAGCCCTCATGTCCGATCCGCACAACCCACCCCACGGCTGGCCTGAAGCGCAGGGTCTTTGGCATCCGTCGCAGGAAAAAGACGGCTGCGGTGTCGGTTTCATCGCGCACCTGAAAGGCCAGCGCTCCCACGACATCATCGAGAAAACCCTGCTGATGAACAGCCACATGGACCATCGCGGGGCCAGCGGCGCCGACCCGGCCACCGGCGATGGCGCGGGCATTTTCGTCCAGATGCCGGACAAGTTCCTGCGCAAGGAATTGTCCAAGCAACGCATCCAACTGCCACCGGAGGGCGAATACGCCGCCGGCCTGGTTTTCCTCTCGCCGGAACCGAGCGTGCGCGAGGCCGCCATGCAGTTGTTCGAGCACGTCATCCGGGATGAAGGGCAGAAGTTCCTCGGCTGGCGCACGGTGCCGGTCCGCAGCGAAATCCTCGGCCGGACCTCCGGCCGCTACGAACCGGTCATCAAGCAGGTGTTCCTGAAACGCAGCCCCGAGATCACCGATCCGATGGAGTTCGAGCGCATCCTCTACGTCATCCGCAAACGGGTGGCACACGCGATCCGCACCAACGACGTCCCTAACAAATTCAGCGACGTCCATGGCAACCGCGGCAACACCTTTCCCGGCGCGAATTATTACTACGTCACCGGCCTCTCCGCCAGGACGATGATCTACAAGGGCATGCTCACCGCCTGCCAGTTGTCGGATTACTTCTATGATTTGCACGATCCGGACTTCGAGTCCGCGCTGGCGCTGCTGCACACGCGCTTTTCCACCAACACCTTCCCCAGTTGGTCGCGTGCCCATCCCAACCGCTTCATCGCCCACAACGGTGAGATCAACACGGTCCGCGGCAATGCCAACTTCATGAAAGCCCGCGAGGCGCTTTGCACCAGCGACATTTTCGGCGTGCCCATCGAGCAACTCTTCCCGGTCATCGACGAAGACGGCTCGGACTCCGCCCGCTTTGACAACGCGCTGGAGTTCCTGCACTACGGCGGCTACGACCTGGCCCATGCGATGATGATGATGATTCCCGAGCCCTGGGAACGCCACACCCTGATGGATGATGACAAGCGCGCGTTCTATGAATTCCACGCCTGCCTGATGGAGCCCTGGGACGGCCCCGCCTCCATCACCTTCTCCGACGGCCAGCAAATCGGCGCCGTGCTCGACCGCAACGGCCTGCGCCCCAGCCGCTACTACGTCACCACCGACGACCTGGTCATCATGGCCTCGGAAGTGGGCGTGCTCCCGGATCTCGACCCCCTCTCGATTGTGGAAAAAGGCCGCCTGCGCCCGGGGCGCATGTTCCTCGTCGATATGAACGAGGGTCGGATCATCCCGGACGCCGAGGTGAAACGCCGCGTTTACAGTGCCAAGCCCTATCGCAAGTGGTTGGACGAAAACCGCATCACCAGCGAGCAACTGCCGGCTCCCAAGGCCCCCCGCACCGTCGAGACCGGGCGCATTCTCGAACGCCAGTTGGCCTTTGGCTATACCTACGAGGATTTGCGGCTGATGCTCGGGCCCTCGGCCAGCACCGGGGTCCAACCGATTTCCTCCATGGGCAACGACACTCCGCTGGCGGTGTTGTCCGAGAAGCCGAAACATCTCTATCAATACTTCAAACAGATCTTCGCACAGGTCACCAATCCCGCGCTGGATTGCATTCGCGAGGAACTCGTCACCGCCACCGAAACGTTCCTCGGCTCCGAGGGCAACCTGCTCAACCCGGGCCCCCGGAGTTGCCGCATGATCCGCTTGGACAACCCGCTCATCGACAACCGCACCCTCGCCCAACTGCGCGAGATCGAACTTGCGGGTTTCCAGTCCATCACCCTCGACATGCTCTTCCCGGTCAAGCAGGGGGGAGCGGGCATGGAAGCGGCACTGCAAAAGCTGTTTGCCACCGCCGATCAGGCCATCGTGGACGGCTGCAACCTCCTGATCCTGTCGGATAGAAACATCAGTGCCAGCAACGCCGCGATTCCCACGCTGCTGGCCATGGGCGGGCTCCACCACCACCTCGTGGCCGGCGGCACCCGCACCCTGGTGTCCATCATCCTGGAAACCGGCGAAGCCCGCGAGGTCCATCATTTCTCCACCCTCATCGGTTACGGTGCGGATGCCATCAATCCCTACCTGGCCTTCGACTCGCTCCATCAGATGATCACGGACGACATGCTGGCGATGGACTTCGACCAGGCGGTCTATAACTATCTCAAGGCCTCTATCAAGGGGGTGGTGAAAACCATGGCCAAGATGGGCATCTCCACCGTCGCCTCCTATCGCGGCGCGCAGATCTTTGAAACCATCGGCCTCGGCACCGAGCTGGTGAACACCTACTTCACCGGCACCTCCAGCCGTTGCGAGGGCTCGGGCATCGACCAGATCGCCGAGGAATCACTCGTCCGCCACCGTGCGGCGTTCCCGGACCGGCCTCTTGAGGATGCCGAGCGTGCGCTCGATTCCGGCGGCATGTATCAATGGCGTGCCGGCGGCGAGTATCATCTGTTCAACCCGGAGACCATCCATCTGCTGCAAAAGGCCGTGCGCACCGGCAGCTACGAGGTGTACCGGCAATACGCCGCCAAGGTCAACCGCCAGAGCGAAAACATCTCCACCCTGCGCGGCTTGATGTGCTTCCGCAAGGACCTCAAACCCGTCCCGCTCGACGAGGTGGAATCCATCGAGTCCATCACCAAGCGCTTCAAGACCGGCGCCATGTCCTATGGCTCGATCTCCCAGGAGGCCCACGAAACGCTGGCGATCGCGATGAACCGCATCGGCGGCAAGTCCAACACCGGCGAGGGCGGCGAAGACCCCGCCCGCTTCACGCCCATGCCCAATGGCGATAGCAAACGCTCCGCCATCAAACAGGTCGCCTCGGGTCGCTTCGGCGTCACCAGCGAGTATCTGGTCAATGCCGACGAAATCCAAATCAAGATTTCACAAGGTGCCAAGCCCGGCGAGGGCGGCGAACTGCCCGGCTCCAAGGTCTATCCGTGGATCGCCAAGGTGCGCTACTCGACGCCGGGCGTCGGCCTGGTGTCGCCGCCACCGCATCATGACATCTATTCGATCGAGGACCTCGCCGAGTTGATCCATGATTTGAAGAATGCCAACCCGCAGGCCCGCATCAACGTCAAGTTGGTGGCGGAAGTCGGGGTCGGCACCATCGCCGCCGGGGTGGCCAAGGCTCACGCCGACGTTATCCTCATCTCCGGCCACGATGGCGGCACGGGTGCCTCGCCCAGTTCCTCAATCTACAACGCCGGCGCCCCGTGGGAACTCGGCCTGGCGGAAACCAACCAGATTCTGCTCCTCAACGACCTGCGCAGCCGCGTCGTGTTAGAAACCGACGGTCAGTTGAAAACCGGCCGCGATGTGGCCATCGCCACCCTGCTTGGCGCAGAGGAATACGGCTTTGCCACCGCCCCGTTGGTGAGCGTGGGCTGCCTGATGATGCGGGTCTGCCAGAAAAACACCTGCCCCGTCGGCGTCGCCACCCAGGATCCCGAACTCCGCAAGAACTTCGCCGGCACTCCCGAGCATGTGGTCAATTTCATGCGCTTCATCGCCATGGAAATGCGCGAGATCATGGCAGCGTGCGGCTTCCGCACCATCAATGACATGGTCGGCCACGTCGAGTGCCTCGAAACCGCCGAGGCCACCAATCACTGGAAAGCCAGGGGGGTCGATCTAACCAGCATCTTCCACCGGCCCGACGTGGGTGACCGGGTTGGCACCTATTGCCAGATGCAGCAGGATCACGGGCTGACCCAGGCGCTCGACAACACGCACTTGCTGGCGCTGTGCAAGCCCGCCATCGAGCGCGGGGAGAAGGTCCGCATCGAGTTGCCGATCACCAACGTGAACCGCGTGGTGGGCACCATCACCGGCAGCGAGATCAGCCGCAAGCATGGCGGCAAGGGCCTGCCGGAAGACACCGTGGAACTGAAGTTCACCGGCAGTGCGGGCCAATCCTTCGCCGCGTTCACGCCGGCGGGCATGACCTTTGAACTCGAGGGCGATGCCAACGACTACGTCGGCAAGGGCTTGTCCGGCGCCAAGGTCATTGTCTATCCGCCGCAAGGAGTCGGGTTCAAGGCGGCTGACAACATCATCATCGGCAACGTGGCGTTCTATGGTGCCACCCAGGGCGAGGCCTTCATCTGCGGCGTCGCCGGCGAGCGCTTCTGCGTCCGCAACTCCGGCGCCAGGGCCGTCGTCGAAGGCCTCGGCGACCACGGTTGCGAATACATGACCGGCGGCGAGGTCATCGTGCTGGGCGAAACCGGCCGCAACTTCGCCGCAGGCATGTCCGGCGGCGTGGCTTATGTCTATGACATTGACGGGCTCTTCGAGAAGCGCCTCAACCGGGACATGGTCAATCTCTATCGCCTGATCGAAGCCAGCGACGCGGACATCGCCAGGGTCAAGGCCACCATTGCGCGGCATGTGGACTGCACCGGCTCGGAACGCGGCGCATGGCTGCTGGAGAACTGGGATGCCGAGCTGCCGAAGTTCTTCAAGGTCATGCCCCGCGACTACGAGCGGATGCTCGAGTGCTTCAGGAAGGTCGAGGACCAGGGCCTCTCCGGCGACGAGGCCGCGATGGCAGCCTTCGAGGAAAACCTCAAGGACCTGGCCCGCATCGGCGGCAACTGAAAATGACACACCACCAGACACAATGGGCAAGCCAACAGGATTCATGGAACTGGACCGGAAGACCGATGCCGAAATCGCGCCGCTCGAACGGCTCAAGAACTGGCAGGAATTCAAAATCCAACCGGACGAGAAACAACAGCGCGAGCAGGGCGCGCGCTGCATGGATTGCGGCACGCCGTTCTGCCACACCGGCCATCTGGTGGCCGGCATGGCCAGCGGCTGCCCGGTCAGCAACCTGATCCCGGAGTGGAACGACCTGATCTTCCGCAGCCGTTGGAAAGAGGCGCTGCAACGCCTGCACAAGACTAACAATTTTCCGGAGTTCACCGGCCGCGTCTGCCCGGCACCCTGCGAAGGCTCCTGCGTGCTCGGCGTCATCAAGCCGCCCGTCGCCATCAAGAACAACGAGTGCGCGATCATCGAACGCGGCTGGCAGGAAGGCTGGGTCACCCCCAGAATCCCCGCCAAGCGGACCGGCAAGCAGGTTGCCATCGTCGGCTCCGGCCCCGCTGGCCTCGCCTGTGCCGACCAGCTCAACCAGGCCGGCCACCACGTCACCGTGTTCGAACGCGAAGACCGCATCGGCGGCCTGCTCATGTATGGCATCCCTAACATGAAGCTCGACAAGCAGGCAGTGGTGGCCCGCCGCGTCAAGCTCCTGCACGAGGAAGGCATCGAATTCAAGACCGGCATCTGCATTGGCACCGATCCGGACTGGAGCGCCGGGCGCTTGCGCCAGGACTTCGATGCGGTGGTGCTGTGCTGCGGCGCCACCCAGGCCCGCGACCTGCCCATCGAGGGCCGCGAGACGGCGGGCATCCACCTGGCGATGGATTTTCTAACAGCCAGCACGCGCCACCTCTTGGATCACCAATTTGACGGCTCGCTGCCTGCGTTCAACGCCGCTGGCAAGGACGTGGTGGTCATTGGCGGTGGAGATACCGGCACCGACTGCGTGGCCACCAGCCTGCGCCACGGCTGCAAGAGCGTCATCCAGTTGGAGATTCTGCCCAAGCCGCCGCTCGCCCGCGCGGCTGACAACCCCTGGCCGGAATGGCCGAAGGTGTACAAGATGGATTACGGCCAAGAGGAAGCGGCCGCCGTTCAAGGCAGCGACCCGCGCCACTATCTGGTGCAGACGAAACGTTTTCTCAAGGATGCCGCCGGCAACCTGACCGGCCTTGAGATGGTGGAAATCCAATGGGCGAAAGATGAGCAGGGCCGCTTCATCCCGCAGGACCTGCCCGGCACGCTGCGCGTCATCCCCACCCAACTCGTCCTGCTCGCCATGGGCTTCACCGGCCCCGAGTCTAACATCATTGATCGGTTTGGTCTTGCCACCGACCCCCGCTCCAACGTCAAGGCGGAGCATGGCAGCTTCACCACCAACCTGCCGGGCGTCTTTGCCGCCGGCGACATGCGCCGCGGGCAGTCGCTCGTCGTCTGGGCCATCAACGAAGGCCGCGGCGCAGCCCGTGAATGCGATCGCTTCCTGATGGGCTCCACCCGGCTGCCATAGCGTGCGGTTCTTTCTCATCGCGTCATCCGCGCCTGCGCCCCGCCCATCCGGGCGGACCAGTGGACGGCCCGGGCCGGCGCCGCCCTACCGTTGGCCGGTAGGGCTCACCAGCCGCCGCCGAGCGCCTTGTAGAGTGCGATCACATCGCTGGCCAGCGCGAGATTGCTGAGGGTGAACTCGCTTTCGGATAGCAACAGCGAACGCTGGGCGCTGAGGACGTTGATGAAATCGGTTTGACCGGCGGTGTACAGCTCGGTTGAGAGTTCCACGGCGCGACGGTTGGCAGCCACCGCTTCGGTTAGAGACGCGCGGCGCTTGAGTTCGTTGGCTCCGGCTATCATCGCGTCCTCGACTTCCTGCAAGGCCACCAACACGGTCTTGCGATAGGCAAGGAGCGCCTCATCGCGCAGCGCCTCCTGGACGCGGATGTTGGCCTGAATGCTCCCACCCTGGAACAAGGCCCAGTTGAACGAGGGGCCGAAACCGCTCACGCGGGCCGTCGGGGAAAGCCAGTCGGTGAGCTTGGCGCTTTGCTGGCTGAGCGAGCCGGTTAGGGAGAACTTGGGAAACAGGTCGGCCACGGCCACGCCGATCCGGGCGGTGGCGGCATGGGCGTTGGCCTCGGCACTGCGGATGTCGGGCCGCCGCCGCAGGAGGTCGGACGGAATCCCGGCGGGCACGGCGACCGAGGCGGTGGGGACCGGGCTGGAGTCGGCAAGCAGACCTAACAAATCGGCGGGCGGGCGGGCGAGCAGCACGGCGAGGGCGTGGGCGGTTTGTCTGGCGTTGGTTTCCAGGCGCGGGAGTTGCGCCTTGGTGTTGGCGACTAGGGCATCGGAGTTGACCACATCGAGGTCGCTGGCGAAGCCGGCGCCGCGGCGTTCATGGGTGATGTTGGCGCTCTTTTGTTGGGTGCCGAGGTTGCGGCGGGCGACCACGAGTTGGTCCTGGATCGATCGGAGTTGGCAATACGTCAGGGCGACCTCGGCCGCCATGCTCAAGCGGGTGGCATCGAGGGCGGCGGCACTGGCGGCGAGGCGGGCGTTGGCGGATTCGAGGGTGCGGCGCTTGCCGCCAAACACATCGAGTTCCCAGGCGGCGCTCAGGCCGCCGCGATAGCTGCGGTAATTCCCGGCGCCCGGTCCCGAGCCGCCGACGTCGGATTGCTGTTCGCTGCCCGAGGCACTGAGCCATGGCCAGAATGGGGCGGTGGCCGCCTGCCGTTCCGCGCGGGCCTGCCGCAGGCGCGCGGCGGCTTGTCGCACGTCGAGGTTCGCCTCGACCGCTTGCTCAACCAGCGCGTTGAGCTTCGGATCGTGGAACCGCCGCCACCAACTGACGAGCGCGGCGGGGTCGGCCGCGGCGGCTGCCGCCGCTTGCTTGCCAGCACCCCAGGTGGCGGGCAGCACGCCGGCCGGACGTTGGAAATCAGGCCCCACCGCGCATGCGGTGAAACCCAGTCCTAACAGGACGAGCACGGATTTGATGGAGGTCATGTCAGATGGGGGTCATTCATAGCGCAGCGCTTCGATCGGATCGAGACGCGAGGCTTTCCAGGCTGGATAGAAACCGAAGATGATGCCCACCGAGGCGGACACCAGCACCGAGGCAATGATCGCGCCGAGCGACGGCAGCGTCGGCCAATGCAGGATCCGGGAGACCAGGTAGGACGTGCCGCGGCCAAGCGCGATGCCCATCGCCCCGCCCGCCAGGCATAACATCACCGACTCGGTGAGAAATTGCCGCAGGATGTCTGTGCCGCGCGCGCCAACCGCCATCCGCAGGCCGATTTCCCGCGTGCGCTCGGTCACCGAGACCAGCATGATGTTCATGATGCCGACACCGCCGACGATCAGTGAGATCATCGCCACCACCAGCAGCAGGTTGGTCATCATCACGGTGGTGGAGGTCAGGGCTTTGGTGATCTCGGCCATGTCGCGGACATTGAAATCGTCCACTTCCCCTTCGGCGATGTGGTGGCGGTCGTGGAGCAAACCGGTGATTTCAGTGGTGGCATCCTTGGTTTCCGCCGCACTGGTGGCGGCAACGATGATCTGATCGACCGTGATCAGGCGGACCGGCATCGGGCTGTTCTTGGTTTGGATGGCCGAACGGGCGGCGTAAAGCCCCTGCGCCGAACCGGGATAGAGTTGTCCGCGCGGGGTGCTGGTGCTGGTGCCGGCGGCGGTGGCGGCGGCGGCGGTGTTGGCGGTGGACGTGCCGGACACGCGGAACTTGATCGTGGTCCAGGGCGCGATCAGGATATCATCCTGGTCGCGGCCCATCATGCTGGCACCCTTTTTCTCGAGCACGCCGAGCACCCGCAGGGAGACGTTTTGCAGGCGCAGCTCCTGGCCCACCGGCGACTGGCCTTGGAACAACTCGCGCACCACCGCTTGGCCCACCAGGCAGACGCGGGCGGCATTGCGCACATCCCTGTCGTCGAAGCCCGCGCCTTCAGCGATCGCCCAATCCCGGACCTCGAGAAAGGCCGGGGTGGTGCCGTTGATTTCGTTAGGCACCCAGTTCCTGTTGCCGAAGACAAGCGGCGCATTGCGGCTGCGAACCACGGGCGCGGTGGCACGCACCGACGGGCATTCGCGCTGGATGGCCTCGCTGTCTTCCGGGGTCAGGGTCATGGTGCTGCCGGCTCCGAACGAAATCCCGCCGCTGGCGGCCGCGCCGGGAAAAATCATCAGCGTGTTGGCACCCATGCTGGCAATGGTCTTCTGTATGGCGGCCGATGAGCCGTTGCCGATCTCCATCATCGCGATCACCGCGCCCACCCCGATGACGATGCCGAGCGTGGTCAGCGCCGAACGCAGCACGTTGCGGCGCAGCGCGGTCAGGGAGGCTAGCAGAATCCGGAGCGCTTTCATGGCAGGTCGGTCGCGGTGATTTCATCCGCCTCGATCAGGCCGTCCGCCATCCGGATCACTCGCCGGCAGCTCGCCGCCACTTGCGGGTCGTGGGTGACTAACAGAATGGTGATGCCATCCTGCGCGTTGAGTTGCCTGAAGAGCGCGAGCACTTCGCGGGTGGTTTGGGAATCGAGATTGCCGGTCGGCTCGTCGGCTAACAGGAACGGCGGATGGTTGATCAGGGCGCGGGCAAGCGCCACGCGTTGTTGCTGGCCGCCGGAAAGTTGGGACGGCTGGTGGTCCATGCGATCCGCCAGGCCCACGCGGTCCAGCATGGCTTCCGCACGCTGTTTCGCGGCCTTGTGCGAGATGTATTTTCTGCCATAGAGCAAGGGCATCATGACTTGCGCCAGCGCCGTGGTGCGGGCCAACAGATTGAAGTTCTGGAACACGAAACCCATCTTCTGGTTGCGCATCAGCGCGCGGGCGTCGTTGGAGAATCGGGACACCTCCTCCCCTTCCAGCC
Source organism: Verrucomicrobiota bacterium (assembly GCA_026397725.1). Lineage (GTDB taxonomy): Bacteria > Verrucomicrobiota > Verrucomicrobiia > Verrucomicrobiales > Akkermansiaceae > Luteolibacter. The sequence continues at coordinate 19,336 of JAPLUI010000321.1, read as the reverse complement.
AATACTCGCCGGAGGTCGGGCGGTCGAGGCAGCCCAGCGTGTTCATCAGGGTACTCTTGCCAGAGCCTGACACGCCGGTGAGCGCGACCCTTTCGCCCTTGGCGATGTCGAGTGAAATGCCCTTGAGAACGGGCAGCACGACCTCGCCAAGATAGAAGGTCTTGCGGATGTCTCGCAGTTCGATGAGTTTCATGGGATCACTCGCAAGCTGGCCCCGCGACTTATCTTCGCGGCCCGCGGCTGGGGAACTTCGGCGCAAAGGGATTGGTGGTTTCCGTGGCTGGCGCGCCCTCCCCTTCCCGCGACTCGCCGACGACCACCTCCACATCCTCCAGCACGGTGTCCTCGGCGAGCGGCGTGACTTCGGTGACGACCCCATCGCTGATGCCGGTGCGCACCTTGACCGGTTTGACGCAATTTTGCTTGCTGGGGTCGCGCACCCACAGCACGCTGCTGCGGCCCTTCTTCCGGTCGGCGGCTTTCCCGCCTTCCTTGGCGTCCTTGGTTCCGGACTTGGGGTTGAACGGGTTTTCCACGCCGGGGGCGAGTTGTTTGTCGGCGGGGCGCCAGCGCAGCGCCGCGTTGGGTACGGTCAGCACGTTCTGTTGGTGGTCGATCTCGAACTTGACGCTCGCGGTCAGATAGGGCAACAACTTGCCGTCGGCATTGTCGGTGTTGATCTCGACGGTGTAGGTCACCACGTTCTGGGACATGGTGGCGTTGAGACGGACCTTGTTGACCCGGCCCTGGAAGGTGCTGCCGGGAAAGGTGTCCACGGTGAAAGTGACCGCCTGCCCGGCGTGGATGCTGCCGATGTCCGCCTCGTTGACAGCGACCCAGACCTCCATCTTCTGCAAATCCTTGGCCAGGAGGAACAGGCTGGAGGCACTCATGTTTGACACCACCGTTTGCCCCACATCCACCCGGCGGTCGATGACGAGGCCTGTGACGGGCGACAAAATCGTGCAATAGCCGAGGTTGCGGTCGGCGAGTTGGATCGCGGCCTGGGCTTGCATGACGCTGGCCTTGCTGGTGGCGATTTGGGCGGTGGCAACTTCGCAGGCGGCCTCGGCGGCGGCCACATTCGCCCTGGCGGCATCATAGACGCCTTGATAGGTGTCAAAGGCCGAGCGCGAGAGGGAATCCGACGGCCCGAGTTTTTCGGCGCGTTCCCAATCCTTCTTGGCCTGGTTGAATTGGGCGCGTGCTTGTTCGAGTTTGGCTTTGTTCTGGACCAGTCCGGCTTCGGCGGAGAGCACAGCGGATTGCGCCTGCTGGAGCTGCGCCTCCGTCTGCTTCTTGTTGATGGCATAGAGCGAGTCATCGATTTTCGCCAGCAGCGAGCCGGCCGCCACCTGCGAGCCGTAATCGACGGTCTTGCCGGCGGTGTCATTGCCGAACGACAGGATCTGGCCGGTCACCTGGGCGCCGATGTCCACGACTTCCTCGGGTTCGAGCGTGCCGGTGGCGCTGATGCTGGCGAAGACGTCACCGCGTTTCACCGCCATCGTTTGCAGGTCCGGCAGGGCGACCTGCTTGGTGCGGAAGACACGCCACGCAACCACCGCGACGACGGCGATGCCGAGGATGATGAATAGCGAGCGGGGCGGGCGTTTCATTGCGGACGAGTCCGACGGAAACGGCGGAACATCGGGATTTCTTTCACCGTGTTGGAGGAACCGGCGGAAAATGACATGGCTCATTTCGGCGTTTCTTTACCACGAATCACCCGGCTTGCCACGGATAAGCCATGAGCGATGAGGTGCGAGTCGCAGGCTCAAGGCGGCAGGTACCCGCTGATCCCGAAATCCCGCTTCGAGGCGAGGTGTCAAGTGGACTTCTGATTATTTCTCTGACACTTAGTGGGACATCGTGCGCATCATCGTGCGAGTGGCAGGCTCAAGGCGGCAGGCACCCGCTGATCCCGAAATCCCGCATCGAGGCGAAGTGTCAAGTGGACTTCTGATTATTTCTCTGACACTTAGTGGGACATCGTGCGCATCATCGTGCGAGTGGCAGGCTCAAGACGGCAGGCACCCGCTGATCCCGGGATCACGATTCGAGGCGACGTGTCAAGTGGACTTCTGATTATTTCTCTGACACTTAGTGGAACCACTCATCATCGCGCGCATCGTGCGTGGACACGTAGTGCGTGCCATCGACTATCCCCCCGTCACGCGCCGTTCTTCGCCTTTTTCTTGCCTGCTTCCGCAGGCGCGGGGACCACGGGGAAATCGTCCATCAGCAAAGCCACCAGCTTCCTGCCGCCCTGGGTGAGGGCCAGCGTGCTGCCATCGCCGGTCACCAGATTCCGCGTCTGATAGCGCTGTGGCACCAGCGATGGCCGGATCTCCGTGATGGTCGGAGCCAGCACCTGCCGCTGGCTGGCGGTGAGCGCCACGGGCAGCCCGGTGGCACTGAAGCTGATTTCCCATGACGCGGCACCCTCCGCTTCGCCGTGCAGCAGCCATGGGTAACGGGTCACGAGGTCCGGTTGGCCATGCGCCGGCACGCACACCTTGAAGTACACCGGGGTGGCCGCGACAAAGTGGCTGAATTGCAGTTCCGGGTTCATCTGATGCTCGACGAAAAAGCGCGCCACCTCGGTTCCCGCCAGATTCATGCCGTTGAAAAGCCCGTGGACATTGGTCCCGCCGCCATTGAGCTGGTGCCAATCCTCGTAGCGGGCGCTCATCAGCAGCGCGAGTTCCAGATGCAGGTGCGCACGCGTGCGGTTGAGCCCAACTCCCGTGAATCCCATGCGACCGAGCACCCCGCCCGCCTTCACCAGCTCCCCCGGCTGGCAGGTGATCTCCGCCAGATGCGCGTAGAGCGAATAAACCGCCGAGCCCTCCCAGCGGTGCTCCACCACCACATATTTCCCATAGTTGCTGCGCCCGGCGAGCGGACTGGTATGGACGACGGTGCCATCGGCAATGCTGGCGACCGGATCCAGCGGATTGCCGGCGCGGTCGCGCTTGAGCGGCGCGATGTCGATCCCTTCGTGAAAATGGGTGAACACCAACTCCCCGTTCACGCGAATCGGGGAACGCACCAACCCGAACGCACCGCCTTCCCACGGCTTGCTTACCTTCCCCTCGAAGGTCCGGTCCACATACATGTAGAACTTTTCCGGCTCGCCGGACAACAGCCCCCGGTTCTCCGTGGGCAGGGACAACACCAGCGGCGCGGCCTCCACCGCACCGACACCAAAAACCACCAGGGCGAATAAGCGGATCATGATTGCAGCGGAGTTACTTGGTCTTCTTCTTGCTTTTCTTCTTGTCCTTGTCGCCGAGGCGCGGCAGGGCCTTGTCGAACAACTTGACCTCGTCCAACGTGATGCCCTTCCAGATCACGATCAGGCCATCATCCACCGGCTTGTCGATCAACACGCCGTCCACCACCCGGCCATTCGCCTGGGCCAGCAGAAATTTCCCCTGATAGGCAGTGCTCAAGGCGTTCAAGCGTCGCTTGGCACCGTCCGTGAGCTGGAACACCAAGCCGTAGGCGTCTCCGGTTCCCGACGGAAACGGGCTGAAGGCCACCATGTCCTTCATGGTAATCTCCGGGGTCCGCTGGAAAAACCGTTGCTTTCCGTTATCCATCTGCGGAAACACCATCTTCGGATTGCCCCCCGCTTCCGTTTCCAGATGAAACGTCACCATGCCCGTCTCCCCTGCCTTGCCACCCGCAGTCCCCAACGGCGCAAGTCCAAGGGTGAAAGCGGCGGCCAATCCTGCGATGCGTAGGTGCATGCCCGAATTCAAGCACCTCCCGCCAAACCTCAAAGCAAAATCGGTGACTATTGCGCGTTGACCGACACCCCGGGATGGGGAATCCTGCCGGCATGTTCATCGACCACATCCGAATTTCAGCAAAAGCAGGCGACGGCGGCGATGGGGTGGTGTCCTGGCGGCGTGAGAAATTCGTGCCGCGCGGCGGCCCGGACGGTGGCGATGGCGGTGCCGGCGGCGAGGTCATCCTCGTCGTCGATCCCTCCACCGACAACCTCCGTGCCTACCACTTCAATCCGAAATTGATCGCGGAAGACGGCAAACCCGGCGGCGGCACCCGCAAGACCGGCCGGGGCGGCAAGCCAGTCATTGGCAAAGTCCCGCCCGGCACCGTCGTCTATCGCAGCAATGCCGCCACCCTGGCCGAGGCCGTGAGCGCGGAACGCAGCGATGAAGGCATCGATCTGGAGCCCATTGCCGACCTCATCGAGGACGGCCAGCAATTCGTCCTCTGCCACGGCGGCGAGCCCGGCAAGGGCAACTGGAACTACAAGACGCCCACCAACCGCGCCCCCACCGAACACACCCTCGGCACCCCCGGCGAGCAAGGCATTTTCTACCTCGAACTCCGCCGCATCGCGGATGCCGGCCTCGTCGGCTTTCCCAATGCGGGCAAATCCACCCTGCTCGGCAAGCTTTCCGCCGCCAAGCCCAAGGTGGCCTCCTATCCGTTCACCACCCTGCAGCCCACCGTCGGCGTCGTCGAGTTTCCCGGCTTCCGCCGCTGCACCGTCGCCGACATCCCCGGTCTCATCGAAGGGGCCCACGAAAACCGCGGCCTCGGCCATGAGTTTCTCCGCCACATCACCCGTTGCCGCGTGCTGCTCTTTGTCATCGACATCGCCGGCGTCGATGGCCGCGATCCGGTCTCCGACCTGGAAATCCTCCGCCGCGAAATCAAGCAGTACGACGAGGACCTCGCCCGCTTCCCGTGGCAAGTCGTCGCTAACAAAATGGACCTCGCCGCCGCCGCCGGCAACCTCGAGGCCTTCCGCCAGCGCTTCCCCAAAGTGGACATCATCCCGATTTCCGCCGATCAGGAAACCGGCCTCGACCACCTCCGCCACATCCTCGACCACGAAGTCGGCCACCGCCGGTAGCCGCCGGCTGCCCGCCGCAGGCCGTGGCTGCGGTTGCCTGCCGCAAATTTCCCCCGCCCTCCACCGTGAAACACCGCGATACCTCCGACCCCATCGCCTGGGCCAGACGCGTCAACCGCACTTGGCTCGTCCACGGCGGCCTTGCCGATAGCACCGACGCCTGGCTCACCCACCTCGAGCAAACCGATCCGGCCCGCCTCCTCGCCGGGTGCCAGCTCGCCTGCGCATTGAGCCGCGGGCCGGACCACACCAGCGATCCCAAACCGTGGTTTTACGCCAGCCTCTTCAGCCTCGCCACCGCGACCGAGGCCAGCCACTACCTCGCCAATCACCCGTTCACCGCCGCCGCCATCCCCGCCCTCGCCCGGGACGAGGCCGTGAACCAATGGGCTGCCGACCTCAGCGCCAGCTCCCTCGACCTGCTCACCCGCGTCCGCGCCGCCGTGCAGGCCCGGGCCGCCGTCTTCACCCATCTCCAACTCCCAAGTTCCAACGATCAGGTATGAGCAAGGCATGACACCACATCGGCACTGCTGTTAGACGAGTGGCTTGCGGGAGTGGTGCTCATGGTGGGCCGGCGGTGGGGGATGGTGAGAGCAGCGGTCATTTTGCGGGCGGCGGTGAAGTCTGGTCATTGGGCGCGGTGAGAATCCCGGGCCTGCCGAACTTGTTGCGGGGATGGTTTTCGAGCAGCGTCACCATCGGCTGATCGCGACGGGATTTCGCCACGTCGAGAGCGGTGGTTTTCGTTTGGGGATTGAGGGCGTCGGGGTCGGCGCCGGCGGCGAGCAGCGCGCGCACGGCCCGCAACTGGCCGACGGAAGCCGCCACCCAGACGGGCGGCTTTTCGTTAGGACGGGTGGCGTCCGGCAAGGCCCCGTGGGCCAAGAGCGCGGCCATGCTGGCGGTGTTTCCGGCGGCTGCGGCATGGGCCAGCGGACTGATGCCTTTGACATCGAGTGTCTTGGGCTCCGCGCCGAGATCCAGCAGCGCCTGCACCGTTGTCACATCGGATGTGGCAGCGGCCAATGCCAGCGGCGTGACCTTCATGTCCATTTCCTGGTTTACCGGAGCACCGGCATCGACCAGCGGCTTGATCAGCGTGCTGCGGTCTCTGGCGATGGCACCGAAGAGCAGCCCGATATCCATCCCCCAGCCGGAGGACATTTCGAGTTTGGCGTCGTGTTTGAGCAGCAGATTGACCACCGCCAGTGCCTCTTCATCCGTGGAACGGGCACCGTTGGTGGCCATCAGCAGCGGCGTGGGGCCAAACGTGGATTTGGCATTCGGATCGGCGCCCGCCTTGAGCAGGGCGGCGCAGGCCTCGAGATTGCCATGCATCGCATAGGTGGATAGGATGGTTCGGTCGGTGTTGGGGTCCTCGGCATCCAAATCGATCCCGGGTTTCAACAAGGGCTCGATGACTTCGGCCGGTTGGTTGGCGGCGGCGGCACGCATCAATGGATCGCGCATCTTGTGGTCCTTCGTGGTGGCTTTTGCTCCTGCGGCCAGCAGCGCCTTCACGATTCCGCCGTTGCCGTGCCGGGCGGCTAACAGCAATGGCGTCACGCCCTTGCGTGCGGCGTTGGGATCGGCCCCGGCAGCGAGGAGCATCGCCACCAACCGCTCACGGATGGCATCGGTCTTTTCGATGCGCGTGGGCAGAATGGCTGCCAGCAGCGGCTGCAGTTCCGCGCCCTTGGATGCAAGCCCGGGTCCCCCAGTCTTCAGGAGCCAATCGACGGCATCCGCATGGCCACAAAGCAGCGCCTGCTCAAGGATCGCGGGCCATAGGATCTCAGGCATCGGGTTGGCAGGGATCAGCGCCAACATTTCCTTGGCCAGGAGGAGATTTCCGCCCGCGCACGCTTCACCCAGAATCTGCGCCGCGTGCTTTGGATCCTTGGGCAAGCGGGCCTTGCCCCGCAGCGCCTGGACCGCCGCGGGACCGCCGGTGCGGGCGGCCGCCATCAAAGGAGTGAAGCCGGCTAGGGAGGCGCGATTCGGATCGGCACCCTTTTCCAAGAGCATTTTGATCAGTGCGGGATCACCATTGTCGCAGGCGGAGAGCAGCGGATCCCAAGGAGTGGGTTTGCCCGAACTCGAATTGACCGGAGCCCCGGCATCCAGCAATGCCAACGCCGCTTCCCGCGAAGCACTGGCACAGGCGTCGGCGAGCGGCGGGAATTCGGGTGGCCCCTTGACATCAGCCCCTGCGGCGGCCAACGCTTTGACGGCGGCGGCATCGTTGAAACTGATCGCCACGCTGAGCGCTGTTTCTAACAAACATGGCGAGGGGGTCGGTCTGCCGTTGCGGACGAGTTCGACTTCAGGTGTGGACACGGCAGGCGTCAGCCAGAGGGCTTTTCCCGGTCCATCAAACAACACCCGCAGCCGGCGCAACCATCCGGCGCCAAGCTGCACCTCGCCCATCGAGCGTTTGTCGAGTGAATTGATTTCCGCAGACTGCATGTCCGCCGGCAGCATCCACCGCAAGCCACCGCATTCCACTGCCAGCCACCGCGACGACGGCAATAACTCCACATTCTTGCCGACCGGCACTCCGTCATCATCGGTTTTGGTGTTGTAATGGATCGCTTTGACGGTCCGCACCGGACCCACCCACAGTTGGTCCGCGTGAGTTCCCAGAAACCGCCTCTGAATGGACACGGACACTTCGGCGCTATTGAGACTGGCCAGGATTTTGCAACCCGTGCCCGCAGTGATTTCGATGAAGGGGAGGCCGACCTTTTCGATCACCGGGACACGCGTGGCGCCCTCGGCGGGCGTCGCCACCCGCTGCCACTCTAACTGAAGTGCCGGTTCGTCCAGCACAAAGGGCAGCGTCCTCAGCAGATCCCAGCCCAGCGCTCCGGAAATGCCTTCGCCATACATCTTGACGCTATTCTGCGACATTTCCGCCATATCTTTGGGATCCAGCAAAACGTCCGTAGCGCTTGCCACACCACACTGCAAACCATCGACCCGATAGCGTTTGGTGCTGGGTCCGGCGGGTCCATTCACCCCATCCATCAGCCCGAATACGGAGACCATGGGCAGCTTGAGCCGCGCCGCCACCTGCGGATCGATGCATGACCGGTTCCAGCCGGTAACGATCAGGAACCAGCCGGCGTCCGCACCATTGATCGTCACTTTCGCCAGCTTCCAACCGCCCGCCCACCGCAGCGGCACCGGTTCCATCCGCGCTTCCGCCGCCAGCTCGAATGCGGGTTCCAGCGGAAGCGCCGGGGCGGGACCGGCGAGAGTCCGCGCGGATCCGGCCAGCAGCGCGAGAGCGCCCGCCAGCGCTGTTAGTATCAGGCGGTGCGGGCGGGCAAGCCTGGCAGGGCCGGAGCGCGGAGCGGAGTTCGGGCGTGAGGATGCATGTTTCATTGCTTTGTTCATGTTGGGATTGACCCTGTGTGAGTATGCCATGGGGTGGAGTGGTTATCAGTGATCGGTTATTAGTTTCAAGCCGATTGGAACGCATGATTCACCGCACGCTCTTGGCACCCGCATTGATGAGCGCCTGCAATTCCTTGACGCGCTGTTGCGCGTTCGCGTGTTGTTGTGGTGACAGCGCTGGCTCCAACTTGTCACGATATTTTGCCGCGGCTTCATTGGTCCTGGCCGCCAGATGAAACCATGCATAGGCCTCCGCCTGATCCTCTTTCACGCCTATGCCCATGGCGGAGCAGATTCCGAGATTAAGTTGAGCATCGGCAGAGTCCTGCATGGCGGCCTTGCGATACCACTTCACGGCTGCGGCAGCATCCTTGGCGATGCCATCGCCCTGACGGCAGCAGTTACCGAGATTGTATTGAGCGTCGGCGAAGCCCTGTCCGGCAGCCTTGAGATACCACTTCACGGCTGCGGCGGCGTTTTTCTCCACGCCATTGCCCTCGAAGTAACAGACTCCGAGATTGTATTGAGATGCGGCATGTCCCTGCATGGCAGCCTTGCGATACCACATCACGGATTCGGCGGGATCATTTTCCACGCCATTGCCATTGGCATGGCAGAGTCCGAGACTGTATTGAGCCTCGGCATAGTCCTGCGCGGCAGCCTTGCGCAGCCACTTCACGGCTTCGGCAGGGTCTTTATCCACGCCATTGCCATTGGCATAGCAGGCTCCGAGATTGAATTGAGCCTCGGCATCGTCCTGCGCGGCAGCCTTGCGAAGCCACTTCACGGCTTCAGCGGCGTCTTTTTCGATCCCCTTGCCCTGAAAGTAACAGTTTGCCAGTTTGGATTGAGCCGGGGAATAGCCCTGCCCGGCGGCCATGAGATACCACTTTACAGCTTCGGCAGGGTCTTTCTTTACGCCATTGCCAATGATGTAGCAGACGCCGAGATTGAATTGGGCTACGGCCACGCCTTGCCCGGCGGCCATGCGAAACCACTTCACAGCTTCAGTGAAGTCCTTCTCGATGCCATCGCCGCTTTGGTAGCAGAATCCGAGGGTGCTTTGAGCGCCGCTGTGGCCCTGCACGGCAGCCTTACGCAACCACATCACGGCTTCAGCCACGTCTTTCTCCACGCCCTGACCCGTGACGTAACTAAATCCGAGGCGGTATTGAGATTTGGCATCACCTTGTTCGGCAGCCTTGCGATACCACTTCACGGCTTCGGCAACGTCTTTCACCACGCCTTCGCCGATTTGGTAGCATCTTCCGAGATTGTGTTGGGCGCCGGCGAACCCCTGATCGGCTGCCTTGAGATACCACTTCACGGCTTCCGCAAAGTCTTTCCCCACGCCTTCGCCGATTTGATAACAGCCTCCGAGATTGGATTGAGCCTCGGCATAGTTCTGCGCGGCAGCCTTGCGAAGCCACTTCACGGCTTCGGCAAGGTCCTTTTCGACGCCTTCGCCCTTGGCGTAGCAGACTCCGAGATCGCACTGTCCTCCAGCGTACCCCTGTTCGGCAGCCTTGCGGAACCACCTCACGGCTTCGGCAAAGTCTTGCTCGACGCCTTCGCCCTTGAGATAGCAGCCTCCGAGATTGTATTGAGCCTCGGCGCGGCCCTGCTCGGCGGCCATGCGGTACCACTTCACGGCTTCGGCAGCGTCTTTCTCCACGCCCTCGCCCATGGCGTAGCAGAATCCGATCCGGCGTTGTCCTTTGGCAGTGCCCTGGTCGGCTGCCTTGCGATACCACTTCAATGCTGCCGCGGCATCCTTCGCCACGCCCGTGCCGTCGCAGTAGCAATCTCCGAGCGTGATTTGAGCCTCGGCGTCGCCTGTTTCCGCCTTGGCTTTGTATTGCTCGAATTTCGCGGGATCTAACGTGTCGCCGTCGCCTGGCTTCGCGGAAGCACTGGTGCAGCACAAGCCAAACGCGAGGACGAGCGTGGCCAGCCCGGTTTTCACGCATGCAAAACCACTACATCCTCCGGGTTGACGAAGGTGAAAGACCCGGCTTGGACAGCCCCGGCTTGGTTGCTTTTCCTGGAAGCGTGGAAATGGCGCAATGTGGTTAGGAAGATTGATTTCGAGAGATGTGTTCATGGCTTGTCGGCGGGTTGGGGTGAGAGGGGGAAAGTGAGGGGAATGCCGCATGTTGTTTCTGCTGGGTGTCGTGGATTTGCCGTGGGCTCCAGTTGGTGATTTTCTTGGCTTCGCCCAAGAGCACTCCAGGCGGATATGAGGTTCATGAGGGTGTGTTGTTAGTTATTTCCCGGGTGTGGACGGCTTGTGGGTTTTGAGCGCGGCGAGGATATCCGGGGTGCCGAGTTTGCCGGCAAAATCAATCGGGGTGATGCCTTGCTTGTTTTTGACATCAGGCCGTGCGCCATTTTTCAGCAGCAGCTTGACGATTTCCAATTTGTCGGCGGGGTTGCTTTTGTTGATGGCATCGATCCCCGCCTGCGCGTTCTCCGGCTGTCCCGCAATGGCTGCAAAGCCAGCCCTGTCGACGCGGACGATGGCCGCGTGGTGCAATGGGGTGTTGCCTAGCGAGTTGGCCACATCAACCGGCACCCGGTGCTCGAGCAGCAGGCGAACGACCTCGACCGTGCCATTGAGGGCGGCGTAATGGAGAGGAGAATTCTTATATGGATCGAGCGCTCCTGGCGGTGCGCCGCACGCAAGCAGGACGCGTGCCGCCTCCGGTTTACCGAACATCGCGGCGAGATGGAGCGGGGTGCCGCCGTGGCTTTCGGTGGCGGCCACATCAGCTCCCTTTGCGATGAGAAATTCGAGCACCGCCAGGTTATTCCCACGCGCTGCGATGTGGATGGGTTGGCATTCAATGGCATCCCTGGCCGAAATATTCGCACCTTTCGCCAGCAGGGCGGCGACGGTTTTCACATCGGCAGTGTTGGCCGCGTGATGCAACGGGGTTTGCCCGCTCTTGTCTTTGGCATCCACTTGCGCACCCTTCGAGATCAGCAACTCAAGCACTTCCGGATTCCCGCCTGCGGCGGTAGCCCAGTGCAGGGCGGTCTTACCCTCGCTATCCTTGGCCCGCACGTCTGCGCCCGCATCCAACAAGAGCGCCACGATTTTCTGATAGTCGGCTGTCGCGCCGGGCTCTCTAACGAGTCGATCACCCAGCGGGTGCGGTGCCCTGATGCCACAAGCCGCGCACATGAGCGCCGTCATTCCTTTCCTCCTATCAGCTCCATTGACGGTGGCCCCGGCGCGGAGCAAGAGGGTCACGCTCTCCAACCGCCCGGCACCCGCCGCATTCGTGAGGGCGGTCCCACCAAAATCGCTCAGTGCATTGACGCCTAGTTTTTGATCTAGCAGAAACTGAACCGCCTCCGGACATTCCGAGCCTGCGGCGAGGTAAAGGGCATTGCGGCCATCTTGTTGGGTTGCCTTGAGATCCGCCCCGGCGGCGACCAGCAATTTCAGGAGATCCACCCGCCCAACCTCCGCCGCATTGAGCAGCGGAGTGTAATAGCTGCTGTCCCAAGCCTCCAGGTCAGGATGGAATTGCAGCAACTTTACGACGAGCGCTTTGCTCCCGTCATGGCAGGCCCTGTGGAGTGTGGTGGTGCCGTCGGATTGCTGAAGCTTGGGATTTGCGCCACGTTCCAGCAACAGGTCGAAGATTTCATCGCTCCAGGTGGCGGCGAGCAGGGCCGGAGCGCCGTGCATGTTCACTGCATTGACCTCCGCGCCGTGATCGAGCAACAGCCGGATGGTTTCCACGTCACCACTTGGGATCGCACTGTGAAGTGGGCGGGTACCAAGGGGAACATGGGCGGCATTGACAGCGGCCCGGTGTTCAAGCAGGACTTTCACCACCTCGGAATTCCCCATCTGAGCGGCGTAATGCAGCGGGCGAAAGCCGGTCGCCGTTGCCTCCAGATCCGCTCCCTGCGCGAGCAAATATTCCACTGCCTTGCGGTTGCCGAAAACAGCCGCAACATGCAGGAGTGTCGGATTTTTATTCAACAGGCTACGGTCCCGCTCCACCAGCAAGCGCAGGACGGCAAGGCGGGCCGCCTCTTCCTCAGGGTCCGGGACCAGGGATTTTCGATAGGCTTTCAGCGTCTCACGAGACTCGGCAGCCGCGCGGCCCGGGGAAGAGTTGGAGAGGGGTTCTAACACTTTAAGCAAACCGGTGTAGCCTTGATGATTGGTGATTGCAGCCGCTCGCCACAGCGGAGTGTTGCCGTCATCCATTTTAAGGGTCACCGTGGCCCCGGCTTCGAGCAGGACCTTGACCAGCTCCAGATTCCCCGCGTCCACGGCAAGGTGGAGCGGCGTGGCGGCATGGTCTTCATCCGCTAGATTCACCAGCTTGGCGTCCTTCTTCAACAACCGCGCCACGGCCGCGACATCCCCGGCACGCACCGCGTCATGAATCTCCGCCGCCATGGCGACGGCGGAAACGCCGAGCATCAGCACGGCGGGCAATGCGCGCAAGAGGCCGCGATTGATGATTGTTAGAAAATGGCGGTGCGGGCGGGCACGCATGGGAAAGCCGAGACGCGGATCGGTGAGCGGGAGGGAGGGGGAATGTTTGATTCTGTTTTTACTTTCGTGTGGTTTCATCGTGGCAGGGTTTCAGAGTTGCGCAATTGGTGTTAGAGCGACTTCACGAGGATCCAGGTTTTCACAGTTTCGCCGGTGGCGGGATTGCACACAGTCAGTAACAATTGCGGCCTGGGATTATTCCAACGCAATAGTTGTGACCTCTTCCGTTGCGCTCATGCCGAAGCGTTCGGGATGGTACATTTCCTCGATTTTTGCCGCGGGGGCGGTCACCCTTCCCGCCGCGCAAACCCGGGCGAGATAACGGATCGTGTAGTTGCCCGGCTGAATATGATCGGCGAAAAAGAGGGCGCGGTCGGTGCGGATTTCGCGGAAATCGCTGAAGCAGTTGCGTTCCACCGCCACTCCCGGGTTCATCTCCTGCGTTTTGAACAGCGGGTTCACCGCCTCGAAAACCGCCGGCAGGGGATCATCCACGGCGAGGTAATGGGCCGGTTGTCTAACTTCAATGCGGAGGGTAATCAGCACCCGGTCGCCCACCCGCCAGTCCTTCGGCTCCGACTGGGTGTTGTCATCGTTGATTTTGGCATAACTGCGCTGGATCGAATAGCCCCGATCCTGGCGGGGTTGTTTGGCAACGCGCGAGCGGCCCTCCAGTTGCACCATCGTGAAAATCATGCCCTGGTCCGGATTGGACAATTGCAGCGGCTGCGCTTGCGCTTGCTCCGGAGTAGTGGGCACGATGGCGTGGGTCGTTGCAAACAAGGGTTTGTTGTCGTCAAGCTGGAACGCATCGGCGGGCCCGCCGTATTGCAGCGAGCCGCCGAATTGCTTGGTGCCGGTCTCGACCGCCGCGGCGTAGCTCGCGAGTGCGAGGAGCGCCCAGGCGTTGTCCTGCGTGTTGCCCCAGCGGCCTTGTTGGCAGGCGTGCATGAGTTCCTCCGCGAGCGTGTCCACCGCTGGATCCTGCGAGCGGTAGCGGGTCCACGCCATCAGCCGCACTGCAAGTTCGCGCTCGCCGCTGCCAAACCAGGATCCGCCTTGCGGTTGCGCGGGCAGCTTCGAGTTGATCAATTCCTCGACCATCTCCGCCGGGCCGTTGGATTCCAGCACCGCCAGCGCCAGCAAGGCACGGCTTTCGGCGGAAAGAGCTTCGCGTTTATTGAAAACAAGTTCATGATAACCCGGCTCGGCTTGTCCGGAAAGCGCCAGCGTGTATAGTGCCAGGCAGCATGGGGCCAGTTCGTATTCATCGCGCAACTCGGACGTGTTGCGAAGTTCCTGCCTGAGGTAATCACCGATCCTGTCGAGGCATGCCACTGGAATCGGATGGTCATGGCGCCGGGCCGTCGCCAGCACCAAGCCGCCATAAGCACTCGCCCAGAGCATCGGCTCTCGTCCGCCAGGCCAGTAGGCAAGCCCGCCGGACGGCGTCTGCATCGAGAGCAAGCGGTTGATGCCATGTTCGATTGCGCCGTGGATTTCGTCCGGTGCTTGGTTCAATTCCGGCACGGCCTTGCCAAGCTCCGCCGCGATGATCCACGGAATCATGCGCGACGCAATCTGCTCGACGCAGCCGTATGGGTACTTCTGTAAATACGCCACCGCCTCGCCCAACCCCAGCAGGCGCGTGTTGGCCAGGCGCACCTGCATCGTGCCGGCAGCTTCGAGGAATTGCGGGTTGGCCTTCGCCAGCAGGTTCAGTTTCGCTTCGGCAGTGCGGCCGACCAGGGTTTCGCGCAGCAAGGGCGCAACGTATCCCACGGCCAGCGTGCTCTGCACCGCATCCTCTAACGATTCGCCCGCCGCGCCGGTCATGCGTGCGTGCCAGCGCCACTTCGTCTGGCCGGCCTGCTTGAACTCGACGGGAAAATCCACGGCTAACGAGCTGGTGGCCGGAATCCGCACCTTGCGCGAAACGACCGAGGATCCGTCCGAGAGCGCATTTTCATCCAGTTGCACGCTGAGGTCCACTTCGCCGGCCTGCCCGGTTTGGTTGAACAGCACCGCCCGCGCCGTCACCGTGTCGGTGACGTTTCCAAAGCGCGGCAGTGACGGCTCGAGCATGAGCTGTTTGTTGATTTCAAAATTCGCTTCGGCGCTGCCAAACTGGCTCTTGGCGGTTTGCACGACGGCGACGATGCGATAGCGTGTGAGGCTATCAGGTGCCTTGAAGGTGGCGCGCGCTTTCCCGGCGGCGTCAGTCATCAGGTCGGCCTGCCAGAAGGCGCAGGCGATAAAATCCTTGCGGACGCGTGCCTTGTCATCCTCCCCGCCCATGCCGCCAACGAGATAACCTTTGTTAGAGAAGGTGAGTTGCTGCGGGTCCTCGGGCAACAGGTCTTGGAGGGACAAGTCGGTTTGGATTGCGAGTGGCCGCGTCGCGTAGAAGAACGCGAACGGATCGGGACGCGTGAAGCCGGTGAGGCTCAACACCCCTTCATCCACGGCGTAGAGCGTGATTTCCGCGTCAGGCACGAGCGCCCCGGTGGCATCCTTCACCACGGCGGCCACGTTGACCTCCTGGCCGGGCCGGTAGCTCGGCGCGTCCGCTTGCACGCGGACCTCGAGTTTGGTTTCGGGGCGCACGACGTTGAGCTGGCAGAAGCCGATGCGGTAATCCGGAGTCTTGATTTTGCGCGGGCTGTTGTCGTGGCCGCGAACCAGCATGACGGAAACGAACACATTCGGCGCATCGGTTTGGTCCAGCGGCACGCGGATGGTCGGTGCGTTGCCCTCGAGTTTAGTCACATACGAATGCAGCACTTTCTCGCGCTCGACCGTCACCAGCGCCTCGCCGCCAAACGGGGTTTTGACGAGGATCGTGGCCGACTCACCCGGATGGTAGAGAGTCTTGTCCGGCACGAGATCCAAATTCGCCTCGTTCTGATAGTCCCAGGTCGTTAGAGCCGGTTTTTCCGCCACCACATTGAACTCCACTACCGTGAGGACATCATGGCCGACGGCGTCCTTGGTGGAGATGCGGAGCAGGTAATCCCCTGGCGTGGGCGGGATGACGACCGCCGGATTCTCTAACGGCTCAAGTTTCCAGGAAGTGCCTGATTTTGTCACCTTTCCCGCTACCGCCATTTGTTGTGAAATGCTAACGTACTCCGGCGTGTTGCGGTATTTCAACGCGCCGCCCGCGCTTTCCTCGCGGATGATGCGGTAATCGATCCGCTGCAGTTCGACCTGGGCTGTCACGGGTTGGGTGTGTGGCATGCCATCGGCATTCACCGCCACAAACTCGACCGGTGCCGGTTCCCCCGCCGGGAGGTTCTCGCCGGGGCACTTGATCCCCAGGTAAAATGCCGAGCTATGCTTGACGAACGACACTCGCCTGGAAACGGTCTGCTGGTTCAGGTCGGTGATTTCCGCAAGTGCCGAGACCCGGCGCGGTTGCGGCAATTGCGGATTGGGGCTGATTTGCGGCTGAAAAACAAAGGTGCCTTGTGCATCCACCGTGCCCTCGCCCTGCATGCTGAACGACGAGACATTCCCTGCCACGAGGGAGTCGGCATTCCCGGCAAAGAGGAATGGGTCGAAGCCGTCCGGATCAAACTCCTGGTCGGCCGCCTCGAGGCTCCATTTGACCCGTGCTTTGGCCAGCGGGGTGCCGAAGTAATACTGGGTGTGGAGCGGCATCTCGATTTTTTCGTCGGCGGCATACGCTGCTTTGGCTGTCATGGAGATCTCAAAGGCGTTCGGCTTGGATTCCTCCACCCGGAAATTCCCGCTGCGAACAAGGCGGTCCCCGTCGATGCTCAGCGCATAGTTATAGTTCCCGAGCGGTCCCTTCGGCAGGTTGAACGAAACATCGAACGAGCCTTTGGCGGGAAACGTGACCTCCTGCTCGAAGAACGTCTGTGCGCGTGAATCCTTGCAGCGAAGGACACCTGACAGGGTCTCTGGAACAACCCAATCATGCTCATTCCGGTCGCGCACGATGGCTTTCAAATGGACCGCTTCTCCGGGCTGATAGACCGGACGTTCGGTGAACATCAGCACCCGCCGCCCATCATCGTCGCGGTCGGTGCTGTGGTCAGAATAGGTTTTGTGGGGGAACGATACGGCATGCAGGTCGCCATCCTTTTCCGTGAGCAGCCAAGCGGTGTTTGCAGGAACCGTGAGGCGTGCGATCCCGCTGGCATCGGTCTGCTGCGAGTTGAGCGTCTTGTTTTGGTCACTGAGCGCGTCAACCGTCGCGCCGGCCACCGGCTTGCCCGTGGCATGGGAAAACACATACATCATCACCTCAGCGTCGGCGCCGGCATGTTTCCAGACGAGGCCCAGATCGGTGACTTGCACCAGCGCCTGCGTGCCAGGCTGCCGGCCGGCCGATGCTTCCGCGCTAAGAAACACCGCGCCTGATTTCCGGGGGCCAAGGATGTCGTCCCAGTTCAGCGAAGTGATTTTTGTGGTGTCGCACTCGCCGTCGGGATGGAAGGTTTTCTCATAAATCGTTTGGTCGTCGGGAATGAAGACATTCAATTTCTGATAGGGATCGTATTTCTCGCCCTCTCCGACGAATTCATTCGCTTTGAAATACGCCTTGTGGTAGGCGCGGAGCAGCGGCACCAGGGTTGCGCGGGTGAGCAACTGTGCCCGCACCCCAACGTCCTCAGGGTTGACCGAGCGCAGATCGAAGCGGCGCTGGCCGCCGGCGAGTTGGTGCGTCGAGAAGACCGGAAAATACAGGCGCGGCGGCAGCGGCGTGAATGCCACGACGAGGGAGTCGTCCTTGTCCAACACGAACGGCGCCGCCGCGGGGATCCCGGCTTTGATGGTTACGGTGTATTCTTCGGTGAGACTGAAATCGCCGGTGAGGGTGATGCCGCCCCCGAACAACCCGGCTTTCAAATGGGCCGTCACCGGTGAGATGCCAATCCAGTGCAAGAGGTCTTCGGACTTGAGCAGTGGCGAGAGGCGTTTGGAGAATTCGATGGTGATCCGCTTGCCTGACGCCACGTCGTTGTGCGTGTCCACCGTGGTGACGGCGAAGGGAATCACGGTGCCGATTTTCAATTCCACTGGCGCTGGGATGTGAAAGGTGCCGTCACTCGAAGGCAGGTCTTTTTCGAGGACCAGTCGCCAGCCTGTGGCCACCGGCAGCGGACGCGCCGGGGTGGCGCACAGGGAGTTGGAAACGGGGGTGTCCTGGTTGCTGCGGCGCTCGTCGGAGGTGGCTTTGCCGGAGAAGCGATCCTTCCATGACGGCACTTTCTCGCCGAAGAAATGATATACATCGTTGCGCTTCGTCTGGCTCACCAGCGCGGGCACTTCCGCCCCTTCGGCGTTGCGGAACACGATGAATTTCGTGGCCGACTCGGCGCTGACATCCGCGTTGAACGGGATGTGGATCAGCGGATTTGACGGCGCATCATTTTCGTCAAAGCCGTCGGGTGAAAACCTGCTGGCGGTGAACGGTGGCGTCTGGAAGCTGCGCTTGAGCGTGGCGGCCAGCGGTGCGCCCTTGGTGTCTTTCAATCCGGGCCGGAGCATGACCTGATAGTTCGTGCCGAGCGCCGTCGGTTCCGCAGGCTTGAAGACCCCGCTGCGCTGGCTCAACCAGGTGAATTCTCCGGGAATCGTCGGGGTGATCACCAGTGGCGGATCGGTGGCCACGGAGCCGATCCGGTCAAACGCGACCAGCGGTTCCTCAAAGCGCAATTCAAAGGTCGTGGTGGGTTCCACTTGCTTGGAACTCAGCACCAGCCGCACCCCCTGCTCGACATCGTCGGACACTTCCGCGCCCAGGGCGGAAAACGCCAGCAGGGGCATCAGGACGGCGGGCCAAGCACGCCAGAGGCCGCGCTGCATGATTGTTAGCAAATGGCGGCACGGGCAGGCTCGCATGAGCAAGCCAGCGCGTGAAACGGAAATCGGGAGTGAGGATGCTGGTTTCATGTTGTTTCTCCTGTCTTTTGATAGATCGTGGGGTTGCGTCACTTTTTGCGGGGATGGGTTTGCAGGTGTTCATCCACATCATCCGGAAACCCGCGGCAAGGATACGCAAAAACACCGGATTCCGGGCCCCAAGGGTATGAAAGTGCCTCAGCGCCGCTGGCACGGGTTGTCGGTGGATGGTGGGCAGGTGAAAGTATGGAGTGCGGTGGGAAGCGCAGCGCCACACCGCTGTGGCTAAGTCCCGGCGCTCACTGCGGCCCAAACATCTTCCGGGTCGTCACCAGGATTCGGCGTTCCGGTTCTCAGCATCAGAACCCGGTGGGCGGGTGTGGTACCGGGAGTAACGTGGGCGCGATAAGGAGCCACCACATTCTTGTGGTGGTAGCGGAAGGGCGGCCCATGAGTGCGTGCCGAAGGCTCTGTTCATGGACGTTCCTTCCGCGCGACGACAGGAATGTCGTCGCTCCCTAACGGGCATCCTCGGAGCCAAGTTACTCGGGAGGGGCGTGACCGCCCGCGAGACGGACCGTGCCTCATGGGAACCCCGCAGCTCTAACGGTATAGCCATAGCGGGGTGGCGGGCT
>JAPLUI010000370.1 GCA_026397725.1 Verrucomicrobiota bacterium | reverse complement strand
GTCGCGCAATTCCGGATGGGCCTCGAGGAATTCCATCGCGTGGAGCGAGCACTCCATGCAAAAGGTATAATTGGGGTCTTTACGCATCATTTCCATCGCCGCCATGATGTTGTTTTCGATGCGGAATCTGCGGCAGGCGGCGGGGGTGTCCATCCATGCCGTGTCCTGGTGGCTTGAGGAAACAATATCAACCGTGCCGTCACGGCCGAAATAGCCCGGCGCGGAGACCTCGGCCGCAAGCACGCCGGTAGGGAAAACCGCACCGGCAAAACTCAAGACGGTGAGAACTTGCATCATGGGTTTCATCATGAGGTTCATCATGGGATTACTTTGCGTCCATATTGTTAAAGTAGTGGAGGAATGGATTGCGGAGGGTGGCGGGTCCACCGGTGATTGCGATCGCCAGCTTGTCACATGAGCGGTCCACCGTGCGCGCGCTCAAACATTCCAGGCCGTCCACAAACGCCTCCATATAGTTGTTGTAGATGAAGATCTGCAGGCTGACCTTGTTCTTCCCGGGAAAGGCGTATGGCTTGTCGTTGAGCACAGTGCCGGCGGCAGGGTTGTTGAACCCGCGGATCGCGATTTTCTTGTCAGCCGGCGCCAGTGCGAAGGCATAGCCGCGGTCGGCCGTGTCAGAGGAGCGCATCACGATGTTCGCGCCCGTCCCGGGCGTGCCGAATTCCAACTCAGCCTGGAAATAGCAGTTAGGGTTCTTTGCGGGCAGGTCCAGCAGGACCACGCCGCCGCTCCCGCCGGTGCATTGAAGGTTCCGCTGCGCGTCCTCGATTTTCCAATCACCGGAGAGTTTTCTAACGGAAGTGAAATCGATCTTGCTGTCGTTGTTGCGGATGGCTGCTATCAGTTCCGGAAACGGCCGCACGCCCAGCGTGCCATCTGCCTTGGGAACCATCTCCCTGCCGACACACATGGGGCCGCCGTAGCTCTTGATTTCCACGTTCGGCTTGGCCACCCAATCACAAAGCCAGCCCCAGGTGATTTGGCGTTTGCCATCGGTGGCGAAGCGCGAGGCGGCTTCAACAATGATACTGAGGTATTGCCCCCGGTTGGTCCACGGGCCGCTGGGGGTGTCAGCGGAGTAATACCAATTGCCACAGTCCTGGATGGCCAGATACCAGAGCTTGCCCTGCTTGAAGATTTGCGGACAACTGCCATACTGGCGTCCCTTGTCCTTGAAGATCGGCTCGCATTGGGTCCATTGCAGCAGGTCTTTCGACTTGAACAGCCCGGTGCACACTTCGGGGCAGCGCCCCTCGAAGAGCATCCACCACAGTTTCTCATTTTCGTTGTAGGTGACATACACATCCCGGAACCAGCCTTTTTGATAGACCTTCCCATCCGCTTCCGCCGCCAGTTGGCTCTTGCTGAAATCGAACTCCCAGGGGCTGTCGCTGACGACCACGCGCAGGGCCTGAGCGGCGCCATCGGTATAAAACATGTAATACTTGTGATCATGGCGCACCACCGAGGCCGTGCAGATGTCCTTGCCGACCATTGCGGGCTTGTGCTCGACCCACTTGACCAGATCGGTGCTCGTGAGATGCTCGACCCTGACCGCATCGGCGCTCATCGAGTAGAGATGCCACACGCCATCCCAGAAGGACGGGAACGGGTCGCCGAGATCCTTGCCGTCACTCGTCACGATGAACGGATTGACGGTGGTGTCCTGCACATATCCGGTGGGACGCTGGTCCTCCGGCGCGCCAACCGCGGCATGCAGCACTCCGGATAGCGCGCCGCATAGTCCCAACAACAAAAAAATGGTTCGAAATTTCATGGTGTTATTGATTGTTACTTTTTCCAGATGGACTGCAGTTGCCAGGCATTCAATTCAACCTCGGCGAGGTCCTTCTTGCCGAACACTTTCACGGTGTAGGTTGGCTTGTCTGCCGGCATGAATGGATAGCTGAGCGGTGCCCAGGGAACGCCGGCGGCGAAACTTTCCACCACCGTCCGGTCCACGAACAAGCGCAGTTTGAGCTGGCCGTCGATGACTTTCAAGGGCTGATAGCCGTCATTGCCGATCATTTGATCCTTCGCCAGATCACAGGTCACTTTTTGGCCGTTGATCTCCAAACCCACGATATTCTCGCCCGGTTGCGTCATCACTTCCTTATGGATCGTGAAGACCGCGTTCACCTCGACGAGTTCGCCGAGCGGCTGGTCTTCCTTCAGGGGCATGGCGGTTCCGTCCAGCGGGGTCATCTGCATCTGCGCCGTAACTCCGGTCCTGAGTTTTTCGATTTCCTTGGCCGGTTCGAAGAACAGGCGCGGGCCGTCGGGCGTGGTGCGCAGGGTGAGAACGCGCGGCAGCGGGTACTGCTGGGTGAAGGGCATCCCGACAAATTGGGGCGTCTTGCGGTCTCCCAGCACCCATCCGATTTGAATCCGCCGCCCGTCTGCGGCGGGCATGTTGGAGAATGTCTGCGCGGTGTGGTCGTTGCGGTCGCGGTCTCCGGGGGTACGCTCGGTCTTCGACTTGATCGTCCCGGTTTCATTCTTGAAATTCTTGCCGTCGAAAGTCCCGACGTTGTAGTTGCCGTCGCCGAACCACAGGACCCACTTCATTTTGCCAGGGTCGCCGTCCAGCGGTATTTGATAGATATCCGCGCAGTCCGGGCAGACATCGATGTTATCCAGAGCTTGGGTTCTTTCCCAGTGGATCAGGTTCTTGGAGGTCCAGAGCGAGCTGTTAGACCCATCCAGCAACAGCACGGCGGCCCAATGGCTGTTGGCCGGGTTTGCCTTGTCTTCATACCAGACCATTTTCCCGTCGCGGTTGCAGCCGGCGACATACGGTATCACCGGGTTGCCGGGATACTCGCCGTTCAGATAGATCGGGCCGTTCGGATCATTGATCCAGCCGCGCCGCGTGGCGAAATGAAACTGCGGACGATACTTCTCCTTATACACACTGTCCTGGTCGGACAATTGGTCCGACATCTTCATGTGGTGGATCCAACCCGAAGCGGGCAGAGGGTTCTCGGGAACGATGGACAGTTTTTTGCCCAACCATTTTTGCACCGAGAGTGTGCCGTTCCAATCCGCTTGATCCTGGGCCAGTTCCACGTCCATTCCATGTTGCACTTCGCCGTCCACCTTGACCAGCAGCCTGACTTTCGGCGCGCCGTTTTTGATCGGAATGTGCACAAACGGCTTGTCAATCTTCCGGCATTCAAAACCCAGCGGCGCGGGTGCGGTGGGTTGCGCCTCTTGCGCCGGACAGGGCTTGAGTGGAAATGCGGCTGCCGCGATGGCTAACAGTAATGTGTGGATGGGATGGTTCATTTGTTTTCTCCTTGGTTCTTCTTGTTGTTGTCCGTTCCCGCGCTGAAGACCGCCACTTCAGACAGGCCAATGAACGGATGATCCGTGCGGGTCTTGGTAATCCGCACCTCCAGCCACGTAATGGTTTTGGCGGGGAAATCGACCTGCCGGCCATGTTTCGCATCGTCAGGCAACTCGCCGACGCTAAGGACCGAGTTGTCACTGAACCGCAACTCGGCCTCCGTGACCTGCACCATGTCACTGGGGCGGTCAAACAACCAGACGCGGTTCACCGTCTGCGGTGTATCCCAGGTCAGCCGCAGCCAGGCACCGGTGTGTTCGCCCTGGGCGGACCATTCGTCCGCCAGCGTCGTTAGACCCAGGCCGCCGACAACGCCATTGATAGCGCCTTGCGGCGGACACTCGGGAAACTGCGAACTGGCCGTAGCCTTCGCCTTGCGAGCCACATTCTCAGGCGCATCGAGGATCGACTTCCCGTCCGGAGCGAGCAGGCGGATTTCCTGGAGGCACATGGCATAATCCGAACCTGGCGGATTCGCCGTACTGCAACTCCACCCATGCGAGTAGCAGACCCAAAGAGTACGACCCTCGGTACTGATGAACTTCGACGGGACGTTTACAAAATACGCCTGGGCCCCGAACTCCTTCAGATACGTCACCCGCTTCCATGGCCCGGTCAACGTGTCCGATTCCAGGATGTACGTATCGTACGGGCCGGTACCGTTCACCTTGGGCCCGCGTCCATCGGTTACACACATCAGGTATTTCCTGAGCCCCGGCACATACGTCGCCGTCACAATCCCCATGTGATCGTTCCATTCGAGAAGGGGTTTGATCCGGCCGAATTCGCCACTCCAAACCGGCTTGCCGTTCGAGTCATGGCCGGCGAAAAACTCGTACGCCTTCGGATCATTGACCGTTTCGGGACTTGGTTTGACGCGGATCAGGTAAACCTGGTCGGCGGCCGCCCAACTGTTGTAGGCATTGGCCCGCACCGAGCCCTGTGCCACGAGATACGCCTTTCCATCGGGCGAATGTTCCATGTTCTTGCCGAAGTCAACGAAATGCGGTGCGCCAATCTTGACCTTGGCGCCGGGCGTTCCGCTCTTGCCACTCCACGCGGCATATTCCTGCGCCTTACCCCACATCGAAACTGGCTTGCCGTCCTTGGCTGATTCTCCGAAGAGGGGCGCTCTCGCCGTGCGGGCCTCAGGTCCCCACGTCTGCCCGAGATTGGTGGAAATGTTAAAACCCGGAAACGGACCCATAATATCCCACGGGTCCTTCTGCCAATCCAGGCAGTACGTCCCGTAATACCAGACACCGTTATATACAAGCGATCCGCAGGGATACTGACCGCCATAGGGAAACGGCTCATGCGGCATCAAACCCGCCCGCGTGATCTTGAGGGCAAGCGGTTCGCTGCCCTCGATTACCGCAAATCCGGTAACCGGCGATTTCAAATTATCGAAATTGTAGCCCGAGCCGGATTGCTCATCGTTAACCCGGCCATCGGTAAACGGCGAATACAACTTGTCGTCGGAGGCCCATGATGGGTACCAGGTGTCGGCGCCGGCATATTTCGCATGCCGGCCCGTGAACTCCACCTCACCGAACTGCGCGGATTTGGGAAACGGACAATCTTTCGGCGCGCTGTCCGGCCATACTTTGAGCGTTTTCGCTGCCGCCTGAGGTGCCTCGACCAGGGATTCCGCCGGACAGCGGCTGAATGGCAATGCGGTTGCCGCGATTGCCAGCAGCGCTTTGTATAGGGTGTGCCTCATGGTTAGATCTCCTTGGGAACCGGCCTACCATTCATCCGTGCGGAACGGCGCGGCAGGCAGGCCCTCGTTGTTATACAAATTGCAACCCTCGGGATTGGTGGAGAAGGCATAGCGCACCGCCACCGGCTTGGGAACCTGCGGACTGGAGACCACCACGGTGTTGCCGTCGATCACGGCATCCGCCCAGACCCACTTCTTGTCCTCGCCGGCAATCGCAATGCCCTTCAATTTGGCATTATCCTTCACGGTTGGTTTCACGTTCTCCTTCTTGCCGACCATCAACCCGCTGCCGGCGCTATCAAAGGAGATGCGGATCTTGGTGTCTTCGACTTTCATCGTCTTGTAGAGCGGACCGCTGTAAACGAGTCCGGTCTTGCCATAATCCTTGGCCAAGGCCCACAAGGCCAGGCGTTCGCCCACGTCGAACTTGTTCCGGGGATGAATGTCGTTGTACTCCGGCTCGATGCCAATGTCGATCGTCACCGCCATGCCGGTGTGGGGAATCTCCAAGGCCTTTCGCTGGGCATCGCGCAGCTTGGCCCAGCCGTCGCCGCCCTCGGGATTCGGGTTGGGTTTGTGGTAATTGGGCAGTTGCACATAATAGAACGGGAAGTCGCCGATGCCGAAATCCTTGCGCCAGCCGCCTATCAGCGCCTGCATTTTCGGATAGTAGGTCATGCCCTCGGACCTTTCCAAACCGCCATCCCAGGCATATCCGCCGTTGAGTTCGCCCTGATACCAGATCGCGCCCTTGATGCCGAAGGGAGCCAATGGGGCGATCATGCCGTTATAGAGGGCGGCGGCATCGCCTTCGCCGTTGCCGGGCCGGGGCAGATCCGGCAAGGGCGGCAGGCGCTTGCCGTCCTTGGCGGCGGCCTTGGCAGCGGTCGTCCATTCGGCCACTTTTTGCAGCGACTCCTTCTGAGTCTGGCGACCAAATTCCGTGGCGGGGTCGTGCATATCCAACGATTTGGAGTAACCCTCCAGATCCTTGACCATGCGGAACCCGGAAGCACTGACCCATGGCTCGATCCTCGTATTGCCGCGAGCGGATTGCACGCAGCCTATGGGAATCTTTGTCTCCTTGTTGAGCTTGCGCCCAAAGAAAAAGGCGACGGCGCTGACGCGGCGGGTGGACGCGGGGGTAAGGACGACCCACGAGCCCGCGCAACTGGCCTGCGGCTGCGAACTCCAGGCATCGGCCGTAACACGGTAGAATCTCAGGGTAGGATAGTTCGCGACTTCCCCAACTGCCTGTTTTACGATGGCGATTTCCGGGATTTCGACTTTGTCCTCGTCACGGGATATTTCCTCGCCGCCAAAACCAAACGACATGCTGATACACATGTTCGACTGGCCGGAGCACAGCCAGTTGTCGCCGACCAGCACATCCTCGAGCTTCACGGACGCCGGACCCCTGGCAGTCGCCGCCGCGGGTTCCGCCGACTCACTGATCGACATGACCTGTGGATTGCTGTTAGCCGGCATTGGATCCAAAACAATTTTCCAATTGCCTTCCGCATCGGCGGTGGCCGTCTTGACCTGGCCTGCGAACTCCACAGTGACCTTCTTGCCCGCAGGCGCCCACCCCCACACCGGTGCCTTCAAGTCTCTCTGCATCACCATGTGGCTGCCTAAAATGCTCGGCATCTCGACGGCCTGCACGGCGGTGATTGATATCGCCAGCATCACGCCAGCACCATAAATACCATGTTTGTTTTTCATTATTCTTTTGTTAGTTCGGGTGATCATCTCTTCATTGGAATGGGTGCTATTCCGCACATTGTTTCAGTGTCTCATTGGAAGCCTTGATCTTGGCGGCGGGAGCCTTGATGATTATTGGTTATTCATGAGATGGTGCGGCAAAGACTTGTGGAGGACTACTGGGCCGGGCCGGCACTCTTCTTGGCGGAGCCGGGGGTGGAGGTGTTGGTATTTGTCAAAGCAAACTGGTATTGGGTGAAATACCTTTGACCCATGATAGGATTCTTATGATCAATCATTTTCCTTGGCGCAACTTTGCGCCCGCTCAATCATAATTGTCCGCAAGGCATCTGAGATGTGTTGTAGCGGCGCTCTGTGAGCGTCGATGTGAATGAGCTGGCGCTTGCTTGCGGGCGGTTCATTGGCGGTGCATGATCAT
Source organism: Verrucomicrobiota bacterium (assembly GCA_026397725.1). Taxonomy (GTDB): domain Bacteria; phylum Verrucomicrobiota; class Verrucomicrobiia; order Verrucomicrobiales; family Akkermansiaceae; genus Luteolibacter. The sequence continues at coordinate 7,512 of JAPLUI010000370.1, read as the reverse complement.
CGGCGGTCATAGACGCGCCGCTACAATGCGACAGATATTCTGGCGCGGCTCCTTTGCGCCCATTGCGGCTTTGCGGTAAATCTGCATGTTACTCAGAAGGTTCATGGCTACGGCGCGGGCTTGAGGGGTCGCACCCAGATGTTGCGGAAGCGCACCGCCGAGCCATGTGTTTGCAGCAGGATGGGGCCGGTGGTTTCGCGCGAGTTATAGGTGGCCACGGCCCGGTGCTGCATGGGCCCCAGCGAGGCGGTGTGATTCTGGACCAGCACGCCGTTCCAGAGCACGGTGAAATAGGCGGGACTGACCAGCTTCTCGCCGTCGAAGCGCGGTGCGGTGAAAATAATAGCATAGGATGGTATTCATAGAGGTAGGTTGATAGAGTTAGGATTGGTTGGAGAACACGTCCTTGAGGTATTTGCAGTGCGCGGTGTAGTCCGGGACAATACCGTTAGGCGAGGCGGCTTCTATCACGATCCAACCGCTGTAGGCGATGTCATCCAGCGCCTTGCGGACCTCCTTGAAATCGATGCGCCCCTTGCCGAGCATGTGCTCGCCGTCCTTGGCGTGGACTTGACAGATCAGCTTGCCCAGCGTGCGGATTTCCTTGAGGATGTCGCGGCCCTTGTCGGTGGAGTTGCCCACATCGTAATAGACCTTCAACGCGGGCGAGCCCACACGGTCGAGGATGCGCCGGTTGTCGTCGGCGCTCAGATAATTCTCAAAGCCGATGATCACGCCCTGTTTTTCCGCTTGGGTTGCCAGTTTCTTGAGCACCACCACGAGGTGGTCGATTTCGGCGGTCTTGCTCATGTCGAGTTCGCCATTGCCGAAGCAGGGGGCCATGACCATGGGCACATCCATGGCCTTGCAGACGTCGATGCACGAGGCCAGCCACTGCTCCGCGCGCGGATCACTCTTGAGCGGGACCCCGTTGAGTTCGAGAACAAACAGCGCGGGGATCTCCAGGCCGGTGCGCCGGGCCGCCTCCCGGAACGCTTTCTGCACCTCGGCCTGCGGCAGGCGCATGTTGTCGGCCGCGCCGTAATCAACCTGCACGCCGTCCAGGCCGATCTCCTTGGCCACATCGAAGGCCGCGGGATCGCTGCGTTTTCCCAAACAACAATCGACGGCTCCGATCTTGTACGAACGCGCGGCGGGGGCCGCCAGCAACGGTGCCAGACTGCCGGCGGTGGCCGTGAAGACCAACGCCTGCGCGGAGCGGCTGAGCATGGCCCGCCGGCTGATATTATTGTTAGACAATGTCATGTGTGGGTGATTCATGGTTTCTTGGTTCTTGGTTCTTGGTTCTTGGTTGCGAGTCAGCATATCTATCAGGCTTTCAGTCCCTTGAGGTCCACTTCGAGCCGCTTGTTCTCCTTGAGGAGTTCGTCCATGGTGAGCAAGGTCTTGCGGCGGGCCGCTTCCCGGCCGAGGATGCAGGTCAAGGTGCTGTCCACGGATCGCTCGGCGGTGTCGTTGCCGCAGTTCCCGGCCAGCACGTTCTGATAGAAGTCGGAGATGTTCTGACAGGCGCCGCCCTTGTACATGTCGTCTTGCTTTCCGCCGGGATAGTGCATGGCTCCGCCGCGAACGTAAACCCTTTGAAAGTACGACAGGCGGGCGGAGGCGCCGCTGCCCTGGATCGAGGCTTCCAAGGCCATTTTGAGCCAGTCGTTGACGGGGCCGACGGCGCTCTGATGGCTCCACGCCACCCCGTCGTCCATGGCGTAGGTCACCACGTAGGTGTCGAGCGCATCGCCGTGCGGATCGCCGCGGAAACGGCCGCCCATGGCATGGGCCGAGACCGGACGGCGGCCGAGCGCCCACACCACGGCATCGATGATATGGAGATCGAAATTGCCGATGTAGCCGCAGCCCAGCGCGTCGTCGTTGCACCAGATGAAATCGACCAGGCGGTTTTCGATGGATGCCCCCGGCGGCGGATCGCTGAAACCGTTATCGTTGCCGTATTTGCCGCTCGAGTAGATCATGTTCAGCTTGCCCAGGCCGCCCTCGACAATCCGCTTGCGGATTTCGATATGGAACGGGTCGGTGGGTATCTGATAGTCCACCAGAAACACGCGCTGCTTGGCCGTGGCGGTCTTGCCCAGTGCGCCAATCCTGAGCACGCCGGGCACGTCCACAGCCACCGGCTTGGCCATGTAAACATGCAGGCCGGCCTCGACGGCGGCGGCGGCGTGTCCCGGGAAAAAATACGGCGGGGTCTCGAGGATGATGGCCTCGATGCCGCTCTCGATCACCCGCTGGTAGCCGGAAAGACCCGAGAAGCACTTCGCCTTGGCCACGCCGAGCGCCGCGCCGGTCTTTTCCGCCCGCTCCGCGAAGTAATCGGCCACCGCGACGAACTCGTAGCCGCCGTGTTGCTTGAACAAGTCCGCGATCCAACTGCCGCGGCCGCCGCAACCGACCTGACCGACCTTGATCTTGCGCCCGACCTTGAGCGGAACAGCCGCCGGCGCCTCGTCGGCGGCCCGGGATCTAACAGTAGAAACGACGCTGGCAACCGCCGACGAGGCAAGCGCGGTGCCGAGGAATTTGCGGCGGGAAAAATGGTTTGGCGGATTCATGATGGTTGGCGGTGGTTGGTGGTGGTGGTGAACAATCTACAAATACTGGCAGCGGGAATGGATTATTGCATCGTTATGATTTTTTTGGATGTTGGTTGTTGGAACTCATCGGACTGAACATTCAACATTCAACATTCAATTTTCAATTTTCAAGTTGAAGAATCGACGGTGCAGGGACAAATCTTCCTCTTCACTTGATCATTGGATGTTGGATGTTGGAACTCATCGGACTGAACATTCAACATTCAATTTTCAAGTTGAAGAATTGACGGTGCGGGGACAAATCTTCCTCTTCACTTGATCATTGAAAATTGGATGTTGGATGTTGGATGTTGAATAGGACCTTCTCGCACCGAACATCCATCCAGAGCGGGATGGCGGCGGGCCGCCACGCCTACCGGGTGAAAAGAGGGCCGCCGCTCCATCAGCGGCGGCCCCGGTTTCATCCAGAGGAAACCCGAGGCCTCCGGAAATCCTTCATGGCGCCGGTTCGCACCGTCGGCCCTGGAATGCGTGATCGCAAAAGAGTGCGGTGTTGTAGCGGCGGTCTATGACCGTCGCTGGTTTTCGGTGCATGGAACGCGCGTGATCGCAAATAAAATGCGACGGTCAGACCGCCGCTACAATTTGGACAGCAGAAGGGCCGCCGGTTCGCACCGGCGGCCGTGGAATGTGTGATCGCTAACGAGTGCGACCGCCGCTACAAATTACGGGTTCGATTCGACTTTGGCCATCGCCCAGAGGCCCAGCCGTTTGCCCGTAGGTGGCGCTACCGTTCGCCTGGGCGAAGGTGTAATTGACCAGCGAACTGTAGGTCACATTGTTTGTCGAATAGGAAATATTGGGAATGAATTCATGGCCCCGTGTATGGCCCCTGAGTGACCACCAAGCGGGCGAAGGTTTGGGGTTTGCCATCCGGCAGGAGATAGGTGATCTCGGTGGCGGTGTTGCTGGTGGCAGTGACCTGGTGCCATGGATCCGTTACGCCGAGGTCGTCGGACGCCTGGATGGTATAGGAGACGTCTCCATTGGCAAAGGCCTCCAAACGTTTCAGGAAGCTGACGGTTTTCCCGCTTAAAGTGCCGGGCGAGCCATTGGTATGGTCCGTCTTGAGACCAGCGAGGGCGTAGATGAGCAAGTTCCGGAGGCCGTCGGGACCCACATGGTCTGCTCCTTCTGTCATGGGCGGTGTTTGGGCGGCTGCCCAGGTGGCGTAGTTCGAGGCGGCGCCCGAAGCGTAGTTGAAACGGACTTCAGCCAAGCCCACCGCATCCCATGCAAGGTCAGTCCAGGCCCCCCAAGAGTTCAGACAATCAAACCTGACGTAGCGGGCGTTGAATCCGCCGTCGGCCAAGGTGACGATTTGCCCCGCATAGTCGGTGAGGCCAGTCGCAATGTCGAAAGTGTAGTTGACCGGCGTGCTGTAGGTCACATTGTCCGCCGAATATGAGATGTCCACACTCTTGGCACCAGATTTGAGGCTGCCACCCGGCTCATTGAAATTCCAGACATGGATCTTATCCACGGGGTAGCTGGCCCCAAGGTCAAACACGAGCCAGCAGTTCGCGGGTCCTCCTGATTCTGGCGTTTTATTACCCTGCCACATGTAGCCAATCGTCTGACTTTCGGGATAAGTCGGAGCGTTGGCCTGATTGCCGGCGAAGCCGCCGTCGAAGGTGGGGCTGGCGGCATCGGACATCCCGCTGTTATCAACGAGGTGGATAGCCCTCCTGTCATTGCCAGGAAAGTGCGAGTCGCTGCCCCAAGCGATCACCGTCACGCCGGGAATCATGCCCGGGGGCACCGGCACAAACGTGGCCATGATCGTATGGTCAGCGGTCACGTTGTTGAATGTGTAGGTGCCGCTGTCGACTGCCGACGGGACGTTCGAACCATCGACCATCACCGTGTATCGAAGATAGCCGGGGTTCGGCGTGATGGTGAAGGTCTGATTTGCCTTGTATTGCACCGCCACAGGTCCACTCGGGCTGATGGTGCCATTGGCATCGCCGGTGGAGGCCGTGATGGTCTTGTCCGGCATCGCCACGAAGGTGGCCTCGATGGTGTGGTCGGCAGTGACCGGATCGAACGTGTAGGTGCCGCTCGCGACCGCAGCCGGGTTGTTAGTGCCATCGACAAGCACCTTGGCAATGTCATAGCCGAGGTCCGCGGTGATGGTGTAGGTCGGGGTGGCGTTCTCAGCCACCGTCTGAACACCATCCGGGTTGATGCTGCCGCCGGTTCCGGCACTCGACGTGATGTCATAGGTGGCGGCCGGCGGAGGGGCGCTGTTGAAGCGGACCTCGGAAAGGCCCCCCGCGCACCACGAGGCGGTCGGGATGTCGATGGTGGACAAAATATCGAACTTCACATAGCGGGCGGTGAAGCCGCCACCGGCCAGGCTGTAAATCTTCCCCGGATCGGCGCTGGTACCGTCCGCCGCGTCAAACGTGTAATTGACCGGTGTGCTGTAGGTGACATTGTCCGCCGAATAAGAGATATTGACACTCTTGGAGCCAATATTGGCACCCTCATTGAAATTCCACACATGGATCTTATCCACGAAGTAGCTGGTCCCAAGGTCAAACTTGATCCAGGTTGTCGTTCCAGGTGATTGGTAGCTTTGCCACATGTATGCACCAGACCCGTCTTCCGCAACGTTGCCGTGGGTGCCGCCGGCGAAGGTGGGGCTTCCGGCATCCGACATCCCGCTATTGTCCACGGCGTGTATAGCGGTTCTATTTCCGCCTTGTCCGTTTGGCGAAACACCGGCAATCGTCACGCCGGGAATCATGCCCGGGGGCACCGGCGCAAACGTGGCCAGAATCGTGTGGTTCCCCGTCACGTTGGTGAAGGTGTAGCTGCCGCTGGCGACTGCCGCCGGGTCGTTGATGTCATCAACGAGCACCGTGTCTCGAACGTATGTGGGGTTGGGCGTGATGGTGAAGGTCTGATTCGCCTTGTATTGCACTGGCACATCTCCGCTCGGGCTGATGGTGCCATTGGCATCGCCGGTGGACGCCGTGATGGTCTTGTCCGGCACCGCCACGAACGTGGCCTTGATGGTGTGGTTGGCAATGACCGGATCGAACATGTAGGTGCCGCTTGTCACTGCAGCCGGGTTGTTGATGTTATCGACGAGCACCTGGTCAATGTCATAGCCGAGGTCCGCCGTGATGGTGTAGGTCGGGGTGGCATTCTCAGCAACCGTCAAGACCCCAACCGGGCTGATGGAGCCGCCGGTTTCAGCACTCGCCGTGATGTCATGGGTGGCGGCCGGGGCGGCTCCCAAGCTGAGCTGGAACCCGCCCATCATTCCGGCATCAAATCCAGCACCAGGATTGCCAGCAAAGCGGACGCTCCGGCCGCGGACAATTCCATCGGCGGCAACGGTACCGGTGAAATAGATGGGTGCCGGATTGTTATACGCATGCCCGCCAACCGTCGCCATTGCCTGTGTCGAGTCGCCAACGTCGAGCGAACCGCTCCCATTGGTATCCACAGTCACATCAGCGCCCCAATGCTGGTTCATTCCGTACACCACAAGCTTAAAGGGGGCGCTGGGCGTCAGGCCGCTGATCTGCCAGCCAAGGGTAGCTGTTGTGCCCAAAGCAGGGCCCCAGGCCATATTGTTACAATAGACTCCTTGTGTTCCGTCCGGGAAAGTTGGACTTTCACCCCAAATATGAACAGCCTGGTCGGTGGAAAAGTCGATGGTCATCAGGCCGCCGTTGCGGTCGACAAGCCCGGTGGCAGAAATCACATCAGGTCCATTGTTTCCCGTAGTAGGAGTCACCATGTTCCAGGTCGGGGAGGTACCGATGTACGCCGCGTCATAAGCGGCGGCAAGCGCTTCGTCGCCAATTTGCAAGACAGGCCCCCCACCTGGCTTGGGCCCGAACTGCACGCTAAACAGCGGGTCGCCCCAGGCGTGAGCCGCGCAGGCCGCCATCAGGACGATCGCGGGCAACACGGTGTGAGTGAATGCAGCCGTCATGGCTGTGAATGCCGCCATCATGGCGGGAACTCGTCTAGTAATGCTGGTCAGGATTGTCTTCATTTGTTTTTGCAGGATTGGTTTCAATCGAAATGGGTCATAACGCTATGACCGCGCCCACTCTATGAGAGTGCGGCGGCAGGTCAAGCAAAAAACATAAAAACCGGAAAAATTTTCGGGGGCTCGAAAAATGCCTGTCATGCTGAGGATGGCACCTGTCACTGGACAGAGGTCAGAGGACAGATCGGCTTGGAAATTCGACGTTCCATGAGCTGCCGAAGCACGGATCTCCTTCGTCCTCAAGAAAGCGAAATTCCTCGACCTGCACCGCTCCGCGCTGAGCCCGCGCCAAGGCAAGGCCATCCACCGCATGCTGGAATCCGGACCCGCAGGATTTGTTGACGGCATGAACGCCGGAAAATACATGTCTCTAACCGGAGTTTCCAAAGCCACCGCGACCCGTGACCTGCAGGAGCTGGTCAGAACCGGCGTGCTCGTTCCCAGTGGCGGAGGCCGCAGTGCAAGCTATCAGCTCGGTCTGTGACAAGGAATTGGCAATGCATCCCGGAACATGACTTGGCACCTTCCGGGGGGTGCCGGGAGCGGCATCCGGTCGGAGATGTTAGGCCATGGTTTGTCACTGCTGGCAGATGAGGGTGCCGGTTCCATTTACCTGCCACCGGCCACGCGCGGCACGGCGGTCATGACCGCGAAACAAGCCGTGCCATGCGCCCGGCTCCTCGATGCCGGGGGCTCGGTTGCGGCAGCGGCCCGCCAGGCGGGCGTGAATGAATCGACGTTGCGCCAGGCCTTGCGCGGCGGACGTGTCGTCAGGACGCCAGCGCCAGACGGGGGGGGTCCCCAGACCGGGCGGAGGGGACGACCAAGTCGGAGCGCCGGGATTTAGCCACAGCGGTGTGGCGCTGC
>JAPLUI010000044.1 GCA_026397725.1 Verrucomicrobiota bacterium | reverse complement strand
GCATGCCGGGCGGGACTTAGAAACCCGTCCACCGTGGAGAACTCGACGGTGTAGGTGTTAGGATCCAGAGCGTCTTCCCGCGACCCGCTCGGCCGATAGGGCGCCTGGGCCCGGAGCCGCCACCCGGCCCCCGCCGCGCGGGCCGCCGCCGGTTCGAGCCGCACTTGCAGCGCCCCCAGTGCGGGAGTGCCGATGGGCGTGGGGGCATCCACGATCAGGCTGCCGCCCGTGCTGAGGATCCCGTCCGCGCCGCTGGCTTCCGCGAAGCCGATGAGTTCCACCACCTCGCCATCGATCGCCCGCACCACGGTCTGGGCGGTGCCGCCGAGATAGATCGCCGCCGGATAGAAATTGCCGTTTTCAAACCGGACGCAAAGCGGGCCGCCCGAGTTGCCGCCGACGCTGTGGATGTCTGGCGTGGTATATGTTCTTCCGAACGCCTGGTCGAACCCGAGGTTGGCCGCTGGCGTCGCGTGCATCCGGTCACGATCACCCGTTGGAATGCCGGTCACCGGATAGCCGACCAGCATCTTGAGCGCGGGTGAGAGCAGGAACTCGTTGCGGCTGGAATCGCTGGCGAGATAGCCGCTGAAGCCGCCGCGGCCCGCGTCTGCGAGGAAATAGAGGGTCGCCGCGTCGAGATTCTGCGACTGCGGAGTGGCGTTGCCCGGCGAGTTTTCCAACGCGCGTTGGGCGGCATATCCGGTCATCAGGTAGTAACCTCGCGGAAGCTGCGGCTGCGGTTCGTACCCGTCACGGTCCCGCTGGAACAGCCATTCCAACCCGCTCGCCGTGGCCAGCGCGCCATCGTCGAAAACCACATGCCCGGCGGTCGCGACCACCCGCGGCCTCACCACAAAACCACTGCTCGATCCGGCATCACTGCGGATTTGACCACAGTAGGCATAGGGCCGGTCCTCGCTGGCCGAGACGCTGGCAAATGTCAGCACGCCGGGCGGGGTCCCGACTTGTTCCTGCTCCAGAAAATACGTCAGGGTGCTGACGCTGGTCTGGCCGTTGACGATGGTGGCGGTGGCCGGCGGCGGGGTGGCGCGTCCGGGCACGTCCTTGCATTCGATCAGGTGGTTGCCGGGCACCAACCCGCTCACCGTGGTGCCGCTGTCCTTCCATTCCGTGTCACCCACCCCGGCCAACCGCCATTGCGCCCGATTCGCCGTGGCCACGCTGCCCGCCGCCAGGTTTTCCGGCTTGAGCATCACCAGCAAGCCCCCGCTGCCGGTCCAGGCCGAGGGCTGATAGGCTCTGTCTAACGAAACAGCCGCCGCCCCGCTGACCACCGCCACGGTTTCGCTCACCGGTTGGAGATACCCGGCCACCGGGCGGTATTCGAGCACCCGCTCGCCGCTGCCCAGACCGGTGGCGGGCACCCCGGATTGCCGCCATGCCTGTTCTCCCGCCATGCGCCAGCCGCCGATTCCGCCCGGCGTGAGGGTCACGTTCACCGCACCTTGCCGCTCGGCCGGAGCCACGCCCACCGGGAACTGTTGGATCAAGCCCGACAGCATGGCAACCTTGAAGAATTTGGT
>JAPLUI010000376.1 GCA_026397725.1 Verrucomicrobiota bacterium | reverse complement strand
TTACTGAGAACGGGAACGCCGGACCCTGGTGACGGACCGTACCATTGACCGGCCGCAGCGGTCGCCGGGACTTAGCCACAGCGGCGGTGGCGCTGCGCTTCCCACCGCACTCCATACATGCGCCTGCCACAGGCGCGAGCCAAAGTCTGGAGTGCGGTGGGAAGGGCGCAGCCCGCCACCCCGCTGTGGCTGAACCGTTAGAGCTGCGGGGTTCCCAGGAGGCACGCCGAAGACTTCAACATTCAACTTCCAACATTCAACTTCCAACATTCAACTTCCAACATTCAACTTCCAACATTCAACTTCCAACATTCAATGATCAAGCAAGTCCGGAACCTCCCCGCGAGTGGTTGCCGCGCCACCGGACAGATCCATGAGTCGTCCTCTTGACTTGAAACTGCCGCCAAGTATGGCGTGCCGGTGGACATGCCGTGGAAGCCGTCCGGTTCGGCGCTGCCACCACCAAGCGGCTTCGCGAGGGCACCGGAATTCGTCGGGAAACAGATGAAGCCGCTGGGTTCTAACGCCCCAATTGTGCTGGTGAAATGGTATGCCTACGCGCAATGGGTGCTGGAGCGGGTGGCGATCCGGCAGGTGGCGGCGCGGGTCCTGGCGAGCCTGCGCCGGCGTGGATCATGACGGGGCCGTCCAAAGCCGCCATCGCTTGGCGCTGGGCTGGATTGAGGGAGTCGCGGATGGCCCGCAGATCACAGCGGGTCTGCGCTGACCAGGTGATTTTCATGCAGATCCGAACTCCTTGCGGATGGAGGCATGGGGGTGTTTGCGTCCGCCATGAAGGTCGGCAAGCCCGACTTCGATCTTTTGGCGCACGAGGATTTCATCCATCAGGTCATCCCAACCTGCGGAGTCGGGCAATTGACGCACCAGCCGGGCGGCCGACTTTTTGATGGAACTCTTGCTTTCCTTGGTAGTGGGCATACACGTAAGAAGCCTCAAGGCGATGATAGATCGCGGAGATCGCGCGGGAATTTCATGCCGCCGTGCTGGCGCGGGGTCGCTCGATTCCTGCCGCCCCGGTAGCCCGCACCTCAGGCGAAGGGGTTGGCAACGGCTACCCCGAGGTACTCTTGGCCGGGGTTGAGATCCTCGGAATACAGGACGCGGCAACCCGCGCGAGCTGCGGCGGCAACGATGAGCGCGTCGTGGTAGCCGATGCCGTGGCGTTCGACGACTGCCACCGCCGCGTGGATCATGGGCACATCGCGCTGTACGACACGGAAAACCTGATAGCCGCACAGTACCTGGCCGGCGGCGGGTGGGCTGAGCGGTGGAGCGAGCTTGCGGGTGACGACTTGGAAGAACTCGCCAAGCACTTGGGTGGAGAGCACGCCGGTTCCCGCTTCGGCCACCCGCTTCCGTGGTCTGATTGGCGACCCAGACATCAGACGCACCCGTTCCAGCCGCCGATGCCAGACTGGGGCAAAATTCCAAGAAATCGTGAAGTTTTCTGGAGAATTGGCAATTGCGGCGGTGCGGCTGGCAGCAGTAGTTTGTCCAATCTTCGCTTCAGGCGCTTCATTCTTTTGTGCTTTGTGCGTCGGGACCGACAGACAATGAACGATTGCAGCAGTCGAAAGTTTTCCGGAAAATTCTTGAAGCAAACCACCCCGAAAAATCGCCACTTGTAAATGAAGGGCGCCACTCACCTTCGCGACCGGCCCGTTCCGGCACGCCAAGCCCCAAAGCATTTCTTCAAACCAACCAACCAACCAACCAACCCCATGAAACTCCGAACATCCATCCTGATTCTGCCATGCATTCCATGGGCCATCACCGCCCATGCCGGCCCGCACACCAGCGCGAATTACACCGTGACCGCCGACACCACCGATGCCGGCGGCCGCCGCACCACCAGCACGAACTATACCAACGATGGCAGCGCCGGGCTGATCGCCGGCATTGCCACGGTTGCCTCACCGGCGGAAACGGCCAAGGCGGGCTACATCGCCCAACTCTCCGAGGTGGCCGGCCTGCTCGTCAACGCCTCGCCCGCGAGCGTGGACGAACTTGCCACCCGCCAACTCGCGGCGTGGCAGCTTCTCGACGATGCCAGTTATCTTGAGGTCAGTCCCACCGCCGTCGCCTGGAGCGTGGTGGCCGGCCCGCTCACCGGCATTTCCGCCGCGGGCCTGGCGAGCGCCGGCCCGGTCTATCAGAACACGCCCGCCACCGTGCAAGGCAGCTTCGCCGGCCTCAGCGACGGGTTTGCTCTCACCGTGCTCAATGTGCTGCCCGACAACTTCGGCAGCTACGCGGGCGACGGACTCGATGACTCGTGGCAAAACCAATACTTCGGCCAGAACAACCCGGCCGCCGCCCCCGGTGCGGACCCCGACGGCGACGGCCAGGACAACCGCTTCGAGTTCACCGCCGGCCTCGAGCCCACCGATCCGGCGTCGCGCTTTTTGCTGCGCATCGAACCGGTGGCCGGCCAACCCGCGCACAAGCGCCTCATCTTCAGCCCGCGCTTCGACGGCCGCACCTACAACATCCTCACCAGCACCACCCTGGCAACTGACAGTTGGTCCGCGCTCACCGGCGGCATCGTCAGCGATAACGGCGAGGAGCGCAGCGTCACCGACACCGACGCCACCGAGGGCAAGAAGTTCTATCGGGTGCAAGTCGTCAATCCCTAACCACCAAATTCCCCTGAAGCCATGAAAACGTCAATCCCATCCCACTCGTCTGATCCATTCCCCCAATTCATCATGAAAACCAAACTCCTCGCCCCGCTCGCGGGTTTTATACTGCTTGCCGGAAACCTGTTAGGGCAAGTCCCGCAACTCCTCAACTACCAGGGCCGCGTCGCCGTCGGCACCGTGAACTTCGAGGGCAGCGGCCAGTTCCGCTTCGCCCTGGTCAATGCCGCCGGCACCACCAGCTACTGGAGCAATGACGGCACCAGCGTGGCCGGCAGTCAGCCAACCGCGGCGGTCCCGCTCACCGTCACCAAGGGTCTCTATTCCGTCCTGTTAGGTGACACGACGCTCACCAATATGACCGCCATCCCCAACAGCGTGTTCAACAACCCCGACGTCCGCCTGCGCGTCTGGTTCGACGACGGCCCCCACGGCCCGCAACTCCTCACCCCCGACCAGCGCATCGCGGCGGTCGGTTATGCGATGATGGCGGACAACGTGAAAGACGGCGCGATCACCTCCGCGCAGATCGCCGCGGGAGCGGTCGGCACGCCCCAACTGGCCAACTTCGCAATCACCGGCGACAAACTCCGCCTCGGCTACGAGGCTGGCACCCTTGCCGATGGTGCACTCGTCGCCGCGGCCGGCACGTTCACCTTCACCCGCACCTTCGCCTACCCGTTCACCGTGCCCCCGGCGCTCAACCTGCTCACACCCGGCTGGACGCCCGGGCCGGTGACGGCGGCCGGGTTCTCGGCCACCATTGCTGCCCAAGCTCCGCTCACCCTCGACAGCACCGGTTACGTCGGCCAACACTGCTCGGTGGCGGTGGTCGATGGCAACCCTGCCATCAGCTATTTCGATGCCACCAACGGCAATCTCAAGTTCGTGCGTGCCTACAATGCCGCAGGCACCGCCTGGGATTTGCCGGTGACGGTGGATACCGGGGGCACGGGCATTGCCGGCCAGTACACGTCGCTGGCGGTGGTCAACGGCCTTCCGGCCATCAGCTACTACGATGCCACCAACGGCAATCTCAAATACGTGCACGCCAACAATCCCGACGGCGCCTTCTGGGCTCCGCCGGTGACGGTGGATACCGGGGGCACCGGCACCGTCGGCCGCTTCACCTCGCTGGCGGTGGTCGATGGCATGCCGGCCATCAGCTACTTCGATGACACCAACGCCGATCTCAAATACGTGCGCGCCACCGATGGCATAGGCGGCACTTGGGGCGCACCCATCACGCTCGACAGCACCGGTTCCGTGGGCTTCTGCACCTCGCTCGAAGTGGTCAATGGCAAGCCGGCCATCAGTTACTACGACCAAACCAACGGCGATCTCAAATACGTGAGCGCCACCGATGCCAGTGGCACGGTTTGGGGCACGCCGATGACCTTCGACAGCACAGGCGATGTCGGCGAATACAACGCTCTGGCAGTGGTCAATGGATTCCCGGCCATCAGCTACTACGACACCACCAATGGCGATTTGAAATTCATCGCCATTTCCGAGCCGGAACTCCGCTGGCAAGCCAGCGACGGCAGCATCGCCCCGCTCACCGCCGCCACCGTAACCGCCGGGGCCATCGGCTCCGAACAGTTGGCCATCAATGCCGTGCAAAGCGGTAACATCGCCACCGGTGCCATTGGCAGCAACCAACTTGATCCGGCCATCGGTCTGTGGACGAAGAATGGCAGCGATATTTCCTACCTCGCGGGCAGGGTCGGCATCGGCACCGCCAGTCCGGGCGAGGGCCTGGAAATCGGCCAATCGCAAAACCTGCTGATGAGGGCGGCGGCGGATGACGCGGGCGACATCATTTTCACCACCTCCGCGCTGGTGCAGAAAGGCCGGGTTTTCACCAATCCCGCAGCGGGAGTGAACAAGCTTCACTTGTCCAGCAGCGATAACAATCCCGACCTCACCATTGACGAGGCGGGGCGCGTCGGCATCGGCACCAGCAGTCCCACCACCGCACTGGAAGTCACCGGCACGGCCAAGGCCACGGCGTTCTCCGGCGCTTTCTCCGGCGACGGCTCGGGCCTGACCCACATCCCCGCCAGCGCCGTGGTCACCGCTCCGCCCGGTATGGTGCTCATTCCCGCGGGGGACTTCACCATGGGCGACAGCTTGGATGGCATGGGCGACGCCACCCCCATCACCGTCACCCTGTCGGCCTTCTACATGGCGGTCAACGAAGTGACCCTGAGCCAATGGCAGGCGGTCTATTTGTGGGCCACCAGCCATGGCTACACCTTCACCAACGCCGGCTTGGGCAAGTCGGCGAACCATCCGGTGCACACGGTGAATTGGCATGACGTGGTGAAGTGGTGCAACGCCCGCAGCGAAATGGAGGGGCTCACTCCCTGCTATGGAATACTCATCATGCCAATGTATTACATCTACAAGACAGGCGAATATGACACTGTGATTTTCAATGTGACCGCCAACGGCTACCGCCTGCCGACTGAGGCGGAGTGGGAAAAGGCGGCGCGCGGCGGCTTGGTCGGCCAGCGCTTCCCGTGGGGTGATACCATCACCCAGAACCTGGCGAACTATAACGGCAACACCAGCTACACCTACGACTTGGGCCCTAACGGCTATAACTCCATAGGGTATGTCGCGCCAAGTCCCTACACCACCCCGGTGGGAACTTTTGCGCCGAACGGCTATGGGCTCAATGACATGGCGGGAAATGTCCGGGAGTGGTGTTGGGATTGTTATGCACCCTATGAAGGGGGCACGGATCCGCGTGGGCCTATTACGGGCTCGTACCGGGTGATCCGGGGCGGCCTTTGGAGCGGCAACGCGGGCTACTGCCGTGTCGCGTACCGCGACTACCGCAGCCCGTCCGTCCTCGACTTCGGCATCGGGTTCCGCATGGCTCGCAGTTCAGTCCCCTAGCAACCGCAGGCCGCGGAGCGACGAGCAGGGCAAAGGCGGAGCCGCCCTGCCGGAGTGAAGCGGGAGATGGGAATTATAGATTTTGAATGATGAACGCAGAGCGAGCATTAGCGAGTTTGAACAAAGCCGGCGAAGCCCTGGATGGCATAGCCAACGGCAATGATGAATCACGAATGACAAAGCCATGACAGGGGGTTGCAGGGGCGCAGCCCCTGCCGGCGCCCGATTTTGAAAAACGAACCCCGCATCCCAAGCCTAGCCCTCGTCCCACACCACTCCTTTCAGACTTACGGACCTTCGACTTTCAGACCTATAACCTCCAAATCGCCATGAAGCCATCCGCCGCCGCTCATTCGCCGACCATCGCGAGCCCCCGCAGTTCGGGCGGCCGGTCCACAAGGCAGCCCGCGTCGCGACGCAGCTTGTGGATCCTGGCGCGCAGTGACGGGATGCTTGCCGCCAGCCCGCCCGCCTCACGCCGACCAGTCTTCGACGCGCAGGCCGGGAATGCGGTTGAACTCGGCCGTGTTGTTGGTGACCACGGTGAGATCGTTTGCCAGCGCAATGGAGGCAATCAGGAGATCATTCAAGCCAATGAGCATCCCTGCTTTTTCCAGGGCATCACGCGTGTCCGCGTATCGCCTCGCGGCCGCAAGATCAAAATCGAAGTTCTCCAGTGGCCCCAGCAGCATCTCCACCCGCTCGCGCCGATCTGCAGAGTTCTCGTATTTCCGCGCGCCGTGCAGCAGCTCGGCCCACACCACCGAGCAGGTGGTGATCTGATCCCTGGGAGTCTCTTCAAGCCGGGATCGAACGTTCGTCTGCCGTCCTTTGAGATAGACAATCCATGCGTTGGTATCGAGCAGATAGTGCATCACCAGTTGGCAATGGGTTCGAGAGCCAAGTCCGTCGGGAAGTCGAGAGGCTCGTTGGCGAAGCTTCCCGCCGTTTCTTCAAAGAAGCCCGCAGGCCAGCCATTCTTGTCCACCGCACCCACTTCGACGGGCTTTGCTTTCGATGGCTTTGCAAGCGCGATCGCATCGCGCACCAACTGCTCCAGCTTGGTCGCGGAGTCGGGATCCAGCTCCTTGAGGGTGGCTTGCAAGTCCAGTGTGAGCGTGCTCATGCCGTTATGCTGCCACATCCCGTGGGAAATGCCAACGGCAGAATCCCACAGAAGCCATGAAACCGTCAATCCCATCCCACTCGTCTGATCCATTCCCCCATTGCGCCGCCACATGCGTCCGGCACCGGGTTTTTCAAAGCAGTAACATCCCCCGCGCAACCATGAAACAAGAACTCCAACTCCAACCGTCCGCATCGTCTTCATCGACCGATGCATTCCCATCAACACTTCCCTCGCGGAAACTGCCATCCTGGCTGCCGCTGATACTGTGGCTTTCGGCCATGCCGCCATCGCTAACTGCGGAAACCCTGACCATCGACCGCCAGATCACCGGCATTGACCATCGCTTCACTCCGCCGGATCCCGTGTCCGGCAATCCTGGTTTGGTGCAAGATGTGATGGTCATCGACTCCGCCGCACTCACCAACGTCGACCTCTCCCAATATCAAACCTTCAAACTGCGCCTGTTCGCGCCAGCGGGCCAGAAGCTGGTCGCCAACCATGGCGACGGATATCGTTCCAGCGTCAACCTGAATTTCGTGGCCGGTAAGGATACCGTCAGCCACAGCGAGAGCGCAGTGCTTGAGTTCGAGAACTTCATGGGGGCCATGCCCACCCGTGAATCCTCGAACTTTTTCATATGCGATGGCAGCAACGGCATCATATTCCAAGCGAATGAGCTTTACCCAGGCGGTGGCACCGGCTTCACCGCGATGAGTTACTCCTTCACCCCGGCTTACAACCCCGCCAACAGCCCGAAGAATTTCGAACAGAACGCCGCCATTATCGGCTGTCCGATGTGCTTTTCCTATGAAACCACCGCCGCCACCGACCCCGGGCCGTTGGTGAGTTTGGCGGAGGACGGGCCGATCCCGCAGCTCCTCAACTATCAGGGCCGCATCGCCCGCGGCACACCCGCGGTGAACTTCGAGGGTCCCGGCCAGTTCAAGTTCGCGCTGGTGAACACGGATGGCACCGAAACCTTCTGGAGCAATGACGGCACCAGCAACGCCGGCAGCGAACCCGCCGCCGCAGTGACCCTCCAAGTCACCAAGGGCCTCTACTCGGTCCTTCTGGGTGACATTTTGCTGCCCCACATGACCGCCATTCCCATGAGCGTCTTCACCCATGGTGACGTCCGCCTGCGCGTCTGGTTCAATGACGGCACCAACGGCTCGCAGCTTCTCACCTCCGACCATCGCATCGCCGCAGTCGGCTATGCGATGATGGCGGACAACGTGAAGGACGGCGCGATTACTGGTGCCAAGCTCGCTGCGGGTGCGGTGGGTGCGGTCCATATCACCGCCGGTGCCGTGGGCGGCACCCAACTGGCCCCCGATCTCACGGCCAGTGGCACGCTCACCGCCGGGACCTTTCAAGGCAGTGGCGCGGGCCTGACCGGTATTCCCGCCAGCGCCGTGGTCCCGGCACCGCCCGGCATGGTGCTGATTCCCGCCGGCACGTTCACGATGGGGAACAGTGTCGCCGCTGATACCGACATCACTGACGCCGTCCCTGTTAGCGTGACCTTGTCGGCGTATTACCTTGCGGTCAATGAGGTGACCCTGAGCCAATGGCAGGCGGTCTATTATTGGGCCACCAGCAATGGCTACACGTTTACCAATGCCGGTGCCGGCAAGGGGGCGAATCACCCGGTGCATTCGGTGAATTGGTATGACTGCGCGAAGTGGTGCAATGCACGCAGCGAGATGGAGAATCTCACACCCTGCTACACGGTATCCGGGGTCACCTACAAGACGGGCGAAAGCAACGACGTGGCCTGCAATTGGACTGCCAGCGGCTACCGGCTGCCGAGCGAGGCGGAGTGGGAAAAGGCGGCGCGGGGCGGCTTGGTCGGGCAGCGGTTCCCGTGGGGCGACACCATCACCCAAGACCTGGCGAACTATTACGGCAACACCAGCTACTCCTACGATTTGGGACCCAACGGCTACAACCCCATTGGGAGTGTCGGGGGGACGTCCCCCGCGACGAGTCCGGTGGGCTCCTTTGCGGCGAATGGCTATGGGATCAACGACATGGCAGGGAATGTCTTGGAGTGGTGTTGGGATTGGTATGGGACACCGTATGCGGGGGGTAGCAATCCGCGCGGGCCGACTTCGGGCTCGGTCCGGGTGCGCCGGGGCGGCTCTTGGAGCTACTTCGCCGGCAACTGCCGCGCCGCTCACCGCAGCCACGGTTCCCCGGGCTTCGACTTCAACTACATGGGCTTCCGCCCTGCCCGCAGTTCAGTCCCCTAGAACCGGCAGGCAGCGAGCTGAATAGCCAAGCGAGAACCGAAGCGAAGATAGCCTGACACGAAAATCCGAAATCATCAGGCAAACGAGCGCAGGCAATGAAGTGAGCGGACGCGGAGCGAGCTGAAAACACCCTCACCAGCTTGGGCACATTCCGATTTCCGGAGGATGGAAGCTTGCATCGCCCCAGAATCCCCCTCGATCTCTTCCAACGAAACTTCCAACGAAATTGACAAGGAATTGGCAATGCATCCCGGAACATGACTTGGCACCTTCCGGGGGGTGCCGGGAGCGGCATCCGGTCGGATATGTTAGGCCATGGTTCGTCACAGTTGTCAGATGAGGGTGCCAGTTCCCTTCACCTGCCCAGGCGCGAGCCAAAGTCTGGAGTGCGGTGGGAAGGGCGCAGCCCGCCACACCGCTGTGGCTAAACCGGGAGAGTTGCGGCGTTACCACGAGGCGCAGTTCGTCTCGCGGGCGGTCACACCGCTCCCGAGTAACTTGGCTCCGATGGTGCCCGTTAAGGAGCGACGACATTCCTGTCGTCGGGTGGAAGGATCGCCCGTGAGCAGAGCCTTCGGCACGCAATCGCGCCCACGTTACTCCCGGTTCTACACCCGCCCGCCGGGTTCTTTGCTGAGAACGGGAACGCCGGACCCTTGGTGACGGACCGGACCATTGATCGGCCGCAGCGAGCGCCGGGATTTAGCCAAAGCGGTGTGGCGCTGCGCTTCCCACCGCACTCCATACTCTCACCTGCCCAGGCGCGAACCAAAGTCTGGAGTGCGGTGGGAAGGGCGCCGCCCGCCACCCCGCTGTGGCTAAACCGTTAGAGCCGCGGGGTTACCAGGAGGCACGCCGAAGATTTCAACATTCAACATTCAACTTCCAACATTCAATGATCAAGTAAGAGCAAGACATGACCCCGCAGCGGCACTGCTGCCACCCGAAACCCATGCGCGGATGATTCACGAATTCGTCTGAAACGCCAACAAGTGCCAACTCATTTTCCGCCGGGATCAGGAACCGTGAAGTGCGGAAATGCCTGCGAAGTCTCGACCAAATGTTACCATGTGAGGACCCTCTCGACACCCGCCACATGCACAACCTCGTGCGGATGAGCACCGCGATGTTTCTAACGAAGACCTGCATTGTGACTGGTGCCTCGGTGAGTCGTGGTTCATGCGTCACCTGGTCGATGGTGGGTCACGCCATGGCGTCGTAGCACCGGCGCAGGACGTGGCGGAGATTGCCGCGCTCGGAGCGGAACCAAGCGTCAAGCTGTGGCGCAAGTTGCGGGTAGTGACGGCCGGCCACTTCCCGCACGCAGCGGTGCAGCAGCGCGGCATCCGGTTCCAAACGCAGGAAGACCGGCAGCAGGCTGCGGCGGTGGCGGGTGCAGAGGACCAGCCGGGCACCGGCCAGACGGCGGGCCAGGCGTGCGCGGACGATGAGCGGCAGGTGGCGGTCGCCGTCTAGCAGAACTGTGGTGTTGCCCAGGTTGGTTGGCAGATCCAGGGTGCCGGGTGCGAGGCAGCGGTTGGTGTCGTTGAAAAACAGGCGGACCACCGGGTGGCCGCGGGCGGCCAGACGCGTGGCCAGGGCCTCGAACAAGGTCGTTTTGCCCGCTCCGTGGCGACCGATCACGGTCCGTGTGCCGCGGGTGGTTTCGATGCGGGCCAGCAGGGTGTCCCACGACTGACCGAGCCACTCCGGGCGGAAGGCGAGCACTTGTTCGAGGCGTGCCATGGCAAACGGGTTGTCTCGCGGGCGCATGGATGAGGATAGTGGTTAGTGGTTCGTGGTTAGTGGATAGTGGATAGTGGGCGCGTCAGAACGGTTTGAACCAGGTCTTTTTGCTAGGCTGGTTGCGGGCGATCTGCGGCAGGCGCAGTTCATTGCCCTGAGGGCCGAACTCGAATTCGCGGTGGACTGCCTGTTCGCCGGGCTCGATGACCAGTTCCACGCCCCAGCTCAGGGTGATGAGCGAGCCGGAAAACCCGGGCGGACCGGCCGGCAGGACGAATGAGAACGTGCGCGTGTCGTCAGCCTGCGGATGCTCCAAGTCCTGCGCCGCCACGACTGCGGTGTCCGTGGTGCCTTTGCCGGAGGTGGTCCAGAACAACCTGACCGCCGCGGAGCGGATGTTTTCCGCATGTTGCCACGAGACGCGGCCGTCGAGTCGCTCGCCAGGCCGGAACTTGGCGGGCGTGCGGTCAATGGTTAGGGAGAGGGTGGGGTCCATGGCGTCAGGCGGCGGGGTGGATGGTCAGGACATGCGAGTCGGCCAGGTCGGGCCATAGCCGGATGCGGCCCTCGATGTGGAGGGACCATTCAATGCGGTTGTTGTCGGCCTTCCAGCTTGGCATGAGGGTGTCGGGCAAGGTGATGGCGGCGCGGCCCAGCGCCATCATTGCCGGCAGGTCCGACTCGAAGACCACCGCTTCATGGAAAATCGCGCGATCAGTCGCCGTGGTGGTGCCGCGCCGGTAGGTGGCGATTTCCTCGCCGCGCAGGACGATGCGCAGGTTGCCCAGCCTGGCGGCACCGCCGGGAAGCTGCCAGGTGACGGTTAGATTTTGGCCGAGCCGCGGATGCCCGGGCTCAAGTGTGAGTTGCGGCCGCGGGTTGAAGATGGCGCCGAGGGCATGCACGGCACCTAACAACAAGCCGGTTCCGATCAACACGAACGGGGTGAGGAAGAGGGTCAGGAACCAAGGGGCGTGGCCGGAGCGCCACTCACTGGCAACGTGCCACAGGAACACGGAAACGATGCCATTCCAAAACGCGGTGACGAAGACCATGCCCAGGAAGCGGACCACGCGGCCTTTGCCGGGCGTGAGCCGCAAGCATTCGTTAGAATCCCCCGCACCGGAATCGGGGGCAAACTTGTCGGACCTGTCGGACTCGTCGGACCCGGTCAGACCGAGGCGGTTGTTGGCGCGGCGGCTTGCGCTGCGGGTCAATGCGCCCGGCCCGGTGGAGCTGTTGCGCCGCACCAGATACCACAAGCCACCCAAGCCGACGGCCATGAAGGGGAGGGGGAACAAGCCGAAAAGCGCCGACCAGCCGAGCGAGCGGCTGCGCACGGCCTGCCACGGTTGGCGAGGGTTGACGTAACAGACGATGGCCTGGCCTTGCGGGTTGGCGCGCACGGCCGCTTCTTTGCCGGAGCGGCCGCTGGAACTCACGTTGGACAGACCGCCGCGGTTGGATTTGTATTCCTTGCCATCGAAGGTATAGCGGTAGAAAATATCCGCGCGGTAAGTGGCGCCATCGCTGTCACTGTGGGATGCGACGCGGCTCCAGACGACCGTGGCGGGAGTTGTCACCCACGATGAACTCGCAAACAGGTTGCTCACAATCGGCACGCTGATGAAGCAAAACATGCCGCAGCCCGCCGCAGCAAACAGCCCGAAAAACGGCACGCCGATCACCAGCGGAAATTCGCCGCCTTGCCGCCGTTTTCCGGTCAGCGCCGAACCATCGGTTAGACCGCCGCGTCCGGCCCGCATCTGGCGGATGCTTTGCAGCAGCACGCCCACGCCGATGCCGACGAAACACAGGCCGAAGCCGCCAAAGGCCAGGCTGCTCCAGAGATCCTCGCGCTTGATCATCAGCGCGGCACGGTCCGGATCGCGGGGATCGACCAGGCAGACGGGCTTCGTTGCGCTGAGATATTGGTGCTGCAACCTGGCCAGTTTTTCATACTCGTCCTCGCGCTCCCCGGGGGCGGCAACATCCCCGGGGCTTTCCGCCTCCGCCGGGCGACCCGTGGGAGCGGCGTGCGGTGTGGCCGGATACAGGTGGTGGCCGGTGCGTTCGCGTCCGCCGGCGTGGTAACGATAGGTGATCCCGGCGCTGAACGGGTCGTCCTGGTTCGGGTCATCCAGGATGTGGAAGTCATCGATCACGCACGGCACTTTTTGCCAGGCCGACTGGGTCAATGACTGCCAGGCGAATCTGCCGCCGATGGCGACAAACACACTGCTGAAGCAGATCCAGACGATGGCGAACAGGATGCCGCCAATCCCGCTGGCACCCCCGCCGGGCTTCCGCGCCGCGGGTGAGTTGAAGGTGGATTTGAAGTGAGTGGCCATGCATTTGTGGTCGCATGGTATTGCCGGAGCAGGGGTGGACAAGACAATATTTCGACAGGACATGGATCAACACGCAGCGCGTGCTCTATCAACTCCCGGCGTTGCCGGCGGACCGGGCGTCGGACCGCGTGCTGGCCTACGAGCAACTCTGACCTTGAGCGATCGACCGATCTCGAGTCGTGGTCGCCGTGGTTCCAGCTCCGCTGCTTCGACGACGAGTTCATGGTCACCCTGCCGAAACCGTTGTTAGATGGCCGTGAGTTCTGCCGCTGGCGGGATCGGGCATAGGCCACACGGCTTCAGGTCTCCGACAAGACCGCGAGGGACAACCGGGTGACCCGGGGGACCAAGGTCTTGCCCTGCGGGCGCTGCGGGCGGAATTCATGACGAGGTGACTAACAGACGTATGTAGAGCCTGGTGTTAGAACTCACGGGACGGCGAAGCCAGTGGGGTCACATGGTAACATTAGCCTTGATTCGGTTGGAATTCCGGGCCGGATTCGCGCATGGCGAGAGCCTTGAGATTCGAGGATGCGGGGGCGGTCTGTGATGGCCCGAGGTGACGGCGGCAAGGCCATTGTCATCGCGAAGGACGACTCAATGTCAGCATGCGAGGCCCCCCCTATTTGTGGTTTCAGAATCCCATACCCACTTTGAACCAGACATAGCCGCCTTTAAGCCGGTTTTTGACGTCGAGTTCGGGCAGCCATTTGACTTCCGCAGCCAAGTCGCTCTTGCCTAGCTTGGTAACGAAGGACAGGACTGGGCCGACGCCGACGGTGCGGCCTGCGAAATCCCCGAGCACCGCGCCACTACCGCTGTCGCCAGTGAATTGCTGGTAGTAGAACGCGTTGGCACCGAGGCCGATGGTCCCGAGTTTGCCTAACGGCAAGTGCTGCGCGGCGGTGACGTCGAGGTGGAACACGTCGCCGCTCTGATAGTCGGTAGCGGCGTTCTTCGTGCTGAAGTCCAAGCCGGCACAGGCGCTGACCTCCGTCCCGATTTTGCTGCTAAGCCAACTGACCGACACCATCGGCTCGAAGGTCCAGTAGTTCTTGCCGACGTTGGCCAAGCGGCCCTCTTCGTAGTCGCCGGTGGGCGCGTAGATGCCGAGCCGGAGGTCGTATCTGAGGTCATCCTTCGCCCAACCGAGCATGAAGGGATACAACAGGATGTCTCCGAGGCCGTTGGCGGTATCGCGTGTCCCGACGGACCTCAGCCGGCCGCTGATCTTGCCATCCACTTCCAGCCAGACATAGGGAATGCCGACGGCTGGCACATAATGCCCGCCCAACAGTTCCCAATTCGTTGCGTACATGACCAGGAACGAGTCAGAGTAGGCCTGCGCGTGCGAATCGAGCGTGAGCCGACCGCCGAATGGAAGCGTGCCGCTGGCACTACCGTCGTAGTACATGAAATAGTTCGCCACCGCCAGCCCCGGCCTGGCGGGCAGCGCATCGAGGAAATCGGCCACCCCTCCCGGCGCGTAGTGGCCGCTGCCGCCTTCCTCGGCAAATGCGGGGTTGGTAAGGACGGTGCCGGCGGCAAGCGCGATGGAGAGCAAGCGCTGCCGCTTGTGAAGAGTATTCATAGGTGTGGTCTGGTTGAGGTCTCTTGCAGGTTACTCGCCGCCGAGAGTTTGGAGTGCTGCGGCATCACTTTGTTTCGAATGCGAACACGCGTTTCCAATCGCTCTTCATGTCCACCACCGTCCAGCCTTTGGCCTGCGCTTCGGCCAGGCCTTCGTCGAGGCGTCCGATGCTGGAAGCGCGGTCATAGGCCCACTCACGCTCGGCGTCAGTGTGGTGGACGTAAAGGCAGAAGCGCGGGCTGCGGCCGCCGGCTGTCCACTGGAGCATTGCCAGGTCGCCGTCCGAGTTGCCAAAGGCCGCGAGAGGGCGGCGGCCAAGGTGCATCTGGATGCCGACGGGCTTGCCCGGGCCGTCATCAATAAAGTTCACCTCGGGCAAGCGGACGAGCACCGGCTTGCCGTCGCGCAGCTCGAACTTCGTCTTGATGCTGCTGCCAATGACCTGTTCGGGCGGGATGCCATAGACCCGTTCCGACCAGGGGCGAACGAACTCGATGCCGCCTCCGGTGACGATGAAGGTCTTGAATCCGTTGGCACGCAGATACGCGAGCAGCTCGAGCATGGGCTGATAGACCATCTCGGTGAACGGCCGGCCGGTCTTCGGATGCCTGGCGGTCGCGATCCAATCCCGCACGCTCTTTTCGAACTCCTCGGAAGTCATGCCGGCATGTGTCGCCATGAGCAACTGGCCGGCGGCGTGCTCCCCGCCCGCCATGGCAGCTTTCAGGTCGCCCTTGAGCAACGAGGCGAAGGGTTCCTGCGTCTGCCATTCCGGGTGTTGCGGCGCGAGCGCTTTCACCCGGTCGAACACGAAGAATGCCTGGAAGTACATCGGCTGCTCCGCCCAGAGCGTGCCGTCGTTGTCAAACACCGCGATGCGCTCGCCCGGCGGCACCCAATCCGGTGAGTCGGCTTGGGTGACCTTGGCGACAAACTGGAGAACGGAGTTCTTGGCCAGTCCGTCGTTCCACGAAGGCAGCGCCTCGGCGGCGCGAGCGGCCAACGCCGCTGCCACGCCGGCGAGCGCTGCGAAGGTGATGAGATTCGTCCGTTTCATGGTCTTGCTTGCCTTTCAGTTCCGACCGGAGGGAACAGAGAAAGAGAGGAATCTCCCTCCATTGACTCCGTTGTCTCCTGTTGAGTTGTCATTCCTGTTCCTGCTTCAATCAGCCGGTTTCAGACGAGGGTGACTGGGAGAGCACGCTTATCGCCCTCCGGCTGAGTTTTGCAGAGTTTCCAAGGCCTGGTCTATGCCGAAGCTGGCCGGCTTCTGGCGCGGCGGAAATTCCTTGAAGGTCTCGATGAACTTCACGACGTAGGCTTGGGACGGGACCACCAGAAACAGGTGGTCCAGTGTCCACTCGTAATAGGTGTTGGAGGTGATGTCCGCACGCTCGTAGGGATCGGCTCGCAGATCAAACATCTTGCCCCCACGGAGACGCGTGAACGGCTCGGTCCAGACGGCCATGGTGCCTGGCATACGCTGTTCCATGAAGACAAACTTCCAATTCTCGTACCGCAGCGCGAGCAGGTCGCAGTCGTCGCTGAAATAGAAGAACTCCCGGCGCGGGCTCTTTGGTTCCTGACCGGTTAGGTAAGGCAGGAGGTTGTAGCCGTCGAGGTGGACCTTGTAAGTCATGTCGCCCACCGGGTACCCCTTGAGCAGCTTTTGCTTCACGTCCGGATCGCCTGCGGCGGCGAGCAGCGTCGGCAGCCAGTCCAGCCCGCTGACGGTCTCGTTTGAGACCGAATCGGGCTTGATGTGGCCCGGCCAGCGGATGAAGCAAGGCACGCGAAAAGCGCCTTCCCAATTGCTGTTCTTCTCGCTGCGAAACGGCGTTGTCGCGCCATCGGGCCAGCTATTGGCATGGGGGCCGTTGTCGGTCGTGTAGATGACGAGGGTGTTGTCCGCGATGCCCAATTCGTCGAGTGCTTTCAACAACGAGCCCACCGTGGCATCGTGCTCGACCATCCCATCGGCGTACTCAGTGGGCGCGGTCACCCCCCTGGGGCTGCGATGCTCGGCCCGCACGTGGGTGCGGAAATGCATGCGTGTGCTGTTATACCAGCAGAAGAACGGCTGGCCGGTCTTGCTTTGGCGCTGGATATAGTCAATCGCCGCCGCTGAGGTCTCATCGTCAATGGTCTCCATCCGCTTCCGGGTCAGCGGACCGGTATCCTCGATGGTTTGCTTGCCAACCTTGCCCCAACGTGGGTCCACGGTAGGGTCGTCTTTGTCCGTGGCCCTGCACCGGAGCACGCCGCGGGGACCGAACATCTGGCGGAACTTCAGGTCTTGCGGGTAATTGAACAGCTCCGGCTCTTCCTCGGCATTGAGGTGGTAGAGGTTGCCAAAGAACTCATCGAAACCGTGAACTGTCGGCAGATACTCGTTGCGGTCACCGAGGTGGTTTTTGCCGAACTGGCCGGTGGCGTAGCCGAGCGGTTTGAGCATCTCGGCGATGGTGGGGTCTTCCTTGTGCAGGCCCACCGGTGCGGCCGGCAACCCGACCTTGCTCAGGCCGGTGCGGAAGACGCACTGGCCGGTGATGAACGACGAACGGCCGGCCGTGCAACTCTGCTCCGCGTAGTAATCCGTGAAGAGCGACCCTTCCTTGGCCAGGCGGTCAATGTTCGGCGTCCGGTAGCCCATCACCCCCTTGGTAAAGACGCTGATGTTGGCTTGGCCAACGTCGTCGCCAAAGATGACGAGGATGTTGGGTTTCTTGTCCGCCGCTGGCGCCACAACCGCGCCGCACAGCAGCGCGGCCGAAGCGGCCAGAACGGTCAAACCGTTGCTAGCAAGTGTTGTTCTTTTCATAGTGCGATTCTTTGTTGATTGGTTCGTCTCTGCTTGTTTGGTTTCCATTCAGGTCGCGCGTCACCCGTCCGCCAGCCATGCTGGCCCGGACGCAGTCCAAGCCGTTTCTGCTCGGAGACGGTGCGCACTGCCAGGCTCGGCGCGGGGGTGTTCAGTTTTCCGTTAAATTGATAGAAGCCCGTAGGGTTGGCTGACAGGGGCGAACATAGCTGATGTGGGGCTCTTTGCAAGAAACCATTTCCAAAATATTTCCAAGGGGCGCAAAGTTTCTTGATGGCCGCGCTTTTGGGACGTGAAAATAATTGAATAGTTGTTGACCCTTTGCCAGCATGTGACCGTCTCTTCCCGGCGACCCCGGTTTTTCCGGCAACAACAACTGAAACAACCAAACCGCCCCCACTCCGATGAGACGCGCACGCTGGCTGGCACCCTGGAAGGACTCGACCGAGAAGCCGGGGATTCACCACTGCGTCACGCGGGTGGTGGCGCGGCGATTGGCGTTCGAGGCGGAGGATAAGGAACAATCGATTTGAATCCGGTGCGGGCGGGGATGGTGGCGGATCCGGCGGATTATCGCTGGAGCAGTTATGGGGGGGCGATGGGCGGCGGGGCGAAAGGCAATGCGACGATCTCGCCACACGGACCGTCGTCTCCACGTTCGCGCCCGGCACACCGAACCGGGTCACGGCGCGGGATACCGCCGCGGTGTCGGCCACCGAAATCGCACGCCGCTTCCTCCGGCGCCGCGTACAGATCCAGCCCTGATCTCCCGCGCCCATGTCGCTCCGTAACACGCCGTCCTCGCCCTTGTCGTGTTTGCATCCGCGTGCCTCGGGGCACCAACCCCCCGCCTTCCGGTCCGGCCACCGGCTTTTGTAACGGCTGCCACCCAAAAGCAACTCCGTGAGCGTGACGCCGTAGGAGTTCCCCATGCCAGATCCCGGACGATGGGGCTTGACGGGTTGATGTGCGCCAGTGTGGAATGGCGGCGGCATGAATGAATCGCCCAGGGCTCGTGTTAGGAGGTTTCTTGAATCTCACGATTCGCGTGCCGCGAGGGCGTTTGCCTGGTTCATCCAGTTGTTGATCCTCGCGTCGCTGATCGCGACCGGATTTGAGACGAGGCCGGTGTTGTCGGACCAGGATTGGCGGATTCTCAAAGGCTTGGAGACGTTCACGGTGCTGGTGTTCAGCGTCGAGTATCTGGTGAGAATCTGGTCGGCGAAGTCACCGCTGCGCTTTGCGCTGAGCCCGCTCGGTATCATCGACTTGCTCGCGATCCTGCCCTTCTATCTTTCGCTCTACGTTGACTTCCGCTCGCTGCGGGCGGTGCGCCTGCTCCGACTGGCACGCTTGCTCAAGCTGGTCCGCTACAATACCGCGATTCGCCGCTTCCTGGAGGCCTTCCGGCTCGCCCGGGAGGAACTGACCTTGTTCTTGTGCGTGGTCATCGTGCTGCTCTATCTGGCGGCGATGGGCATTTACCATTTTGAACACGAGGCCCAGCCGGACAAGTTCACGTCGGTCTTCTCGAGCCTGTGGTGGGCGGTGGCCACGCTGACCACGGTGGGTTACGGCGACGTCTATCCGGTGACCGTCGGGGGGCGCATTTTCACCTTCTTCATCCTGATCATCGGGTTGTGCATTGTCAGCATCCCCTCAGGCATTTTCGCGGCGGCCCTCACCGAGGCCCGCGACAAGGAAATGCGAGCGGACCAAACCGAGGTTAGGGATGGCGAGGATTGATTTCCCGCAGCGCCTCCGCTTGGGCGGTGCCGCACGCGCTTCCCAAACCGTTAGACCAAACTTCGGCAAGCGCTCGGAGTCCAGGACGACTCTGACTTGCATGGAATCAATGAGGAAATGCCTGCGGAGTCCCTAACAAATGTTACCGTGCGAGGACTGGTTCCATCGACTGCTTCGACTGCCCCCCGGCGAGCCCGTTCCGGAGGAACTTGCGCTCCCGCACCGATTTTCCTTGGCCAGGGAAGGGGAAACCGCAGTCTCGGCCTTGGATGAAGCACGTCCCACGATCCACACCACACCACCGTTCGGCCCGAAAATCCGCCCCGCTCACTTCGCCAGGGCGGCGGAATGCGCATCTCCGCCTCCTCCTTGCCCCGCAACTTCTTATTCTTCCGATCTCCGAATCTATCTTTAGCCCCTCATGCGCACCAACCCCGAAAACCAATTTCCTAGCAATTTGCGTTGCGGTTCCGTCAAGGCGGCCAGGAACGCCTCGCCGCTGTCGCTCGTCAACGACGTGCTGATCGAGTAGTTGGCATTGCCCATGGCCGGAATATCCTTCATGTGGAACGACCCGAAACAGGTTGCGTGCCGCTCGGGACGGAAATACACGTCGGCCTCGACATTGCCGGCATACCAACTGAACAGTTCACTGGCGTAGGTCATGACGGCCACATGGGCGGTCGGCGACAGGCTCTTCTGGTCCACCTGATCCTGCAGCTCCGGCCAGGTGGCGGAGTTGTTGAAGACCATCTTGGCAAGGGCTTGCCGCTGCTTGTCTGTTAGGGAGCGGACGATGGCGCCGAGCACCTCGGCCCTTCGGTAACTCAACAGACCGTCGATCTCATGGATTTTGGCCGTGTGTTTCATCACCGCTTCACGGCTGACGCCGTTGCTGGATTTCCGAACCAACCAACCCTTGTAACTTCGGAGTTCGGGATGATTCCTCCGCTGCCCGCTGCCGGGCTACCGGTCGCTGGTTAGATGGAAGCACGCGGCCGGCGGCACCGCTCCGGAGACGCCCGGGCCGGACCATGAGAGGGTGACGTAATTGCCGCCGTAGGATTCCATGTACTCGAGCTTGAACTCGTGATACCCTGGGGTGAGGGGCAGCGCTCCGGCGTTCCAGCCCTTTTTCGAGTAATACTGCTCGATGGCGAGCTTCCCGTCCACCCACAATTTGGCATGGTCATCGGCGCTGATGGAGAACTGATAGTCGCCGGCCGTTTCGATCTTGAGATAGCCGGTATGGCGCGAGCAGAAATGGTCCTCGTAGTTCGGTGGAAACTCCGCGGCTGCAATCTGCATCTTCGCATCAATCCGGGTCGTGTCCGGCTTGCGGCTCGCCATGTCCGGCCAGGGCTCGGGATTTGACAGGTCGGGCCACTGATAGAACTCGGAGAAAATGCCGACGGCCAGCCCCCCCATGTTGAAGGTGATGGTGGCTGGCTCGGAATCCAGCTTGCCGTCACTGACCCTGAAGGTGAAGCCATCCCTGCCCTGGTAGCCCGCCGCCGGGGTGTATTTGAACTTGGGCGCGGTGCCCGCCAGCGTGCCATGGGCGGGGCGGGTAAGCACCGCATAGGTCAGCGGGTCCTGGTCAATGTCGCTGGCAGTCAACTCGATTTCGGCGGGCGTGTTCACCGCCACCGGCTGGCTCCGATAGTGGGCCACCGGCGGATGGTTCACATGGGTCACGGTGAGGCTCACCGTGGCGGGCGGAGACGCCTGCCCCTCGCTGTCGGTCACAGTGAAAGTGAAGCTGTCCGCACCCTTGAAATACAGCGGCGGCGTGTAGGTTAGATTCGGGGCGGTGCCCGACAGGGTGCCGTGGGCCGGCAATCCCGTTAGTGAGTAGTCAAGCGTGTAGCCCTCGGGATCGGTGCCGGTGAGCTTGAGCGCCTTGGACGTGTCCTCGGCCAGCGTCACGCTCTGCGGCGTGGCCACCGGCGGCCGGTTGGCCACGTTCTTCCCGTCCTTGAACTTGACGGTTAGATCGGTGGACACTCCGCCGTAACCTGCGGTATCGCCCAGCAGGGCATCGGACACGGTCAACCTCAGGACATAGGTTCCGGGGATGGCGAAGGTGGCGGTACTGTTAGAGCTGGCGCTGGTACCATTGGGGCTGAACGTCACCGGGCCCGCGCCACGGACTTTGCTCCAGGTATAGATCAGGGGGTTGCCGGCGATGCTGGTGGCCGAGGCCTTCAAGCGGGTGGTGACCACCGGCTTGGTGAAAACCTCCGGTGCCACCGAGGCCGACTCGATGGTCTTGAAGTAGTTGAGTTTGGGCGGCGGGTGCTTGTCGTTTTCAATGGTCGCGATGGTTGGGGTGAGCTGGCCGTTGCTCAATCCTTCAACCGGTGGCGGCAGGCAATGGGTGTTCCAATACTCCAGCGCCGGCAAGGTGGATCTGGCTGCGGAACGGTACCGCTGCAAGGCCTCCATGCAGGTGTTGGCGTCGAGCCGCGAGCGGTTCAACACGACTTTGGGGAACAGCATTGCCGCCGCGATGCCCTCCTCGTAGTTATGCTTTGAGAGCAGGCTGACGATCGCGTTAGGCAGGCGGAAATCCGGATAGTCATAGGCCTCCATGAGGGTCTGGGTCAGCAGGGGGGCCAGCGCGTTGATGTCGGCGGGTTGCAACGCATTGCCACTGACAAATCCGGCCAGGGCCGCCCGCCCGAACTCATGCGCCCGCGACATGGTGGCGATGGCCGGATAGAGTTCCCCGGTGGGCACCCCCGCGACCGAATCCTTCAACTGGCCGTTGAACACCGCCTGTGCCAGATAGGTTTGCGCCGCCTGGCACGGCTCGTCCCAGTTGATCGGCTCGACGGGCAAGTCATGGCTGACGATGGTCTTGAGCATGTCCGTTAGAGCCGGCCGTGCGGCGGGCTTCCACAACATGGTGGCAGCGCCCGAATAGCCACCCGCGGCGAGCCAGCGCACATAATAGTCGCTGTCATTGAGCCGGCGCACCAGTACCGGCAGCGCCCGCTCGTCCTGGATGAGCGTCAGCACCTTGGTGGCACCCATCCGCGTGTTGACGTCCGTGGCCTCGGCCATTTCCATCAGCTTGGGAACCAGCGCCGCCACCTCATGGGTGCGGCCTGCCAGTTCCTGGGCTGCCCAACCGCGCTTTTGCGCCGACCAGCTCGACAGCGCGTTGACCAATTGACTGGCGTCCGCCGCCTTCAAGTCATTGCGCAGGCTGCACACCCCGTCGGTAATGGCTTCCTGCACATCCTTGGAGGTGATCCGGTGTTTGGGGTCCTGTATTTTCCCGGTTAGATGGATTTTCCGCAAGGGCATCGCGTAGGTCAGCATGAAGGCGCCGGTGTTACTGCAAGGGCCGAGGCTGCCCTCGTCGTTAGGCTTGCCGCCGGTGGAGCCATGATAGACAAAGGACCCGTCCCAACGGCGGGTCAAGTCGAGTTCCCAGGCGATTTTTTTGAAGTATGCGGCCATCGCCTCGGGGCCGGCGAGGTTGACGGCCATGGGCTGCCAGAGTTTGGCCCAGTAGGGTCCGCAGTGGCCGAATTCGCGCAGGGCATAGGCGGCGGTGCAGGATTTGGCGAAGTACTGGACCTGCGGGCTCATGTCGGCCTGGCTTTGCAATGCCAGCAACAGGGCGGCCTCGCCATTTTTGCCATTGTCGTCGTGCAACTCCTCGGCCGGCGATTCGCCATAGGGTACGGCGCCCTTGCCGGCGAAGTAGCCGAAGTAGCGGCGCGACCTCTCAATGGCCGGCGCAATCTCCGGGTCCTTGATGCCACACTTGTCGCCCAGCACAATGCCGATGCTCACCAGCAAGCCCGCCTGATTCAGCGCGCCATAGGGCGGGACGATGCCGTGGGTTGACGAGCCGTCCGGCTTGGGCCATGCCATGCCGTGGCCATAGGTGCCGCACCAACTCTGGCCCCGCGCGGACGTGATGGTGTATTCACTGATGGCGTGCAGCACCTCCTGGTCACCGGTGGTTAGATAATACTCGCACAAGAACGTGTTGTTATATCCCCAGGGCCAGGCACACATTTCGTTCAGTGGCACGGTGAGTTTGCCAACTCCCGCGGCGACTTTGCGGGCGTAGGCCTGCACCTTGGGCAGGTCGGCGGGACGCCCGGCGGCCAGCAGTGCCAAGCCGACCACCGCGTTGCCTTCGTTGCCGGCATTGAACGTCGCGTGGGTCTCGAGGTATTTGCAGGCGTTGGTGAGGATCCGTGCGGATTTGGGACAATCGTAGGGAGCGGTGGCGCTGTAGGCGCCCATCACCGCCAGCGGAAGGGTGACGTTGTCATGGAGGGTTCCCATGCGCCAGATCTTGAGTTTGAGGTGGCCCTTGTTTTCCGCTGTCTCGGCCTCGCCGATGGCCACCCCCAGCGACTTGCGGGCGTCCTCGGTGAATTCGCCCGCGCCAATGCCCAGGATCACATCGTCAACTAACAGGATGCCATCGGCCGGCGACCCCTTTTCCACCGCGGTGATCTTGATCTGACGGCTCTCACTGGTCAGCCCTTCCGGCACGAACATCCACTCGTTGCCCGTGCTGTAGATCCAACCGCGCGTGCCGGTCGGCCCCAGATTGTAGGTGAAAGTGGCGTCAATGTAATCCTTGGTCGCATCGGGCACCGCCGCCCTAACAGGACCGGCCACTTGCAGGAACACACCCAGCGCGAGCAGGGCGGAAGAGCGAACGATGGATATTTTCATGGGGTGATCCGGATTCTCAGTGGTGACAGGGTATGCGGCGGCTTGTTTGGGAGGGCACCACGAGGTGGGGCGTAAAGCAAGCGATCATGACGGGGTGCCGGGTTGGGGATAGGAGGCCATCGGCCCGCAAGCAACAACGAAGTGCTGGCGCACTGGATTTCTTGAAATTCAAGCCATCGCACGCTTACCCAGACACCAGGCGCAATTCAGGTACAACCAGGCATGGTGGTGGGATTGAGGTGCGGCAGAATCCAATCGCCACACCTGCAAGGGCCCTGCTCAGCGCTGGCTCGTGTCGATGCGGATCAAGACTTCATTGCGGCGCATGAACACGGGCGTCCACGGTGGATCATAGTAGGCAAAGCGCGGCTCGCCTCTT
This sequence comes from Verrucomicrobiota bacterium, assembly GCA_026397725.1. Classification (GTDB taxonomy): domain Bacteria; phylum Verrucomicrobiota; class Verrucomicrobiia; order Verrucomicrobiales; family Akkermansiaceae; genus Luteolibacter. Next base: position 5,284 of record JAPLUI010000376.1, on the reverse strand, counting down.
GCGGTCAGCTTCTGCTCGGTGAGCCAGGTCTTGAGTTTCGCGATGGCCGCCTGCTCATTCGCCTTCGTGCGACCGCCACCAAAGCGCAGCACCGCGAAGCGAGCGGCCTCGATTTTGCCCAGGGTCACGCTGTCTCCTGCCGGTTTCGGCACGCCCTTCTCGACCGCCATTTTCGGCATGATGAAACTCATCGTCCGCTGGCCCTTGGCGGTGTCAATCAACACCGGCGAGGTCATCGTGAGCTTCTCCGCGCCGTCATTGTCGCCAGTGATGAAGCGAAACAACTTCATGAAGCTGCCATTCATGCCATCGCCGCCCATCGGCGTGGTGGCCACGGTGAGCCCCGGGTAGTCGCGGATTTCAAACTTCCCGGCGGCCCGGACGACCTTGTAAACAGGCGTTTCAGTCGCTGCTCGGGAATTGCTGACAAGCAGGAAGGCGATGAGAGCCACCGGCAAGGCGACGAGCAGAACAATGGACATTGGGGGGCGTTTCATGGGGGTGAACGTGAGCGGGGTTGGTTGAATGAATCCGCTCACCGTCATCAACCTAGCGCGATTCGCGGAAACGCAAGGCCGAATTTCAAAAATGCCATGTCATTGGCGAATCGTGGCTGTCGCGGCCTGCGGCAGGCCGTGGTGGCGGCGTCCCGTCGCCCAACCCTCAACCTGCAACGACTCCGTGCTCGTTACTACTCAGGTATGGCAGAATCATTTATGGCAGAATCATTTCAGAATTGGAAAAAGTCATTGGATCAACCCCTGTCTCTGCGCAATCGCACGCAGGCAGGCCGACCCGTGATGAATCCCCCTCAAGACTCTTGAAAAATGATTCTGCCATAAATGATTCTGTCATGAATTCTTTGGAACCTGAGTAGCCTGTGCTCAAAATTGCCGCCTCGCGGGATTGCGCTCGCGTCGGTTTCCGGGCACACTGTCCCCGCCCGCTTCCATCATCATGACCCCCTCCCACACCAACAGCATCGCTCTGCTCATCGACGCCGACAACGCGCCTGCCGGCAAAATCGACTTCATCCTCTCGGAACTCGCCAGCCATGGCGTCGTCAACATCCGCCGCGCCTATGGCAACTGGACGAAGTCCGACCTTGCGGCATGGATCAAGGTGCTGCACGAGCACTCCATCCAGCCGATGCAGTCCTTCGACCTGGTCAAGGGCAAGAATGCCACCGACATGGCGCTGGTGATCGACGCCATGGATCTGCTCTACACCAAGAAACTGAACACCTTCTGCCTGGTTTCATCCGACAGCGATTTCACGCCGCTCATCCAACGTCTGCGTGCCGACGGCAAGGAGGTCTTCGGCTTCGGGGAGCAGAAGACGCCGGAACCCTTCATCGCGGCTTGCACCCGTTTCATCTATCTGGAGGAAAAACCCGCCAAGACCAGCCCGGGTGCCAAAGCAAAAACCGAAACCAAGCTCCAGACCGTCCAGAACCTCAAGAGCAACACCAAGCTCGTCAACACCCTGCGCAATGCCGTCAAAGCCTCTGCCGACGAGGAGGGCTGGGCGAACCTTTCCAACATCGCCAACCGCATCAACAACGAAAGCCCCCTCGACCACCGCACCTACGGCTTCAAGAAACTCGGCGATCTCTTCGAGGCCATCGACCTGTTTGAAGTCACGCGCGAAAAATCCGCCAACCACACGGTGATCTCCGTGCGCATCGCCAAAGTGGGCGGCAAGAAGGTGAAAGTGAAAGCGCCCCCCACCGAGGATGACGATATGGACATTCCGTTCTGATAGCTCCCGGCCGGCGGACCGCGACGCTACGCCCGGGGCCACCGCCACCTCGATGGCCTCGCCCGCCCGCTCCGGCGGGCCTGCGCGTCCAGTTAGCGCCATGCCACGCCGTCCGCAACTGGAACTCACACCGGGTGAGGCAGTGGCTAACCGTTAAGGGTGCGGGTTGAGCGGGGTCGTGTTGCGCACGCAACGCACCAAGTTGTTGATGCGGATGACATCGCCCTGCGGGCCGCGGCCATGCGGGAACAAGGCCGGATCCCCAACCTTGGGATCGCTGCGCTGCGCCCCGGCGCCATGCACATCCGTGAAGTGATAGTCGCCGCCAGGCGTGCCCGAGGGAACCGCTCCCGGCGGCCCGAGTGGCGGCCTGCCCGGCGGCCCGCCCGCGCCGGGGCCGCGCCGCTCGGGTGGCCCGCCGGCCATGGCCTGTGCCGACATCCAGCCGGCGGCCCGGCCGAAGGCGACATACATCGCCGCCGCGCCACCTTGGAATCCGGAATGGGTCGTTGCCGACCAATAGTACGGCCAGTCGGGTTTGCCGCCTTCGTTGGTGATCGAGGTGCAGGTGAAGACCGGATCGATCGCCGGCGACTGCGTCGTGTCGGGCGCACGCGAGTAGTCCACGATGCTCTGCAATTCCTTCACACTCGGCAGCCGCCAATCGTCGTGGCCGAGGAATTTCCCCGCGTTCTTTTTCCGCACCCAGGCCAGTGCGTCCTGCCAGTTCATGCCCTTTGCGCTGTCGTCCTTGGACCACATCAGGCCGGTGGCGCGGTCGGTGACGGTGCCGTCGCTGTTGTCATGGTAGTCATTCTTGCCGTAGTTGGCATTGCCGCGCACGCATTGGACAAAAAAGGTTTTCTCCATGCCGCCGCCGGGCATTTTCAGATCGTAGCCCTTGATCCGGCCGTCGGCAAAATTGACTCCAAACAGCTTGTCGAAGCCGCGGGCCCCCTTGCCGACAAACTTTGTGTTAGACGCGTATTGGGAATCAATCACGCGCTCGCCGGTGCGCGTGTTCCCATAGGCGAACTTGAAGAATTTGGTGTCGATGAAGGGTGTTAGAGCGGAGGTGTCGGCAGCGGCGGGCCCGCTGGGATCGGTGCCTCGGCCGTCAAAGAGCGAATACAGCTCCTTGATGGACGGCAGCCGCCAGTCGTCGAAGCCGCCGAACTTGGCGGCATTGAGCTTTGCCGGAAGCGCCTGGGCCTGGGTCAGGGTCAGCTTGTCGCTGCGGTTGAGCACGCCGTTGCCATCGGTGTCCGGGCTGCGTTGCCAGGTGAGACCGGTGACGCCGTCTTGAACCGTTAGACCGTCCGCAGCGAGCGTGTAGCTGGCCGGGTGGACATGAAACTGGGCGTCCTGGCCGTGGAACGCCTCGCCGGGCTGCGGCGGCGCGATGGGCTTGAAGTTGTCGTAGCACTTCGTCTGGCCGGTATCGACGACGGTGTAGGGCTGGGCGGCGTGCAGGGCTGTGGCTGCCAGGGAGAGCGCGAGGGTCAATATGTTAGATGTCATTTTTCTTCGTTCCGTTATTTCGCCAGTGTCAAGCGAGGGAATTGAGGCGGGAAAATCATGCGCCGGAAAATCAAAGACGAATTTGGACCGAAGGCAACAGCGAAAGCGGGGGGGAAGAAACTGACGATCAAGGATTGTTGATCCTTGCAGGGGAATTGTCTGGAAGGCCTTGTCTGAAGGTGCGCCGGCGGTTTGCCAAGGGGTCCGCAGGTTGCTCCAGATTCCTCGCGCCGTGTTTCTCACTGAAGCCATCCCGCAGGATCCATTCCTCGGCGCTCTCATCCGGTTCCACTGTCACGCCGCAAACGTGTGCGTGGCTGCCGCGTCCCGCGGCAGGCCGTGCTGGTGGCGTCTCGCCACCAGGGAGCGCTGGCGGGGCAGCAATCACCGCATCCGCAAGCCGATCATTCAACTCCCTAACCAGCTTGCCCGGAATCTCCCGCGCCGTCTTCATCCCCAGCGGCTTGCAATGCACCACCTTCGTCAACCGGTTCACCAACTCCGGGCGTAAGTGGCGGCGGATGGCATCCTGCGCCCGTTGTACGATGGCCTCGTTCGGGGAAACGTCCGGCTTGTCACCCGTCACTCTTCCGACGTGGCTGCCGCGTCCCGCGGCAGGCCGTGATTGCCGCGTCCCGCCGCAATTCTCTTCTTCCACCTGAGGCGTCAACGTCCGAAACCTCGCCGTCGCGCAGGCCTGGTCCACCAAATCCAGCGCCTTGTCCGGCAGCCGGAAATCCGGATCATTGCGGATCGACCACTCCACTGCCGCCCTGAGTGCCGCTTCGTCGAGCGCCACGTTAGGGGCCGTAAATAAATAAACATGGCGTTAGAAGTTTGATCATTCGGAAATCAGGTAAAATGATGGAGGGTAAAATGATGGAAGAAAAGATCAGAATTCGGGTAAAATGATGGAAGAAAAGATCAGAATTCCCGATAACGGGAGCACAATTCCAGTTCTTCATGATTTTACCCTATCATGATTTTACCAAATTGATTCCATGCTAACATGCAGATTTTGTAGGGTCTATTTCTATACGGGGCCTTAGGGCCGGGCTGCCTCGCCCCGCCCTGACTACCCCTGCGGGCGCGGTGTGAATGCAAGGATCATAGGAATGCGGATTTCCATTTCTATCAATTCACCACCCATTCGCACCGCCATGCGGCGGACAGTGGGCGGACCGGGTCGGATCCGCCCTCCCAGCGCACCGTCCTTCCCGATGCTCTGTAGCGGCGCGTCTATGACCGCCGGACTTTTCTCCAAACGACCACGCTACCCCGCCTTCGCAAGAAAGTCAGCGACGCTCATAGAGACGCCGCTACAATTTCCAATTCGCCGTCGCCCCGATCACGCGGATCGCGCCGCGGGCCGGCGCGGGCTTGCGGATGTTTGCCGCGTCCATGCTGCCACCCGCCTTGCCAGCCCCCAAGGCTGGCGAGGGAGTCTCGCCCACATGCCAATGCAACGCGAAAGTCAAGTGGCCCGCGTCGCACCTCTTGCTCAACTCATTGGCAGGGCGGTTCGGAGACCGCCCCTCCAGTGGATTTCATCGATGCAATGGATCGGCCTCGGCTCGCAGTTTGCGGGGTGGAAAATGGTACTTGAATTCTGCTCACCTCAAAGCGGATGGCGAAGGCGGCGAGGTAGGCGTCCATCCGGACTTTGGGCGAGGCGCTGGGGGTGGCGGCGAGCCGATGCCAGAGCGCCCGGACGCCCGCTGGTTCCTCCTCGATCAAGTGGACATTTGGCAGCTCAAGGGTATCTGAAAGCATGGGAAGGGCGCAGCCCGCCACACCGCTTTGGCTAAACCGTTAGAGCTGCGGAGTTCCCATGCGGCCCGGTCCGTCTCGCGGCGGGCACACCCCTCCCGAGTAACTTGGCTCCGAGGATGCCCGTTAGGGAGCGACGACATTCCTGTCGTCGAGCGGAAGGAACGTCCATGAACAGAGCCTTCGGCACGCACTCATGGGCCGCCCTTCCGCTACCACCACAAGAATGTGG
>JAPLUI010000132.1 GCA_026397725.1 Verrucomicrobiota bacterium | reverse complement strand
TACCGCCCCACTGAACTGAGCCTACAGTTCATCCGCTGGATACGCATTCACCTCACCAATCGGACTTGCTACAGGCAGTCTCTCGACGCCCTGCGCCCCCTCATGGCCAGTTACCTCTAGCCTAACAATTGACAGGGTTCCACAGGACACAGAGTGTCAGATAAATAATCATTTATCATTTGACATCTGAAAACGCCGTTTTCGTCCTTGTGCCCGCTGATCCGGGCGCTAGTTTCCCCGCGAGCCAAGCTGCGGGGCCGCCACCACCGAGGTTCAAATCCCCCCCCAATAAGCCATTGCCATGACAACTGCCGTCTTTCCACCCTCACCAGCCCGTGCCGCACCACCCGCCCGCATCGCAGCCACCTCACCGGGTCTGGCGAAGCGCCTTCTGCTGTTAGGTGCCGCCGCGCTTGCCACCGCCGCGATCGCCCCGGCTGCGGTCACCGACCTCAGCGGAACCCTGACGCAAGTGCTTGATACGGCCGTCGGCGCGGGCAACTCCGCCCGTTTGACCGCAAATCCGGACACAAGGTGGACACCGGTGCCGACGGTGTCTTGAAGGTGACCACTCTAACGGTCAACGGCGTCAGCCAGTCCAAAGGCGCCTACACCGCGAGCAGCGGGTTTGTCCTCGGCAGCGGCTACATCGATGTGGATAACTTCGGCCCGCCAGTGTTCCTTAACCCGCCCGGCGTGCCCGCCAGTCCCACCCCGGCCGACGCGGCCAACGCGATCCATCCGGCATCCCTCGCCAAACTCACCTGGGCTGCCGCTACCGAAGCGGCCAGCTACGATGTCTATCTTTGGCTCGCCTCGGCGACCAAGCCGGTGACTCCGACCGCGAATGTCAGCCTCACGGAATATGCGCTCCCTGCCCAGGTGCTTCCGCTCGAGACCTACCAATGGCAGGTGGTCGCCAAGAACATCCTCGGCAGCACCGCCGGTCCCGAGTGGACTTTCAGCACCATGGACCGCCGCGACATCAGCGGAACCCTGACGCAGAGTCTTGATGCGATCATCGGCACGGGCCCCGCGCGTTTGATCGCGGATGTGACGACCCATTGGGCCTCCGAGACCTCGGTGTCGAACGTCAACCTCAACAGCTTCCAGTTAACGGTCGAAACCGGCGGCGGCAACGGCCACACCTACCATGGCGCGATCACCGGGCCAGGCACCCTTCGCATTCAGGGACGAGGCGATGCCAGTTGGGATCCCGAGATCGTGTTAGGCGGCACGCTTGCCAACCGCCCCGATGGCGTCATCCTCACTTCGGGGCACGTCGCTTTGAGCAAGACCGCCGGCGTGGATGCCTTGGCGGGCCCGATCACCGTCAATACAGACGGCACCGTACGTATCCACCTGAGCAAGAACGACCAGATCAATGATGCCTCGACGATCACCAGCACCGCCAGTTCCGGTTTCTTCCATCTGGAAATGAATGGCTTCCGCGAAACCATCAGCGGGCTCACCATCAAACCCGGACACACGGTGGCAACAGGCACCGGCGGCGTGCTCACGGTCACCGATCTAACGGTCAACGACGTGCCCATGTCCCCCGGCACCTACACCTCGTCCTCCGGCTTTGTGACCGGCACCGGCAGCGTGATTGTGCCCGGGGCCACCACTCCGGCAGCCGCAGGCACTTCGACGGTGGCGGCCTCGCCCACATCGCAGCGGGCCGATGGCGTCAGCACTGCCACCATCACCGTGACTTTGTTGAATGCCACCAGCAATCCCGTCGCGGGCAAGAACGTCACGCTCGCGTCCAGCCGCGCGGCCGGGACCGACACGATTTCGGCAGCCTCAGGCAGTTCTAACGCTTACGGGGTGGTGATCTTTACCGTGAAATCCTCGACGCCAGGCACGCCGGTCTTCACCGCCACGGATGTCACCGACAGCAATCTGGCAATCACCCAAACCGCCACGGTGACCTTCACCGCAGCGACCAATGTGATGGATATCAGCAATACACTCAACCCGTGGGAACCCGCCAATCCTGCGGCCGGGATCAAAATCGACGTGGTGGTGGTGCCGGGCAAGACCGCCCGATTGGTGGGATTGACCCAAACCCACTGGACCAGCGGTGGTTTCTCGCGAGCCGTGGACCTCAATGACAACACGCTCATCATCGACAGCGGCGGCGGCAATGCCTGTACCGCCAGCGGCGCGATTTCCGGCAACGGCTTGGTCAGGGTGAACGCCGGGGGAATCGGCATCCTCCACCTCAACGGCAGTGTGGGCAATACCTACACCGGCACCACCGAGATCAACAACGGCCCCGTCAAACTCGGCAAAACCACCGGCAACGCGCTGAACGGCACCATCACGGTGAACGGCGTGATGTCCAACAATTTCCCGGGCACGGGCACGCTGTGGTGGGGTGCCAACAACCAGATCAACGACGCCTCCAACCTGACCCTCTCCGCAGGAGCCTCCCTGAACTTCGCCGGCTATTCGGATACCCTCGGAACATGCGCTCTAACAGGCGATGCCAACCTCTACCTCACCGGCAGCACCTCCATCGCGCATTTCGCCGATAGCTCGGCAACCACGTGGACGGCCGCCAAACAGCTCGTCATTCCCCGTCTGAAAGTCGTCAACACGCCCTGATGCACGCGGCCGCCAGTGCGAAGGCCACCGCATGGAGTGCGGTGGCAGAGTGATCCGGAATCGCGCTCGACCATGAGAGGGCAGTGGCAAGTGGCGTGCAGGCACCCTCGGAGGAATCCACCGGCACTGCTTGAACACCTCATCCACGAAGGCCCGACTCCCGAGCACCGCCCCATCCGAAAAATACCTCACCCGGCACCGCAGCATCTTGCTCATCGCCACCCCACGGCTCCGCTCAAGCCGGGCCAACTCCGCCTCCGCCACTTACGATTAGGGTGAAATGCAGCAGTGTCACCATCGGAGTGATGCCGGCCGCGTGAAGTTGCTTCAGCTCATCCTGATAATGGTCAAAGGCCTTTGGGTCGTAGGTTCCTTCCTTGGGCTCCAGGCGGCTCCTCAGTGTGGCCCCCGCTATTCCTAACACGAAGGCTCCCCAATGATAAGCATTTCGAGGCTCATTCACACGGCTTTGCGACCTGCTGCCTACGCTTGAAGACGCCATTTCTGGACGCCGACCAAGGCTCGCTTCCGGTGGGTGGTCAGCCCTTGCCGGGCGGGTTGGTTCCCGCCGGGTTTCGACAGAGTCTTTCAGTCGCTCGTTCGTTCTACGTTCTCCTTTCGGTTGGTGGTTTCGGTTGCTGAGCGCCATCCCCGTCTCTCAGGGCTTAGGCTCGCGCCAAGGAACTTGTTGTTGGGGGTGGGGGCCGGCGGGCGTGTCTAACATTTCTTCTGCACAGCCATCCCGTGGGATGGCTGTGTTCTCAAACGTCCGATCAAATCATCATGGCAGTTTCGCGTTGACTCTAGTGAAGGCACGGCCTTCCACGCTGGGTGGAAAGAGCATCTTGACTCGCTCGTAGCCAGGAGGTGCCGACGCATCAGGCACCACTGTCGGCTCCGACTCGTCAATGACCCAATCAACGAGATTCGTCGAGAACTCCACCTCATACACCACGCCTTCCGGCTTGGCCAATCTGAGAAATTCAACGCCGTCGCCGCGAGAATTCACGGTTATTCCTGAATTGTTGCCGGCACTGGTCGGATCGCTGCCGAATGCGTATTCGTGGAAGTTGCTCAATTTATCGCCGTCAGGATCGGCAGCAGGCCCTGATATCAAACGGCCCTGCGAATCCGTGAAATGCCGGTTAAGCCAGGCGCTAAATGAACTGTTGGCGTGGCGGAACACCTGAACAATCACCATGTCGCTGGTAATGGTATCAACTCCGTCCGTTGCCACCACATTGTAGGCACCGGAGTGGGAAACCTCCGCATTTCTGATAATCAGAACCGGGTCCGTTGCTCCTTCAATATCGACCCCGTTGAATTGCCATTGAAAGGTGGTTCCATCCGGTCCCCAAAAGGATGGGCTCAGTACGATGTCATCTCCAACCAAGGTTGTACGCGATGCCATCTGATCCCCAAAAGCCAGGGGAACGGCGGCTTCCTCGTCAATCCGGTAATTGTCGAAGATCATCCGGTTATCGCCCGGAAAGCCCGGCACCCGGGGAATCCATGAAGCATCGATCTTGCCAAGGTCCAGGGTCGCACCCGTGGTTGTGATCGGCTGGTTGGCGGCAATTACGGCGCCATCAATGAGAGCGGACCACTTGTTCGTGGCGAAGTTCATCGCCACCTGGAGTTCGTACACCCTGCCGTTTTCAAAGGTTCGTCCGGCGGAGTTCACGGTGCCGGGCGCACTGTCCAAAACATACCCCACTTCTAACAAGCCATTGTCGAGGTTGATGCTGAACAACTCGGCGCCATTCTTGTTGAAGACTGTCCACCTGAAGTCATCGTAGCCGAAGTTGGTGGAGTCGGTGATCTGCATGAGGACACTGAAACGGGCCACCGGCTTGTCGCCGAGCACCGGCGTGTGATTGACGGGGCGCGACACCAAGAGGCTATCGCCAACATCCGGCGCATTGTATCCGACGTAGGCCTGCTGCCCCTCGCCCGCGATCATGCCCTCCAGGATGCCGTTGCCACCGGTTCCTGTTCCGAGCCATCCGTTACTGCCTACCAGCGCAGAGTTCAACACAAACCCCTCCGCCAACTCAAACGCCGTAGAGTATAGAGTGTTTGATACCGGCGCGGCTGAGAAACGGAGTGAGTAGGATCCCGAGGCGCCCCCGTAACCATCCAGTGCCACATAATAGGTGACACCAGCATTGGCATAAAACGATACCCGGCTGGTAGTCGAACCTGCATAGTCGTCATTGGAAGCCACATGGGTCAGCGAGGTCAATGCTCCTCCGCTGTAAACGGCCAGAAGCGTGTCAAAGCTGGAGCCGGCGGTTGTGATGTAACGGGTTCCGCTGGACAATGCAACCCACTTGAACCAAACGGAAGCCCCGCCGCGATTGCCCGCATGATTTGGCTCGCCCGATTGTTTGGTTGCCCCAAGACTACTTCCTGAGACCGCAGGCAAGTAGTTGGCGAAGAGCAAGAGCGCATCGGAGAATCTATCGTTTGTCGGTGCGGCGATGATGAAGTCGTTGCTACTGGTACCGGTTCCAAAGGAGTTCCTCACGGATACCCTCCCGGTGGTGGCGCCGGCAGGAACCATCGCAACAATGGACGTCGGTGATGGCACACTGAACTGGGCACCCACCCCGTTGAAGCTAACCTCGCTGGCCCCGGTGAAGTAACTGCCATTGATAGTGACCGAAGTTCCGAAACGACCACTGGTGGGTGTGAACGACCGCACGATGGGAATGGCGTTCGTCACCAAGCTCCATGAGAGTTGGACGGTTCCGCTGGCCCCGCCATATCCCGCCACCGCGATTCGATAGCTGGTTCCCGTGGAAACATTGAAGCTGATTCGACTTTGAAGGCTGATCGCGTCATCATTGGCCGCCAGTAGTGACAGCGACGACACGGATGATCCGGTGTAGGCCGCAAGGACGGTATCAAAGCTGCTACCTCCGGTTTCAAAAGTCACCGTGCCGCTTGAAGGCGGCGACCAACGGTACCAAATGGATCTTCCGGCCGAAGAAGAAGCGTGCGCCGGCTCACCCGCTTCCATCGTGGCATTCAGGCTGCTTCCCGAGATGTTGCCACCGCTGCCCGCAATGACCGCCGCATTGGCAAATGCGTCGTTTGCGGGAGCGGCAGGCGCCGTCACGATGAAGTTGGCCCCACTGAGAACCGTCCCCCCGGCCGCAGTCAGCGCTATCTTCCCGGTGCTCGCTCCTGCGGGGACAACGGTCGAAAGGGCCGTTGAATTCACTGGTGTGTAGCTTGCTGCTTGGCCGTTGAATTTCACTGAAGTGACGCCGATGAAATTGGATCCCCTGATGCTGACGGTGGTGCCGACCGGTCCGCTGGCTGGCGAGAAGGACGATATCGCGGGGGGTGGTGCCGTCACAGTGAATGTCCCTTGGCTAACAGACGAACCGGTTGCCGTGGTCACCGTGATTTGACCCGTCGTTGCGCCGCTGGGGACGATGGCTGTCAGTTGGGTTGGCGAGATCACGCTGAAATTCACGGCTCTTAACCCGTTGAACATCACCCCCGACACACCTACAAAGGCCGTGCCTTCAACGGTGACCGAACTGCCAACCGGGCCACTGGATGGCGTGAAGCCGCTGATCGTTGGCGCGGGTATGGTGACAGAGAAATTGGCTATGCTGGTGCCTGTTCCGGCCGCCGTGATGACGCTGATGCGCCCCGTGGTCGCGGTGCCGGGTACCGTCGCGGTGATCCGGGTGGCCGAGTCCACCGTGAATGAGGTGGCATTGACACCGTTGAAGCGAACGGCCTTGGTGCCGGCAAAATCCTTGCCGCTGATCACCACCGATGTCCCCGCCGGGCCGCTGGTTGGTGAAAACGATGCCACGACAGGCGTTTGGCTGGCCTGGAACGACCAGTTCAATTTGAGGTCGCCGGCTTCGCTACCGTATCCGTCCACGGCAACCCGAATGACCAGTCCGGCGGTTACGACGAACGAAACCCGGCTCATCCTGGATCCCGCGCTGTCGTCATCCGATCCGTACGGCGTCAGGCTGGTGAGACTGCCGCCGGAGTAAGCCGCCAAAACGGTGTCGAAGCCGCTGCCAATTGTGTCGAAGGTGATGGTACCACCACCCGGTGCCGTCCAAACATACCAGACCGAACGACCCCCTGCCTGCGCATAGTGAGAGGGTTCCCCTGCCTGGAATGTGGCACCCATGTTGCTGCCGCTTACCCAGTCGCTCAACCCACTGATGAGTTGTGCATCGGCGAAGTTATCATTGGCCGGGCCAGCAGGCCGAACGGTAAAACTTGTTCCGCTGGTGACAGAGCCGGCCGGAGTCGTCACCCTGATGGGGCCGGTCGACGCCCCGACAGGCACCTTCACCCTGATTTGCGGGGCTCCATCCGCTGGCGTGATTACTTGAAAGTCGGGGGCGGAGACTCCATTAAACTGCACCAAAGTGGTGCCCGACAGGTTTGCGCCGTCAATCACAATGGATGCTCCGACCTGTGCCGAGGTCGGTGAAAAACCAGCGATGGTCGGCGGTGCCGCCGTAAAGCTGTAATTCAGGCGAACCGCACCGGACCTCCCACCATAACCATCCACGGCAACATGATAGGTGGTGCCGATTACAACGGACAACTGCACCCGACTGGCCAATCCCCCGCCACTGTCGTCGTCGTCCGCAAGGGTCGTGAGGCTGTTGACGGCGTTTCCTGTGTAAACCCCCAGAAGGGTGTCGAAGCCGCTTCCGTTGGTGTCGATGGTGATGATCCCATTCGAGGTGGCCGTCCACCGGTACCAGATCGACCGACCGCCGGTGTTCCCGCCATGATTCGGTTCGCCGACCTGCTTGGTCGCATTGGAGGTGCTACCCGTCACGGTGCCGGAAGAGCCGGTGACCACCTGGCCATCTGCAAAATTGTCATTGGCAACCGGCGGCGGCGTCTGCACGGTGAACGAACTCGCAGAAGTAGCGGTCCCCGCTGGCGTCGTGACACGGATTGCACCCGAAGATGCGATTTGTGGCACGATCGCCACGATCTGAGTTGAACTGACAATATTGTACGTCGCTGCAACCAAGTTGAAGCTGACTCCGATGGCGCCGGTGAATCCAGACCCGGTAATGGTCACACTGGTGCCGGGGGAACCGCTGGTGGGGGCGAAGCTGGAGATCGATGGCGGCGCCTGAGTCACAGTGAAGGCCCCCGGACTGGTGGCGGTGCCCACAAGGGTGCTCACCGAGATGAGCCCCGTCGTCGCTCCCGGTGGAACCACCGCAGTCACCAATGAGCCGCTCGTCTGGGTGAAAGAGGTCGCAATCACCCCGTTGAAACTCACGGCTGTGGCATCGCCCAAATTCGTCCCGCTGATCGACACGGTGGTCCCCGGTGCGCCGCTTGAAGGTGCCAGGCCGGAGATTGCGGGAGCCGTTGACCAATTGTAGTTCACCCACGCCCACTGCGTCCTGGCGTCGATGGAATCGGACAATCCCGAGGCACCGCCCGCGAGCTGATTCCCGGCGGCATCCGTCACCCGGAATGCGCTCAGCGCGGCTGGATAACCGCTTGTCGAATCGGTAACCGATAGAAAATAGCGGTAGCTCCCCGACGCAACCAAATCCGTGAGATCCAGGGCGAAGGTATAAGGTGCGGTCATCGTCGTGGACCCGTCGAATGCCCGGGCACCGCCCTGATTTTGCAGGACCGATGGAATCCATGTCGTGGACGGACTGCTGTCCGATGCCGTCCCCCGCCCGAGACCTATCTGTATCTGGTTTCGCCTGGCATGTGCCAGAGAGAACTCGGCGACGGCGGCGGGCGTGTAGGAAGCGCGGGCGGTGATCCAATAGGCGCGGTTGTCGAAATCCACCATGGCCGCGCGACGGCCGGCCACATTGCCGCCAGCAACGGCGGATGATGTTCCAAGTGCGTCGTAAGCCAGCCAGACGAAGCCGCCGTTCCTCCAATCCGTACCCCAGGAATTGCAGATTTTCAAGGCGCCTCGCTCCCCGTTATCGACCACGCCATTGCCATTCACATCGCACCACAGCGAATCATTGTATCCCACAATGGTCATGGAGTGATATCCGCGTTGGGTGATCGGCACCGCATAGCGGACGATCTTCTGCCCCACAAACGAATCGTCCGCCGTGGTGGCTGGGTCGTTGCCGACAGTCACCACCCGGGTGCCATTGTCATCGACCCAGTAGGACGAAAGGTCCCATGAAAACACATCACACCCGAAAACCAGGACATACCCGTTGGTGATCATCTCCTTAAGTTGGGTCAGGCCGGCTGAGGTGTTGAGCCCGGTCACCGTGCCCGTTTCCCTGAATCTACGGCCCAAGGCCTGCCGCCAAACGGCGGCATCGGGACACCACATCTTATAGTCGGTGCCACTGTAGGGCCACTCCTGCCAGGTTGCGGAACCGCTTTTCAGCATGATGTCGAGGATCGGAGCCCAAGTGGAGCCGCTGTCCGACCCGTCGTTCACCATCGGATAGAAGAACCGCGGCGACAACTGGGTGGCGGCGCTGCCGGCGGTTTGTCTTCTTGCCAGATTCAGCATGTGGGTACCCATGTAATAGACGGTGGAGAACGGGGCACAAGATCCGATGCTCCCTTGGTCACCAACCGGCGGAAAACCCGGTAGCGCCGAATTATCGACTTGCGAGGGCAGCGTCAGAGCTTCGAAGGTAGGGCCGGACGCGGTTTCCCCGAGTTCCACGGATTCCGCGCCGAACGGCACGCTCTGGATATCCAGCACCCCCAGTCCTTGGGCTTTCATTTCTTCATTAACCCTGGCAGCGCCGATATCATTGACCCGGACGGTCCCGGTAACGCTCATGTTCTTGTTCATCCATTCCTCCTCCTCCGGTGTGGGGAGTGTCAGGCCGGTGCTGTGCTGCTGTGCTTCGACAGGCACCGACAGGGCGAGCAGGAAACCGACTGTCAGGCATTTGATTGTTTTCTTTTTCATGGTGGTGTTGTTCTGTGGATTGTTATCAGGGCACGACGGAAATTATTGGTGTTGGGTGCGGACAGCGCGGTCAATGGCTTACCTTGAGTCTCAGAAACTGCGTTGGAACGGCCCCTATCGGGATCACGGACCGGACTTTCATCCGGTCCGGCTGGTCATAAATCGCGGTAGTGATACCTTCTCCGCTGTTCCACTCCTGAAGGTCGGTTGAAAACTCAACGATGTAATTCAGGTTGATCGCGCCCGGATTCTTGCTGACCTCCAAGGTGGGATATAGGGGCAGGTTCAGGGCAGGTCCCGGCGGATAATTCGAGGTCATGTTGAAGTTGGCGCGCGGGTCCATCTCGATGGCCACCTTGGGGAGCCAGGAGGTGCCTGGTACCGTCGGTGGGGAACCGATGGCATATTCCATCAGGTTGCTGATGCCGTCGCCATCCGGGTCGGCCTCATCGCCCACGAGTGCATCGTTCCCCATGTTCTCCATGCCGAAGGCGCCCGCGGCCCAGGCATAACTCTCCACTGCCTGCCCCGGCACCGGCCCGGTCGCCGGTCCGGGGATGATGATGAATTGATCAACCGCAAAGCTGGAGGCGGCGTCCGGACTGAAGCGATACAAATAGGCCCCGCCCGGTTGGAAGGGATAACCGGTATGCACAAAATAAGTGGGCCCACCGCTCGACCATTCGGCCAATGTCGTGAACTCCTCGCCACCGTCGGCGCTGAACTCCAGTCGCGACCCTCCCGGGAGGTCCGGCAGGTTTTCATACCAGTTGATCCGAATGGCGGAAACCTGCCCGCCGGAATAGCTGATCTTGCCGAACGGATGGACGCCGAGGCGGGCTGCATCCAACCCCGCACCGGCGATGCCGACTTCAAATTCGGAAGCCGCACTGGTGCCGCTGGCATTGCGGGCGATCACTTGATAGGCATACGTCTGGCCCGGTGCGGCCGCCAGATCGTCGAAGGTCGTGCCGGTGGTGCTGGTGGCTACCGTGGTGAGGCTGCCGAAGGGGTGGGTCCGGCGCTGGACATCGTAGGCGGTGGCCCCGGTGGACGCTCCCCATGTCACGCGCACCCGGTCGCTGAATTCCCCCGCATCGGAGGCCTTCACCCACTGCGGGGGCTCGGGTATCGGAACATCAGCGGTGGTGGTCAGGGCAACCGGCACCAGCAGCCGCGGCAGCGACGGGGAATTCGAGTCCAGGATGATCTTGGCATGATAGGTTCCCACCGGTAGCCCGGTGGCATTGAAGGTGGCGCTCACGGTGCTCAGGGCACCGGCTGCGGTGGTAGCGCTGCCGGGGCTCAGGTTCAGCCAAGGAGCAACGCCAAGGGGGCGGAAGCGGACTGAGAAGTTGTCGCGGAGGTAGGACTGGTTGAACGCGGCACGCACGCCTTTGGTGCGGGTGGCGTCCTGGATGCCGACCGTGCCGTGGTCCGTCACCCTGACTGTTAGATAGTGGAACAGGATGGTGCCGTCGGCCTTGAGGACTGCCTGACAGGTGAGCTTTCTGCCGGGGGATGCCCTGAACGGCATCCCCGTGTATTGGATGACAAAGGTCGTCCGGTCCGGGTAGGCGAAACGGACGGCGGAGGTTTGGTCCGGCTGAAAGGCGTCCCACAGCCACGCGATCATTTCGCTGTTGGAACGAGGGGTGTTTTCCGTGGGCAAGGCTGTGTTATCCTCTTGGCTCAGATACAAATTCGCCTCCGGAGTAAGTGTCGCATACCCATGGGGTGAAATGTGGATTTCCTCGTATTGACGGCCGTAGAAGGGGAAGCTGAAACCGAGTGGCAAGGATAGCGCCCACTGACCTGCCGGGATCGCGGTCCCGGTGGTGGAAATATCGTTCCAGACGAAAACAGGGCCGCCCGCATCCACTGAACTTTCCACCGAGTACTCGGTGGCATTGCTCCACACCGTCCATGCCAACGGGGCGCATCCGATAGCGGTGATCGAGAATTGTTGGGTGGCGGTTCCCGCGCCGGAAACAACCGCCGCCAGGGATGCCGGCACGACCGCCGGCACCACCCACCTCAGCGGAAAGTGCCGGGTGATGAGCGGATTTCCGGGCCCGGCCGGTGCCGTCACGCTCTCCGTGGCATCGAAGTATCCGCCAGCCTTGGCGGTCACCGCGGAACTGCCGTCCACCAAGGGCAGGGTGTACGCGCCGCTCGGTCCGGTCCGCACGGGACCGAAGTCCCGCGGTCCCATTGCGTAAACCGAGGCCCCGGCCACCGGTAACCCCGTGGCGGCATCGGTCACGGATCCGCTGATGGTGGACACGGTTTGCACGGTCACCATGACGCGTGATTGCCGCTCCTGACCGAAGGAGTCCGTGAAGGTGAACACCAATTCCGCCGAATGCGGAGTGGGAGTGGCCGGACTCACCGCAATCGAATAGTCGGCGCTGCCTTGCCGCGACTCCTTCGGCCCCAGATTCCCGAACGACGAGCTTGCCTGCGTCACGGTGATGAAGGGACTGCCGGTTGACAGGACTCCGGTCACCCCGAACGCCATTTCAGTGCCGCGGTTCTCCGCGTAAACCCTGAATCCCCAGCTTTCGCCGGGATTGATGATGTTGTTGCGAGAGGCGGCGGACTCGGTGGGCCGCCAGGTCTTGAAAGCTATCCGGCTGGACCCGGTGGTTCCGTTCAGCGCGGCCTCGGCATTGAGCCGCCCACCGGTGAGCACCTTGCCCGCCAGCGATGGAATGGCGTCCACATTGTCCAGAATCCGCTGCTTCAACACCGCGGCGTTGGCGGTAGGATTCGATGCCTTGAGCAAGGCCGCCACCCCCGCAACATGCGGACAGGCCATCGAGGTCCCGCTGATAGCCCCGTAGCCGGCAGACAGCCTCTTCAGGTCCATGCTGGGGGTTGACCTAACCGGAAGGGTGCTGAACACATTGACCCCTGGCGCTCCGAGATGCACCCGGTTCGCGCCGAAGTTCGAAAACGGTGCCAGCCCGTCCCGATGATCCGTCGCCGCCACCGAGATGATGTTGGGCAGGTCCAGACTCGCCGGGTAGGCGCGTCGATCCGCCGAATCATTGTTGTGGCAGTCGTTCCCGGCGGCCGCCACAAACAACTGCCCCGCCACGCCAGCCTGCTCAATCTCGGAGCGCAACAACGGCAGGAAGTCCGTGTTCCCGACACTCATCAGCCCCCCCCCACGAATTGGATGTCACAGCCACCCCGATCACGCGGGAATACGCGATCGCATCAAGGGCATCCGACAGCGGCGCCACCGTCGCCTCGCCGGTAACGCGGCCGCTGGCATTGACCACCGGTTTGAGCAACTTGATCGGGACAATGGACACCCGCCAGCACACCCCGCTCAGGCCCACCCCATTGTCACCCACCGCGCCGATCGTGCCCGCGCAATGGGTGCCGTGAAAGTGATCGTCCATCGGATCGTTGTCGTCGTTGGCGAAATCCCAGCCCCGCCAGTCGTCGATCAAGCCGTTGCCGTCGTCGTCGATCCCGTTGGTCTCCTTGCCGCCGCCGGTTTCGCCGGGGTTGGCCCAAATGTTGTCGGCCAGATCCGGGTGCGTGTAGTCCACCCCGGTATCGATGACTCCCACCAACACCTCCCTGTTTCCCCGTTGGACATCCCAGGCCTGCCGGGCGCGAATGTCGGCCCCCGGCGTGCCATTGGTCTGGCCATCGTTGGCAAGACCCCACGCCCGGTTGAAATCCGGATCGTTCGGCGCGGCGGCACCAGTCACTAGAAAGTCAGCCTGTGCCTCCAACACCACGCCCGGCGCGGCGTGCAGCCGCTCAAGCGCCAGCGGCACCGCTTCGGGAGACAGTTGCTGAAGATCGACGAGATATAAGCCGCTGACCGGCAGCCGCCGCCGGATTTTCCATCCCTCCGCCAGCATCCGGTTACCGAAGTCCTCGTCGCTCGCCGCCGGATCCCGCTTCACGAGCACATGATCGGCCACCGATACCATGATATTCTCCGGTTCGCCCACTCCAACCGAGCCCGCCGGATATTCCTCCTCCACCCGCAGCATGCGGTACTTGAAGCCATCCAACTGAACCAGCGAAACCCGCACCACCTTGCCGGGCCGGGCCGGCCGCAACGATGGCCGCCACCCCTCCGCCAAAACCGGATGCCCAAACGGTCGCGCGCTTCTGACAATTCCCAACAAGGGGTCGGTGAAACGACCCGCCGCCCGCACCGGTGATCCAGACGCCGATGCCACTCCGGCCGCCGGCTCCAAGCCATGTTCCACTGCGGGGCTTCCAGGCGCATGAGCGGCGGCATCGACGACTGGCCTTGCTGGAACCGATCGGGCCTGCCCTCCTGACTTCCGGCTTCCACCGCTATCGCCCTGCGGCGATGACACCTGCCACGCCAGACCACCGGCCAACAGCATCGCTCCCGCGAGAACGAGGGCTTTCTGGAGTTGATGGAGCGGCCTTTGCATGGCGTGGTTGGCTGGCGGTGGCGGGCCTGCTTGGCCCTTCATCAATCTCCTGCCGCTTTCCCGCGGAATTATTACCGGAAATTTCAAATTGGTTTTTTTCATGGGCACGATTGGAGAAAAGTCGTTGAGTTAGCGCTGGGGCAGGATCTTATTCCTTGCCCACCCTCAGCCGCAGGAACATCCGCTGACCGGCGATGGCAACGGTGGCCTCCACGTCCTGCGTGGTGCCGTCGTCGCTCAGGATCGTTTCGCTGACACCCAGCGTGGACCACGAGTCGGACTTCAGATCAATCGACCACTCCACGGCGAATGACAGCCCCTCGTCCAGGGCGTCGCTCCGGCGGGTGTAGGTCAACCGCATCAGGTTGCCGGTGCGGCCCGGCACCGGCTGGGGCACGGGATCGGAAACATGCGGATTGCCGTTGAGGGCGAATTCCAACAAATTGCTCCGCCCGTCACCGTCCGGGTCCGCGGCGTCAGCCGCGGCGCCACTGTTGGAGGAGGTGCCGAAGCGATCCAGCCGCCACGCCGTCAGCGGCGGCGTCACCGCCCCAGCCGCCAGCGGCGTGCCGACGACGATACGGTTGTTGTTGGTGTCGGCGACATAGATCAAACCAGATGCGGAAACCGCGATTCCTCTTGAAGCGGAAAAACGGGCAGCCGTGCCAATCCCGTCGTTTCCCGCACCTTGTCCCGCTCTGCCGCCGATCGTCGTCACCGAGCCCGATGGAGTAACCTTGCGGATCGTGTGGTTGCTGGTATCAGCGACATAGAGGCTCCCGCTGCCATCCGCCACTATTCCTTCAGGATGAAAGTATCTCGCGGCACTGCCCGTGCCATCCACGTTTCCAAAAGAACCGGGATGGCCGGCCAAGGTCGTCACCACACCTGAAGGGGTCATCTTGCGGATCGTGTGATTGCCGGAATCCGCGACATAGAGATTTCCGCTTCCGTCCACCGCAATTCCAGAAGGACTCGTGAACCTCGCGGCACTCCCCGTGCCATCCACGCTGCCCGACCCAAACTGTGAATTGCCCGCGAAGGTCGTCACCGTTCCCGAAGGCGTCACTTTTCGAATCGTGTCATTCCAATAATCCGTGACATAGAGATTCGCGCTGCGGTCCACCACAATTCCGCAGGGTACATAAAATCTCGCAGCACTCCCCGTGCCATCCGCGCTGCCCTCTAGCCCGGGACTGCCGGCCACGGTTGTCACTACGCCCGCGGGGGTCACCTTCCTGATCGTGTAGTTGTTGCAATCCGCGACATACTGATTCCCGCTCCCGTCCACCGCTATTCCCCAAGGCGAACGGAATCTCGCGGCACTCCCCGTGCCATCCACGTTTCCAAAAAAACCGGGATCGCCGGCCAAGGTCGTCACCACACCTGAAGGGGTCACCTTGCGGATCGTGTGATTGCCGGAATCCGCGACATAGAGATTTCCGCTTCCGTCCACCGCAATTCCCTGAGGATGATAGAATCTGGCGGCACTACCCGTGCCATCCACGCTTCCCGTTTGCCCCGGACTACCTGCCAGAGTCGTTACCATGCCTGATGGGGTTACTTTGCGGATAGTGTGGTTTTCGGCATCCGCCACAACGAGATTTCCACTTCCACCTATCGCTATGTCCCCAGGCCGATTGAAACTCGCGGCGCTGCCCGTGCCATCCGCGCTGCCAGATTGTTCGTGATTACCAGCCAGGGTCGTCACGATGCCTGATGGGGTCACTTTTCGAATAGTGTCGTTTTGGGAATCAGCGACATAGAGATTTCCACCTGCGTCCACTGCTATTCCCTTGGGAGAGGCAAACCTCGCGGCACTGCCAGTACCGTCCATGCTTCCTAGTTGGCCCGCACTACCGGCCAATGTTGTCACTTCTCCCGAAGCTGTCACTTTGCGAATCGTGTGATAGGCGTTGTCCGTTACATATACATTGCCGCTGCCGTCCACCGCGATTCCTCCAAGAAAACCGAATCTCGCGGCACTGCCCGTGCCATCCGTGCTGCCAAATTGCCATGGTTTGCCAGCCAAGGTCGTCACCACGCCCGCAGGCGTCACCTTGCGAATCGTGTAATTGCCGGAATCCGCGACATAGAGAATTCCGTTTCCGTCCACCGCAATTCCTGCAGGTTGACTGAATCTCGCGGAACTTCCCGTGCCATCCGCGCTGTCAAATATTCCGGGACTACCAGCCAAGGTTGTCACCACACCCGAAGGGGTCACCTTGCGGATCGTGGAATTATACAGGTCAGTCACATACAAATTTCCTGTTCCGTCCACTGCGATCCCGGCAGGATAGTTAAATCTAGCGGAGTTTCCCGTACCGTCCGTGCTGCCAGATTGACCGGGACTGCCGGCCAAGGTTGTCACCACGCCCGAAGGGGTTATCTTGCGAATCGTGTAGTTACCAGAATCCGCGACATAGAGGTTCCCGCTGCCGTCCTTCCCAATACCAGAAGGAAAAGAGAATCTCGCGGCACTCCCCGTTCCATCCGCACTTCCCGTCCCTCCTGGCATGCCGGCGAGGTTCGTCCAGAGGTATTGGCTCCCCGGTGCGGGCAGTCCGGTGCCGCTCAGGCCGATTCGGAACGGACTGTGTAGCGGGTCGTTGCTGGCGATTTGCAGGGTCGCGTTGCGCATCCCCTCGGCGGCCGCTGCGAAGCTCACCGACACTTGAACACTCGCACCGGGCAGCAGGCTGGTGGCGGTTAGACTGCCAACCGAGAAGTCCTCCGGGTTGGCCCCGGCCAGCGTCAGCTCGAGGCTGGTCAGCGGCGTGGTGCCCGCATTGCGGAGCGTGAAGGTCTTCGTAAAGGCCAAGCCCACGGCCCGCGAACCGAATGAAACCGAACTCACGCCGCTCGTGAGCGCCGTGCCCGCCGGTTGCTCCACCGCTATCCTCGCCGCACTCGTCCCATAAGTGATCGTGCGGGTGGCGGTGGCGGATAGATTGCCCGCCGTGTCACGAGCCCGCGCATCAATCAGGTTGGCGCCGGCCGCGAGCGTCACCGCCAACGACCAGTTGCGCGTGCCAGCCGTCGCCACCCACGCCCCGCCATTGAGCCGCACTTCCACCGCCGCCACCGCCACGTTGTCGTCAGCCGTCCCTGCCACCGTCAGGCCGGGCACATCGGTCGTTCCGCCGCCGGGCGAGGTGATCGCCACCGTCGGCGGGACCGCGTCGCTTGCCACCGCTGCCAAGCTGCCGCTCACCGTGTATTGGCCGAGGCTGCCGTATTTGGTGAAACCGGTCGCCGCGGTGCCCCGCGCCGCGCCTTCGACTGTTAGGTAGTAGGTTCCGGTCACAAGCGTCCGCGTCAGCGTGGCCGCGAGGCCGGACGGGTCGTCGGCCTCCTGCAACAGGCCGCCGTTCGCGTCGTAAAGCCGGAGTTTCACCGCCAGGTTCGCGCCCATGGTGTCGGCGGAGTTCACATTCAGCGGCGCGACGGTGAGCGCCACCGTGCCCGCCCCGGCGATGAACCGCAGCCAGTCCACATCGCCCGGTCGTTCGATGATCCCCGCGTCCCTGACCGTCGTGCCGTCCACGCCCAGCGGCGAGGCGCCTTCCTGCGTGTTGCCCTTGTCATCCAGCCGATAGCCGAACGCGTTGATGGCGGAGGCGATCAGCGACAGGTCGTCCTCCTGGTTGTCGGCTTCCGGATACTCGCCGCAGCTCCACTGGGTCGTGTTCTTGAACGGCGTGCCCAGATAGCCCGCGCCCATGATCGGCGCCCAAGCG
>JAPLUI010000368.1 GCA_026397725.1 Verrucomicrobiota bacterium | reverse complement strand
AAACATGCGCGTGCGCGCGTGCGAGTCAAGAATTATTTATTGCGCACATGAAATATATTTCGAACCGGCAGAATCGTTGGAAAATCAACGGATTCCGAATTCAGCGGCCTCCGGCCGCGGGGCCTATGTCCAGAGATCTGCCTTTTATCGAAAAAGTCCTTGCGTTGCCCGGAAATCCGTGGCAGAAAATGGAAAGTGATCGAATCACTCGCAATCACGTGAAACACTCCCTCGAAACTATATAATCTCCCAAGTTGACCCAACTGATTCCTCCGGCATTTCTCCTCTGGCTTCTCGCCGCCCTCCCGGTGGCGGCGGAGCCACCGATGCTGCGGCCGGCGGTGGCGCTTGCCGCCAATGGCGTGGGGATCGACTTGAGGACTTATCCGATTCCCTGCGTGGCCGATTGGAATGGCGATGGCCGCAAGGACCTGCTGGTGGGCTACCAGACCGCCAGCAAGCTTGCCCTGTATCTCAATGCCGGCACGGACGTCAGCCCGGCCTTCACCAGCTATGCCATCGTGGTAGGGGCCAGTCCTTGTTTTTATATATTTAGACTGTCACTTTCAGGCTGCCGAACGCCCGTTGTAGCCAGCCCCCGACAATGCCTGTTGGAAAACGAAATGGTAAATGCGTCCGGCCAAGTCCTGGGCTTCCTCCTCGGTGTATGGCGGTTGTGGGAGGTTGTTCATGACATGGTCAATGACAAAGGTTTCCACATCGGCCCTCGTCTGCTCCTTGCCGGTCCAATTTTCGAAATGCTCAATTTCTCCCGCTTCAATCGCCTGTACCAGCGCTGCAACCATTTCTTCCAATGGGGCCACGATCTCTTCACCGGTCCCTCCTTCATCGTCGTCCCCCAAGGCATATTGGGCCAGTGCTTCACGGAGGCTCTTGAGCATGCCGTTGTAGTCAACGATAACGCCACAGGCCTTCCCCGGATAGACACGGTTGGCGCGAGCGATGGCCTGCATGAGCGTGTGAGCACGCATTGGCTTGTCGAGGTAGAGCGTCGTGAGGCTTTCCACGTCGAAGCCCGTTAGCCACATCGCACATACGATGGCGATGCGGAACGGGTGCCGGTCATCCTTGAAGGCGGATTCCACGTCCACATTCCGTCCGTCGGCACCTTCGAAACCGTTCTTAATCAACGCGCGATGCGGGGTGATGTCGAAACCCCACCTCATGAAATCCTTCACCTCGTTCTGGGCCTCGCTAATGATGATCTGAATCAGGGTCTCCCCCATCCATGCGGCATGGCGATGCGCCTTGGTAAAAGCGGCCAGGTTTTCAGGACTTGGACCCGCCATCCATGCCTTTTCAAGTTTGGCAGCATGCTGTTGGAGTCCAGCGGCCTTCGCCTTCCAAAGAGGCATGATTTCCTGGTAGATCCTGGCACAAGTCAGCTTGTCGATGCAGACAAACATGGACTTCCCGGACTCCCAGCGGGTGGAGCAGTGCTCGACGAAGTCCACGGCGATTTTCCTGATACGCTTGTCGGCGGTGATTACCTCGTAATCCTTGCCCAACAGGTTCTCAAGGTGGGCGATCTGGTCCTGATCCAAGTCCGCATCTTCGATCTTGTCAGCAATCTTGTCGTTGAGGTCGCTGACCGTAAGGCCCAGGCGTTCACCCCGGTTTTCATAAACCAGCTTGACCGTCGCGCCATCCTCCTCGGAGCGCTTGAAGTCGTAGCGTGAGATGTAGCTTCCGAAAATCCGCCGTGTGAGTTGATCGTTCTTGAACAATGGAGTGCCGGTAAAGCCGAGAAATGCGGCGTTAGGCAGTGCAAGGCGCATGTTCCTGGCCATCTTGCCTGATTGGGTCCGGTGCGCTTCGTCCGAGAGCACGATGATGTCGTCGCGACTGCTGTATGGCTCGTAGAGGCTGACGGGTTGATTGAATTTGTGGATCAGGCTGAAAATGAATCGGTGATCCTCGGTCAACAGGCGTTTCAGCTCAACGCCGTTCGCCGCCCGCGGAGTGGTTTTGGGATCCACGATGCCACATCCGACGAAGCTCTTGTAAATCTGGCCGTCGGGATCGTCGCGGTCGGTCATCATCACGAAGGTGAAGTTGCCGGGAACCACGCGCCGGACCTTTTCCACGAAGAAGATCATCACATAGGACTTGCCGCTGCCTTGCGTCTGCCAGAAAACCCCAAGACGTCCCAGGTCGGGGTGCGCACGCTTCACCAACGGGAGATCCACGGGAGGGCTTTGATAGTCAGCAACGAGCGCGGGTGCGGTGGTTTCCTCCAATTGCGTTTCGGGAAAATAGTCGATAGTCCGCCGGTCCGGTGGAAACTCCTTCTTGAGTTCCTCCTGATAGATCACGGAACCGACCGCCCGGTTGACGCCGAGATACTGGTGGTTTTGTGCGATGATTTTCCGGGTTGGACCCTGCTTGCTGTCGTCGAAGAGAATGAAGTTTTCCAACAGGTCGATGAGCCGGTCCTTGGCCAGCATGCCGTCGAGCATGATCTGGGCGTCCACGCCGCACGCTTCCCGTTCGTCATTGCGCTTCCATTCGCTGTAACGCCCCCAATCGGAGGTGATGGAACCGTATTTGGCGCGGTCACCATTGCTGACGATGATGAAGGCGTTGTGATAGAACGCGTGGGGGATGGTGTCGAAATAGTCCGATAGGTTGCCGTCGTAGGCGGCGCGGATGTTCACATAAACCGCCTTGAGCTCGATGAAAACGATGGGCAGGCCATTGATGAAGCAAACCAGATCGGCGTGCCGGTTGTAATGGGGCGAGCGCAGGCCTTGAATCTTCAATTCACGCACGGCCACGAAGCGATTCTTCTCCGGCTCCCGGAAATTGATGACCGGGACGCGAATCCTCCGCTGCTGGCCCTGGTCGTCACGGTAGGTCACCGGCACCCCGTTGCGGATCATCTTGATGCCGAGGAAGACCGCGCCTTCGGAAGACTCCTTGGGTGTGGCGTGCGGCCCATCGTAGATGCCGATAGCGTAGTCTTTGATAGGGCGTGGTTTCAGACTTGTCATATCCCAAATCCCTCCATATTCCTCTGAATCCGCTTTGCCTGTTCGTCGTCGGCCAAGGGCATCGCCTCTTCGTCGCGGAGCGACCGCATGATGGTAGCCGTGGGTTTCAACCCACGGATTACAACGCCCACGATCAGCCGCGTCGCGGCGCGACGCCAGAAAACGTGTGCCACCCCGCGCGATGCCACCGCATCAACCGTCGCGCCGCGACGGAATACATAACACGCATTGATTCCCGTGGGTTGAAACCCACGGCTACCATCGACCGTCGCGCCGCGACGGGGCATCGCCTCTTCGTCGCGGAGCGACCTTATGATGGTAGCCGTGGGTTTCAACCCACGGATTACAACGCCCACGATCACCCGCGTCGCGGCGCGACGCATGAAACCGTGTGCCACCCCGCGCGATGCCACCGCATCAACCGTCGCGCCGCGACGGAATACATAACACGCATTGATTTCCGTGGGTTGAAACCCACGGCTACCATCAACCGTCGCGCCGCGACGGAATACATAACACGCATTGATTCCCGTGGGTTGAAACCCACGGCTACCATCGACCGTCGCGCCGCGACGGGGAAAACACGAAACACGATGATCCGGGCGTTGAAACGCCCGGCTACCATCGATGGTCGCGCCGCGACCGAGACGATGCCATGGATCAATCCCACAAGTAACGCTCATCATAATGAATCTGGTGTTTCTTCAGCATCGCGAGGTATTCCTCCTGAAATGTTCTCGTCCGGTGGTATTCCCGCTGGGTTTGGATGTAATGGGTCACGTCCGGGACACTTGATTTGCTCACGGTGAACGCGCCGTATCCATCCTGCCATGCAAAGCCCTTCATGGTTGGAAATGTGTCGTGAATCCATGCCGAGGAGCCACCCTTGATCAACTGCGCGATTTTGCTGGGAGCCAGCGTGGCCGGCGCTCCAAACAACACATGAACGTGGTCTTCGATTCCGCCGATCTGGATGGGGTGCATTTTGCTTTCGCTGGCAATGCCACCGAGATAGGCCCAGATGCGTGCTTCAACATCGGGAGAAATCCAGCGCTCCCGGTTCTTCGTGCTGAAGACGAGGTGGTAATGCAGCGATGTGTAGGTGTTGGCCATGGATCACGTGGATTTGGGTGCAAACCGCGATTGTTCATGGCGTCGCGCCGCGACGCAATTCATATCTGATTCGTGCATCCGTGGGTTGAAACCCACGGCTACCATCGATCATCGCTCCGCGATGGATTCCAGATGCCGGAATTGTTAGAATGGTGGGTTTCATACCCCCAGCCCTTCAAAGTTCTTCTGAATCCGCTTCGCCAGCATGGTCGCCTCCGCATTCAGATCCTTGATTTCCACATGGATGTCGCCGAGGGCCTGTTCAAAATCGAAATCGTCATCGACTTCCGCCGGGGCGACGCCGACGTAGCGGCCGGGCGTGAGGCTCCAATCGGCGGCATCCCAGAGGTCGGATTCAAGTTCTTCGATGCTGGCGAGGGAGCCGTGGGTGGTCATGCGGGGGGGGAATCGATGGGTGTGGCGGGAACGACCGGCGGACTTCGCCGCATCCGGGGCGAGGCTAGCGGTTCGGGGGGCGTGCGGGTAAGCCAACAAAACCCTTCCCGAGAGCATTCCCAGTCTCAATCGTCCCAGGGTGCCCCAAATTCCCCGCCGATCCGGCAATTCACGGCAATTTCGCCTGAGCAGACGATGGCCGGGGCGCTTTCCGAATGGACGTGGCGCGGCAAATGTCGTGATCATCGGCCCTGTTATGACTCCAACCTCGTCAAACACACCTGAGGAACATATCGCGTGGGAAGCAACGGCCTCCTTTCAACTCATGATCGGCTGGAAGGGCCTGGCGAACGGCGGACGAAATTTTCAAGAGTCTTGAGGGGGATTCATCACTGGTCGGCCTGTCTGCGTGCGGATGCGCACAGACAGGGGTTGATCCAATGACTTTTTCCAATTCTGAAATGATTCTGCCATAAATGATTCTGCCATACCTGAGTAGTAACAGATCGGCACGGTGGGATTCCAACTGAATGTCCGGGAGTTGCCGAAAGTCGCGCTGGAGCAAGTCATCCTCATGTTCGATCTGCGGGTAGCCGCGCTTCGCTGTGTCTGGCCATCATCCCGGATTCAGGCGAGATGGGGCGGCCGCAGCGCCATCACACTGGCTCACGGACTTGCACCGCACATGTCTTGGGTTGAGCCGGGAGGCAGCTCGCTCCTCGGAGTCCTGGCTGCGGAGGCTACGGTGGCCGGGGACCTGGGATTCATGCGCAACCTGATCGAGGACATCGACGCCCTGAGGAACTGGAGCCGGACGAAGCCCGACAAGATCAGCGCCGCCAACCAGCGCCGGATCGAGGCGGTGAATTGGGCGTTTCACGAAATCCGGGACGGGCGCTGGTTCTAGAAGGCCGGGCTGTTTCAACGCGGTCATGGTGGAAGTGTCGCGGCAGTTGGGCCGGACGGCAAGCAGAACAACCCGGGTAAAAGGTCGGCATCGTGCCGCCAGCGGCCGATGCTGCTGGAATGGACGGGTGCCCGCACGGCGGCATAACCGGGCGAGGCGGCAGGGCTGTCGGCGCGGGTTTGGCGGTAGTCGGCAAGGACCTGTTCCAGTTGCCGATCGATACCGCAGGTCGCGTGAAAACATGCGGTTGTCCAACCCGCCCCGGCCCGCGTCGCAAGCGCAAGCGGGATGTATGCGACGAATACAACCCATTGGAGCTTGTCCGCGCGGTCTCACCCGGTTGCAGTTCATGGCCATGAATCTTCCGTTCCGCCACCCGCTGTTCGCCGGTCCCGTGCTGCTCATCATCGCCTGCGCCGCGCTGCACGCCGCCGAAGGTGAGGCCCTACCCACGACCACCGCTCCGCTGCCCCCTAACCACTCCCATTGGGCATGGTGGGCGGGCGAGCAGGCCCCGCTCTTCGACGAGGCCCTCAAGACGGCCGGTCTCGACCCCCAACGCTTCCGCTTCGCCCCGGAAGTGGTCGGCCTGTGGCGTGGCGATACCTGGCGACTCCCGGCGTTCGACTTGTTCTACCAGAACCCGTGGAACTGCAGCCCCTATGCCCGGGACATGGCGGCCACCGCCCGCCGCGTGGCGCCAAGCATCCAGGAACTTCAAGTCCAGGCCCAAAGTGCCACCGGCATCCGCGTGCGCGACAATTTTTACTCCAGCGCCCTCAAGGTATATGCCGCCATGGCTGAGCAGGATGGCCCGCTGGCGCTGGCCAAGGCCCTCGAAGCCATTGGCGCAGGCAAGGCCGATGAAATCGCCGCCCAGCCTGCCTATCAGAAAATCCCCGCTGCCGCCAACGCTTCGGCCGCCCTGATCCTCCGCACCTTCAAGGACGCCGAGGCTTTCCGCCGCATCGCGTTGCTGGAACCGCTCCGCCAGGCCGGACTCGATCCCGCCCAGGTCCGCGAATTGATCTATGATGACTTGTTCTGGGGTGCCGACCACGACGATGACGCCGTGTTGCCCGGCGACATCCGCTTCGCGGAAGTAAGCAAGACCCTCAAGATGGAGAAAATGGCCCGGGCCGTGGACTTTCCGCTGCTGGCCCGTGGCGCGAACCTGCTCGCCATGGCCGTGGACAACGCCAACCAACGCCTCCACAACGCGAACCAGGAAGCTCCCTTCGCCGATGACGCGGATTTCACCATCAGCACCCCCTTCGGCCGCGTGCGCATCGCCGGTACCGGCAATGACGAACACAACACCGACGACACCCACGATCTGCTCACCATCGACCTCGGCGGCAACGACCGCTACTACCGCGGCGCGGCCTCCAGCGATGCCGTGGACCACGCGGTTTCCATCCTCATCGATGTGGCCGGCGACGACCACTACGAGACCCGCACCGCCGCCGCCTGGTTGGAGCGCCTTGAACACGGCCCGCGCGGCGGCAAGCCGGGTTTCCGCCAGGAAACCGCCGCCGAACACCACCCGGCCTTTGGTTGCGGATTGTTAGGCTATGGCTTCCTCGCCGACCTCGCCGGCAACGACCGCTATGTCAGTCCTGCCGGCGGGCTGGGTTGCGGAGCGTTAGGTCATGGCGCGCTGCTCGAGGTGGCGGGAGACGACAGCTACCGCGGCGACTCCGGCGTGCTCGGGTACGGGTTCTTCGGCACTGGCACCTTCGCCGATCTGGCCGGCCAGGACACCCACGAGGTGCTGCAGAAAAGCCTCGGCTACGGCGGCACCAAGGGCGCTGGCTTCGCCGTCAATCTCGGCGGCGACGACCGCTACCTCGCCGATGTGAAAAACATCAAATACTCGTGGTTCGATGACTTCGGCACCCAGCTCAGCCTGTCGCTCGGCTTTGGCTTCGGCCGCCGCGCCGACATGGGCGACGGCCACTCGTGGGCCGGCGGCATCGGCATGCTGGTGGATGGCGGCGGCGGCAACGATTTCTATCAATGCGGCATCTACGGCATCGGCTCCGCCTATTGGTATGCGGTGGGCATCTGCCACGACGATGGCGGCAACGACGAATATATCTCGGACTCCTACTCGATCGCCAGTCCGCCTCATTTTGCCGTGGGCATTGTGATCGACGAAAAGGGCAACGACATCTGGCGTGGCAAAAGCTCGCGGGCCTGCGGCTTTGGCCGGGATTTCTCCATCGGTTGGTTCGAGGACGGCGGCGGCGACGATATCTATCTGTGCGGCGACTCCGCCTTCGGAATCAGCAACCTCAACAGCCTGGCGGTTTGCTGGGACAAGGGCGGCAACGACACCTGGGTGGCACGCAGCAACTCGTTTGGCCAGCCTTACATGGAAAGCGAAAATGCCATCCGCGACATCCCGGTCGGTTGCGGACTCTTCATCGATGGTGCCGGCCGGGATCGCTACCTGAAACTGCCCGAGGGCGTGAGCACTTGGGAGGTGAAGGCCACTGGGAAACTCGACTTTCCGGCCTGGGATTTCATCAAGGACGGCACCCGCAAGTCGTGGCGGAATTTCATCCCGATGCCCAAAGGCACCGTTCTTCAGCCAGGCGTCACCGGCGCGGCCTTGGATGCCGGGACGGAGTGACGACCGGCGCGCTCGGCTTGAAGCGGCCTGCGCTCCTGCTGCCAGAACCATGGGACAAGAACCCTGGGACAGACACTGAACTATGGGACAGACAAATAGTCATTGAACGGAGACAATCATGACGCCCCACGACATGAGTGAAGCGGAGGGCGTCGCGCAGGCTCTCGGTGGAGGTTTGGAGGAGGAGGTGCAGGAGGCCGTGGCGTTTGCGTAAATGCAGCGAAGGACTCCGGGGGTCGGTGAAGACGAAGGGGCGGTGGGGGATTTCGTGGCAGATGGATTCAGGGTCTCAGTCATCTGAAACGCCCCGGCCCCCATCCGAATCCTGTGAGTGGTGACATTCTTTCTCCGGAAAGCGGCCGACTTCGTGGCCCATGATAGGGAGGTCCCATGCCAAGACCATTACTGCGAGAACGGCGCGAACAGCTCCGGGAGCAAGTCCGCGTAGCGCCGCCAGCGGCCGATGCTGCCGGAATGGACGGGCGCCCGCACGGCCGCATAACTGGGCGAGGATGCCGCTTGGCCGGCGGCACGGGTTTGGCGGTAGTCGGCCTGCGCCGGATGCCAGTCGAGGCCGAGAAAGCCGGTGATCTTGCGGGCTTCGTTCTCGAAGTCGGTGCAGAGGTTTTCGTAGGAGACTTCCAGCCAAGCCGTGTCGTCGGCCAGGCCTTCGCGCAGTTTTTCCCACACGCCCATCATCGAACGGTAATCCTCCGCGGCGTGGTCCTCGCGCAACCAGCCGGTGTTGCCCGTCTGCGGCAACACCGGCAGCCGGAAACAACTCAGCAGGATGTCCCGCGGATCGCGCCGCGCCACCAGGATCCGCAATTCCGGAAACGGCCGCAACAGGAACGGCAGGAAGTCTGTTAGGTTGGGGTTCTTGTCGAGGATGAAACGATCCGCTCCCCGCAGGTCGCGCAACATGGCAATGCGCCGCAGGTAGTCGCGTCTCACGCCTTCCAGCGCCTCGGCGGGCATCGCGTCGAGGTCCTGCAGGTTCGGCCCGGCGGGAACCTCGGGAAACAAGGTCTCCCGCAGCGCGCAGGCCAGTGCGTCCTTTTCGTCGATGTCGATCACCGCCGGATGGGCGGCCAGCACTTGCTCTAACAAGGTTGTGCCGCTGCGCGGATGGCCGGCCAGCAGCGCCAGCGGGGGCATTTCACAGGCCGGTGGCTGGCACCGCCAGTGCCGGATCAGCGTCGGGGTGAGTTCCGCCACCAAGGCGCGGTTGCGTTCGAGGATTTTCCGGCGCACGCGGCGACCGAGATCGACCTGGGGTGCGAAGCCTTCCTCGATGCAGCGTTTGGCGGCCCGCCACGCGGCCACGGCCCCGGCCGGGTCGTCCGTGCGATCCCGGACTTCACCCAACTCATAGAGCGCCTGGCATCGCAGTGTCGCTGGCACGACCGGCAGCGCGCAGTGCTCTAACAACGCCGTCGCGCGTTCGAACTCACCCCGGCGCGAAGCGAGTTGGCCCGCCAGCAGCACCGACATCGCATCGCGCGGGTCAAGCGCCAGCGCCCGTTCCACCCATGCCGCCGCCTCCTCCGGCCTGCCGCCGCGTTCCGCGATCCGTGCCATCGCCGTCATGGCCGCCGGTCGATGCGCCGGGAGCTTGATGGTGCGCCAGGCCTCGAGCGCCTTGTCCTCGCGTCCGCATTGCAGAAACGCGTCCGCCGCATGGCTCATCGCCAGAAAATCCCCCGGTGCGATCCGCAGCAAACGTCCCGCCGCTGCCAATGCCAGGTCATACTCGCTGACCATGGTCGCCAGCGTCACCAAATCCATTTGCACCGCCGGGGCCATCGGTTCCCGAACCG
The DNA here is from genome assembly GCA_026397725.1 of Verrucomicrobiota bacterium. Taxonomy (GTDB): domain Bacteria; phylum Verrucomicrobiota; class Verrucomicrobiia; order Verrucomicrobiales; family Akkermansiaceae; genus Luteolibacter. The sequence goes on along the minus strand of JAPLUI010000368.1, from coordinate 4,350 downwards.
CCAGCTTGCGCATCGCGTCACAGGCCGCCGCCGCGTGGTTGTCGCGGGCCAAGGCCTCCATGATTTCCCGCCGCCGGGTCTCCACCTTGAACCACCTTCGCGAGTCCATCTTCATGCCGCAGTCTGGTCCGCCCGGTTACCTTTGCGCAAGCCTCTTTCATTCGCGAACAGAGTGTCGAACAGAGTGTCAGATAAATAGTCAAATTTTGCTTGCGGTTCGTCCGGCAGGGGGAGGCTTCGGCGGTTGTCGCTGCCACTGGTGTCGCTGCCCCGACCATCAACCCCAATATTCAATACCACAATGAGACGCGCGTGCTGGCTGGCCCGTGGAAGGATTCCGCCGCACGACCGGTGAGCTACCACTGCGCCACGCGTGCCGTGGAGCTGCGGCTGGCGTTCGAGGCGGAGGATAAAGAGCAATTGAAACCGGTGCGGGCCGGGATGGTGGCGGACCCGGCGGATTATCGGTGGAGCAGTTATGGCGAGGCGGTGGCAGCGGAGTTGGCGCAACTTGAGCTGAGCCGTGATGTTGCAATGAGCAGGATGCCGCGCTGCCGGGTTAGGTCTCAGTTGACTTCGATGATGGCCTTGATGACGCCGAGTGCGGGGTCCGTTAGTTTATCGAATTCCGTCGGCACCTCATCGAAACGCAGGCGGTGGGTGATCCAGTGGGCGGTGTTGATGCTGCCGTCGCGGATCAGGCCGATGATTTTCGGGAAGTCCTGCGGCAGCGCGTTGCGCGAGGCGAGCAGGGTGAGTTCGCGGCGGTGGAAAACGGCCGCGTGCGGAAAGGTCAGAGCGGCGGTGGTGATGCCGACATAGACGACCCGGCCGCTGAACGCCGCATACTCGAAGCAGGTGGACATCGACTGCGCGTTGCCGGTGGCGTCGATGACGACGTCGGCGAGTTGGCCGCCGGTGAGGTGCTCCAGCGCGGCCAGATGGGAGCCGTCCGGCTGGAATTCAAGCACCTGCTGGATGCCGAGGCGGTGCTGGCAGAACTCGAGTCGGCTGCGGACCCGGTCCATGACGATGGTGGTCACCTTCAGCAGTTTGAGGAACTCGAGGCAGGCGAGCCCGATCGGGCCGGCACCGATGACCAGCACGGTTTCACCCGTCTGAGGATTCGCGCGCTGGACGGCGTGGTAGCCGATGGCGAGGGTTTCGACGAGGGCGAGTTGCTCGTAGGACAGCTCGTTGCCGGGATGGAGCTTGCGGGCGGGAACGGCGAACAGGCCCCGGCGCAGTCCGCCGTTGCCATGGACGCCAATGACCTGCACTCCGGGGCAGCAGTTAGGGAAGCCGTGTTGCGAGGTCCGGGAGGCCGGGTCGTTGACGTAGGGTTCCAGCGCGCACTTGTCGCCGGGTTGCACCTCGGTCACGTCGGCGGCGACGGCGACCACTTCCAAGCCAAGCTCATGGCCGGGCGTGCGCGGATAGGCGAAGAACGGGAACTTGCCGAGATAGCACGAGAGATCGGTCCCGCAGACGCCCATGCGATGGGTGCGGACGAGCGCCTCGCCCGGGCCGGGTGCCAGGGGCTCCGGCAGGTCGATGATGACGATTTCCTTGGGGGCGGCGAATTGGATGGCTTGCATGAGATGGTATGAGAACTCAGTTGTTATCGGTAAGGCCTTCACGGTGGCCCGGTTTTCGGCGGGAAGTGGCGAGCCATGAGCGGATGGATAGCAGCGTTTGGCGGGCGGCGGCGGCGGGATCCGGCAAGGGCAGGATTTCCGCCGAAAGGAAGCCTGAATAGTGGATTTCCCGCAACGCGGCCAGCGACTTTCCTGCGTCCGTGTGACCGAAGCCCATCGCTTGTCGGTTAGAATCGGCGAAATGGACGTGTCCGAGGTGTTTGCCCGCCGCCCGGATGGCGGTCGGGAGGTCGGGTTCCTCGATGTTCATGTGGAAGAGGTCGGCGAGGAGCACGACATTGCCAAGCGCGTGGTGATCCAGCAACCGGGCGGCCTCGGTGAGCCGGTTGCAGAGGTTGGTCTCATAGCGGTTGAGCGGTTCGTAGATGAATGGCACGCCGTGACGGGCCGCCCGCTCGGCGCAGCGCCGGAGGCCCGAGGCTAACAGCTCAAGCCCGGCTTCCCGCGAGGTTCCGGCCGGGCAGCGTCCCTGCATCGAACCCAGAATCGTCGGCGCGTGCAGGCGGCCGCCGAAGTCGATCATCGCGAGCACGAAGGCGAGCGCCGCCTCGCGTTTTTCCGCAGCGGCAGCGGTGATACTCAGTCCGTGCCGCAGCATCCCGGCCCCGGTGCCGACCGCGGCGATCGCCAAGCCGTGCGCGGCTGCCAGCGCGTTGACTTCCTCGCTGGAAATGAAATCCGCATCGGGCAGGAACAATTCAACGCCATCAAATCCGAAAGCGGCGGCACTCGCGAAGGCCGTCGGCAGCGGCGTGCGCAGCACAAACGGACCGGCGGTGTCAATCGGCACTTGCGAGATGGTGATGGCGGTTTTCATCGCTCGGAGAGTACGTGGATGGTGCTGTGGATCGGGCGCCCGAGGGCAGCGCCGTCGGGGGCACGAAGTCTGACCATGCGTGCATGGCACTGGGTGGGGGCGGGCGCCGGAATGTCGAGGGTCACCGTGCGATGGTCCGGGTCGAGGCTAGCGGCGGTGATGGGGAGCGGATGTTCGTCGTAGTGTTTCGAGCAGTAGTCGGCCGTGCGCCTGAGGGACCAGACTTTGAACGCGAAGGCGTCGGGCTGCACGCGCAGGACCGGCGTGCCCGTGGCCGGATGCTCCACCGCGACGTCATGTTCCACGTTCTCGGGCAAGGGCACGACGAGCCCCGGGGCCAAACGCAAGGCATCTTGGGAGGGTGCGGAAAACTCAACATGCAGGCGGCAGTTCTGCGGCCACTCCGCTGCCTCCAGCGGCATCGCATCACACGGCACCGCCGCCCCGCCGGGGGAAAGCAGGAGCGCGAGGAGCACAGTGATGGATTTCATAACGGGTGAGTGAGATGACAGACGGCGGCGGCCAGCGGCAGACGGTGGTAGCGCCGTCTGTTCGTGCCAGCCAAGCTTGCGGATACGCGGATAACGTGGGGATGTTTCAGTGAATCGGTTGGCAAAGGGGGGGCTGGGGCCGGGACGTGGGGAATCACGGAGGTGGGCGCTGATGGTTTGAATTCGGACAGCGTGTATGGGACGAACGATCAGGGAGGGAACGTGTGGGAATGGAACATCGCCGCCGGGTCCGGCTCGTCGCACGGCTGCGCGGGGGCTCCTGTTCCGACTACGCCTTCCACGCTGGCCCCCTCGTCCCGCTGCAACCACGACCCGTCGTACGAGGACGCCGACTTCGGCTTCCGTGTTGCCAGTGTCCCTGAACCCAGTTGCGAGGTCCTGACGTTACTCGTCAGCGGAGTGTTGGTGACTCGCCGGAAACGCTGATTCTTCCCTTTGACCCGGTATCCCTTGGTCCTCCGGAAATTATCCGTGCCCGCGAAAGCCGCGGTTTCCAAATTCCTTTCCAGCACCAGAACCCGGCACGCTCCGGGTGTGGCATGAGGTGTGACTCGTCCCTTGAGCGAGGAAAACGCCCCTCCTTGCAAAATCGAACTCATGTTGAATTCCAATGACTCATAACTTGAGTGAGTCTTTGGACACGTTGCCTGCCCAATGCCGCGCGTCCGCCGCATATCCCTGGTGTGCCATGAGCGCCCGCACCAAGCCCGCCCGGGCCTTCTTGCCATTGCCTCTGGCACCCCGCCCATTGCCTCACCATAACTGCTCCACCGATAGTCCGCCGGATCTGTCACCATTCCCGCCCGTACCGAATTCAAGTCGATATAGGCTGAGATCGTTCGCGACGCGATGCCATCTTCCACCAGCACGCTCTTGAAGCGGCTTTCCCACCGCGTGCCCGTGCGGGCATGATGCGTGTTGCACCACCGGGTGAAGCGTGCCAGCAGGGTTTTCATGAACTCGCCCAGGTCGTGCATCCGGTAGGTATGGCGCTCGTGGATCGCCGTCGCATACGGAAAATGAATCATCCGTGCATGGGTTTGCGGGTGGCAGCAGTGCCGATGCGGTGTCATGTCTTGCTCTCACTTGAGCATTCAATGTTGGAAGTTGAATGTTGAATGTTGAAATCTTCGGCGTGCCTCATGGGAACCCCGCAGCTCTAACGGTTTTGCCACAGCGGGGTGGCGGGCTGCGCCTTTCCCACCGCACTCCAGGCTTTGGCTCGCGCCTGGGCAGGTGAGAGTATGGAGTGCGGTGGGAAGCGCAGCGCCACACCGCTGTGGCTAAGTCCCGGTGCGTGCTGCGGCCCAAACATCTTCCGGGTCGTCACCAGGATTCGGCGTTCCCGTTCTCAGCATCAGAA
>JAPLUI010000007.1 GCA_026397725.1 Verrucomicrobiota bacterium | reverse complement strand
TATCGATGACTGCCGGAGGGGCGCAGAAAGTCAAGGAACAATACGTCGTGTTGCGGTCGGGCGACGGCAAGACCACTTGGAGCGGCGGCTCGTTCCTTGGCCGCATGTCGAATGACTTTCTAACAGTGCGGGCCTCCAGCTACAATATGGCCGGCGGAACCGACGGGTTCTGGCAGGACCACCACCCGGCGGCTGTTTCCAAGAATGGCACAGCTCTACCGGCGAATAGCGTGGGTGGTAGCGCCTACCATCTTGCACCCATCACCAACTACATGGTGCTCAAGATTGTCGTCAATGACCAAGCGAGTGCGGCGAATCTGGCCCAGTATCCTTACTACCAGATCGGCAAGAACGAAGGCACAGGCACGACGGACTTTGACGTGGCCGAGATCATCGGATACAACACCACGCTGTCCACTGCGGATGAGAACAAGGTGGGCGGCTATCTGGCGGGCAAATACGGGGTGACCGCGACGTATCCTCCCTATTATCTGACCGTCAAGCTCAACAACCCGACCCTCGGCCAGCAGTTTCCTTACCTGACGGACGTTGTGGCCGTCGCCCAGGTGGGGGAACCCAACAATACCCTCACCGATACCGTGAAGATCTACACGAAGCTGCTCCCGGATGGCCCCGTTGTCGAGCATGGCACGACCCAGAACGGCGTGTTGTTTACGGCTGACCTCGGAAGTTCGCTGGCATCCGGCGACTACGAGATCTATGCCACGGTCACCAACAATGACAGTCCGACCCCCGGGACGGCCACGTGCGCGACCCAAACCTTCACGGTGGCACTTCCCACCAGCACGACTACCACGCTTGCGGCAACGAGCCCCTCAACGTATGGCAATTCCGTGACGTTCACCGCCACGGTGGCGCCGACGCCCAATGGTGGCTCGGTGCAGTTCTACGACAATGGCGATGCTCTGGGCAGTCCGGTGGCGGTCAATACCAGTACCGGCCAGGCAAGCATTAGCACCAGTCTGCTTACGGTTGACGGTGGCACCGCTCATTCGATCACTGCGGATTATGACGGCTTTGGCATTTATTTGGGCAGCTCCGCCGACGCGGTGGACCAGACAGTGAACCCGGCGAATCTGACGGTGACGGCGAATGGCAAGGTTCGCATTCCGGGAACCGACAACCCGCCGCTCACTTACATGATCACCGGTTACAAACTTGCTGAGAACGAATTGTCCGCAGATGTGCAAGGCAAGGCGAACCTGTTCTGCGCCGCGAACGCCTCTTCACCGGAGGGATCCTACGAAATCACCTGCGATCCTAGCCCCATGTCCGCACCCAATTACAGTTTCACCGGGGTCTCCGGATACTTGAACGTGACGGTTGGGGCCGTGCCGGTCTCCAACGGATTGACCTGTTGGTACGATGCGGGCAGCGGCGTCTCGACCGATGGCAGCGGGGTGACGACCTGGAATGATCTCTCGGGCAATTTGCATCACGCCGCACGCAGCGGAACGGTGACACTTGCGACGAATGACGTGAATTCCCGGCCTTCGGTGCATCTGGGCAGAGGCGGCAACAGTTACCTGACTTGCGCCGCACTTAACGGAATGTTCACCAAGCAACAGTACGTCGTGGTGCGGTCGGGCGACGGCAAGACCACCTGGGACGGCAGCGGTTCCTTCCTCGGCCGGGCGGGCGGTTTCCTGCAAGTCCGGACGGGAAGTTGCAATCTTTACAGCACCTATACCGGCTTCTGGGATGACGTGCTGCCGCTTGCCGTTTCCAGGAATGGAGTGGCGGTCTCCAGCAATCGCGGAAGCATGCCTCGTGGTGGCTTCGAGCTTGGAACCATCACCGACTTCATGATCCTCAAGATCACCGTGACTCAGCCTGACGCCGCGAATATCGCCGCCTATCCCGGCTACAATATCGGGAAGTGCGAAACCCTGGGCACGGCTTCCATGGACATCGCCGAGATCGTCGGTTATGACAGCGCCTTGTCCGCTGCGGACGAGGGGGCGGTGACCGCCTATCTGGCGGCGAAGTACGCGATCGTGGTGCCGCCTTCGGCCCCGACGATCACCGCCATCACGCCCGGCG
>JAPLUI010000131.1 GCA_026397725.1 Verrucomicrobiota bacterium | reverse complement strand
GGGCAACCGCTTGCCACGCGGGGCAGATTGCCGTCGATCCGCTCGTAGATGGCGGCGACTTCCCCGGCGACCTCGCTGCCGAAGTTAGACCGTGCCCAGTCGGCATAGAAATCGGCGGTGCCCAGGGTTCGCGGCTCGCGCGCCTTTCCCGGCTCGGGGTTCCATGGTGTCTGGCTCCAACCCGCCTGAGCCAGCGCCGCGAAGTTCGGCGCGATGATCTGCGTGCGCCAATGAATGCCTAACAAGCCCGTGCAACCGTAGGCCAAGGCGTCGGCGGCGTCCTTGCGGGTGCGTCCCACCCAGAGCTGCGGGTCGGCGAGCGCCATATCATCCTCCATCCAGGGAATCGCCCATTTCTCGCGGCCTTGGATGCGTGCGTAGGCCGGCTCGACAGGATTGTGCCCGAGTTCCGGGTTGATCGAACTGACCGCAATGTCCTTAGGCAAGAGCCGATCATAGGCCGTGCGATCCTCCTGTGGACCGAGCACCCATCCGGAGGTCGCCAGTCGAAACGGGGCGCCGACGCGCTGGATCGCCTCGTGGGCGGCATTGAAGTGCCCGACCACCTCCTTGGTTTCCTCGGGCGTATTCTTGCCGCGCCAGGTTTCACAAGTCCAAAGCCAGTAATAGTCCAGCGGGTGCGTCTTCATAATCCGCTGAAACATCGCCTCGTAAATCTCCCGCACGACCGCTGGATCTGCCGGATCTTTGTTCTGGGCTTTGAGCCGTTCCAATACGGCAGTGGGCCAGACACCGGCCTGCTTCTGGCTGGGCACTTCAGTGCCAACGCAGGTCTTGACTCCCATCACGCGGGCAAAACCAAACGCCTCGCGGTACATCGTACCACAGTAGTTGAACACGGCGTTCTGCCTATCAACAGGGGTTGACTGGGAACTGCCGGCGGCCATGGCTTCGCTGCCCGCGTCATCCCGGTCAAACAACATGGCCGCACCAAAGCGATAGTCGCTGGTTTTCATGGGAACTGCGAATCCGCCTTGTGGCGGGTTTTCCATCGTGTGGCTCTGTCGCGTCGGATAACCGGCCCGTACCCGGCCTTGATCGTCAAAGTCGCCTTTCATTCCGGTCCAGACCGTAGGCTCTGCAAGGCATTGGCCGAAGTATTCGGGGTAGCAATGGAAACCGATGAAGTTCATCCGCATTTTGGCAAGCTGGGAAATGGTCGCCTTGTAGTCTTCCGTGGTCCACCAGTCGGGGCCAAAGGGAAAGTTGTTGAATGGCTGGATCCCCCGGAGCGCGAACAGCGGCTTGCCTGGTTCGTCGAGGTTGGGCAATTCCGCGCGCATCCGTTCATCGGGAATCACGTCACCGTGCAGGTAGAATCGCACGCCCAGATGCTCAGCCACGCGGTAAGCGCCGTAAAGCGTGCCGACGTCGTCGCCGCCGGCGATCAGCAGCCAACGGTTCCCGCCGCGTTCGATCGTTTTGAGAAGGTACTGCTGGGGACCGATGCCCGCCAAGGTGGCGCTCCATGCGGGTGTGCCGTCCATTTCGCGCAGCATGGCGCGATCCTTCCGCCCCACCACGAATCCACCGCCGGACGCTTGTTGTTCCATGCTTGGGACGATGGGCAACAGGTCGCCCGTCCGCAAATACCAGTATCGTCGCAGCTCGCGTGCCGCCAGAATCTCCAGCGTCGGCCCACCCGTTTCGCATACGATCACACTGGGTTTCGCCGCCTTGTCCTCGGCAGGGACCATTCCAGCCGACAGTAACAGGACGCCCGAGACGACTGTTAGAAATTTGCTTGCGGGCGAGGGTCGTTGGAAAAGCCGGTGGCGGGTCTTCGCTGCGCTACGCCCGCCCAAGCCGGACCGGAGGGCGGGAAGCCGGGAGTTGATTTCATGCATCGCAGGAGCCATACGCGTGCCACAACCGGAATGTTACCGGGATTTTACTGCTAGGATTTGGTGTTAAAATACCCGCCTCGGGGGCACCAGAGGCGGGCACTGAGTTTAAGGAACCTGTGGCGGGGTGATCAGTTCTCCGTACCCTCCACGCGGAAGAACTTCCGTGCGACGCCGATGGAGATGGTCGCCTTGTACCGTTCATAGCCGGTGGGCACGCCGCTTTGATCGACGTCGAGTGCCGGCACGATCACGCTGGTGCTCCAATCGCTTGCGCCCATGGTGAGGCTTTCCTGGAACAGATAACTGCATCCGCTAGCACGTTGCAGCCAGTGCAGGACGAGACCTCCGCCGAGTGTTTCGCTCGTCACCAAGGTACCGTTGCCGGCGACTGGCGAGGTGCCGAAGAGGAACTCCTGAATGTTGGTGAAGCCATCGCCATCCGGGTCGGCACCACGGGAGGCGGCCCCGGCGGTAAGGCCGTATCCGGCGGCCCAGGCATCGTAGCTGCCGGCGGGCGGGCCGGCAACGGGCCCTTCCAGAGTCAGGTTGTCGATGCGCGGCGTCAAGGTGTCATAACCCAGGCCGAAGGTGCTCAGGCCGCCACTGGCATTCAGCCTGTTCTTGTCGATTCCCAGATGCCAGCCACTGGTGCCGGTGCCGCCGTCGGCAACGGCGGTCCATACTTCCGTATCATTGACCTTTGCCAGCCAATCGAACAACGCGGAGTTCCCGGCATTCGGCCGAATTGTGAACGAGATCTTGGTCAAGGCACCTCCGCCCACCACACCTGGGGCGATTGGAGTGTTGCCTCCGAGCCCGAATTGATCCCGTCCGGGGTACCCGTTGGCGTATCCGACAAACGCCCCGTTTTTATCACTTGGAATGAATGGCCGAAACGTGATGCCCGTCCACCCAGTGGCCAAGCCGGAGGCATTGCTGAAGCCCACCCCGAGGCTATTTCCGTCGTTGCCATCCGCCGCCCCGATCTGCGCGGAAATCGTCAGCGGCCCGGACCAGTCGTACACCGGCATGGTCCGCCAGAGACCGCCAACTTCGCCGGCTCGCGAATCGGTGCTGGCGTAGCCGTCGGCATTCACATTCACCGCGGGCCCGGACTGGCTGAACCCGGGATAGTTCGTGGAGAAGTCGGTAGAGGTGCTGGGGGTGCTGAACGATTCCTGATAGAGAGGTGGCGCGGGTGGTGCGCTGCGGGTGAGGACCGTCTGGCCGCCGCTCAGGGTGCCGGTGCTGGTGGCGAAGCTGCCGGTTTCGGGGGTGAAGACCGCCGTGACCTCGTGCGGCGAGCCGGCGATGGGGATCGCCGTGGTGCCGGTGGTCGCAATGCCACCAAGGGTGACGGGGACCGGGGAATTCAAGTCCGTGCCATCCACCTTGAACTGGACCGTACCGACGGGCACCAGCACGCCGCTGGCCGGGGCGATGGTGGCGATGAAGGTGACCGCATCGCCAGAGGTGGACGGGTTATTCGAGCTGACCACGGTGGTGGTGGTGTCCATGGTGGTGACAGTGCCGGTCAGTTCCAGGGTCAGGTTGGCGATGCGCGGCGTCAAGGCGTCATAACCCACGCCGAAGGTCTTCAAGCCGCCACTGGCATTCAAATTGCTCTTGGGTATTCCCAGATGCCAGCCACTGGTGCCGTGGGCCCATACTTCCGTATCATTGACCTTTGCCAGCCAATCGAACAAGCCGGGGTTCCCGGCATTCTGCCGAATGGTGAACGAGATCTTGGTCAAGCCGCCTCCGCCCGCCACAGCGGGGTCGATTGCAGTGTTGCCCCCGAGCCCGAATGATTCCCGTCCAGGCCACCCGGTGGCGTATCCGACAAACGCCCCGTTAGCACCAGTTGGAATGAATGGCCGGAACGTGATGCCCGTGTACCCAGTGTCCAAGCCGGAGGCATCGCCGAAGAACACCCCGAGGCTATTTCCGCCGTTGCCATCCGCCGCCCCGATCTCCGCGGAAATCGTCAGCGGCAAGGCCCAGTCGTATTGCGGCATGGTCCGCCAGAGACCGCCACTGGCACCGGCTGCCGAATCGGTGCTGGCGTAGCCTGCGGCGTGCACATTCACCGCGGGTCCGGACTGGCTGAACCCGGGATAGGCCGCGGAGAAGCCGGCAGAGGTGCAGGGGGTGGCGAACGATTCCTGATAGAGAGGCGCGGCTGCTGCGCTGGAGGCGAAGGCCATGAGGGCCAGGGCTGCCAGCGGCAGGGCACGGTGCTTGAGATGAGGCCTTATGGGCTTGATGATATCCGATGTTTTCATGGTGTTGTTTTTGTTGGTTGCGGGAGATGGATTGAAGGTCGAAGCGTGGTGTCAAAAAGGATCGCGCGGTTGCGGCGGTTGGTTGGCGGGTTTGATTTATGTTAGCGAGGCTTCGCCTCAGACCCCAGAGACCAGAGACCAGACGAAGAACTTGACCTAACGACAACATCTTTTGCGTTTCAAGGATTCTAGGCCGGGTTGACTGGCGGAAGTTCCATCGGCGGGACGCGGACCGGGGAAGGCATTGCTTGCGCTGGCGTTCAGACAAGCAAGGATTATCCCGTCTGTCTATGGGTTTTTTGGCAGAAAATCATCGGATTTTTGGCAGAAAGGCACTCGACAAGCGGTGACGGTGATGGATCATTGGATTGCGCCGAGGCGGCGCTTGGGAAAGGATGACGAAGCAAGCGCTCAAACGGACGGTGGGATTCCGCGCGGCGGCGTGGCAGGCAAGCAGCACCAGCCGCTGGGTGGACGGAGCGTTGCGCTATCAACGGAACCAACTAAGAAAAAGCAATCCATGAAAACGATTTCGACCGCACTCGCCATTCTGTTAACCACCGGTTTTGCCGCGACCGCACCAGCCCAAACCGTTGGGGCGGCTCCGGTGCGCCAGGTCCCCGCAGCGGGAGCCACGAATGCCACGAAGAATGTTGATCTTTTGGCCGGCAAGCGGGTGATGATCCTTGGCGACAGCATCACCCAAGTGGGCACCTATGTCAGCTTCCAGGCAAAGATCGATGCGATGAAACAGACAAGTGGAAATCGAAAATGAAAACACACCCACTGAACGCAATTCTATCACTAACCCGAGCATGGGCTCTGCCCAATGGTGGCAGGAACACGCGGAAACCCACGGGCTGCCGCCGACGCGCCCCTATTTGCGCCCGAAGCCTTCGACCTTGAGCCAGGAGGCGCAATCGCGGGTCCAGTCGTGGCATTTGGCCGGGTCGGCAGGGCTGCCGCCCAGGCCCATGCCGTGATCGCCTTTTTCATAGACATGCAAATCGAAGCGCACGCCGGCGCGGCGCATGGCCAGGGCGAATTCCAAGGTGTTTTCCACTTTGACGCCATTGTCCTCCCAGGTGTGCCAGAGGAAACACGGCGGGGTTTGGGCGGTGACCTGCAGTTCGTTGGATAATAGTTTCACCAGCTCTGGAGCAGGGTTGTTTCCCAACAAATTATTCTTGGATCCGGCGTTGGTGTTAGGTCCCATGGTAATGACCGCATAGCACAGGATACCCAGATCCGGCCGCGAACTCTGCCGCTCAATCACATCACTCGCCTTGGCGTCGCCGGCATCGAAATGCGTCAGCAAGGTGGAGGCCAGATGCCCGCCAGCCGAGGAACCCATGATGCCGACATGCTTGGGGTCGATCTTCCACTCGGCGGCACGGGCACGCACCAGGCGCACGGCGCGGGCGGCGTCGCCGAGCATCACCGGATGGCGGTAGCCGCCGCTGCCGAGCCGATACTTGAGCACGAACCCGGCGATGCCCTGGGTATTGAGCCACAGCGCGTAATCCTTGCCCTCATGACCCGCCAGACCGCCGTAGCCGCCACCGGGACAGATCACCAACGCCGCGCCGGTGGCCAACTCGGGCTTGGCCAGAAACGGCGTGAGGGTGGGCACATCCTTGTCGTCGGCACCCAGCGCGCCGGGAGCGGCGGCGGGCCACAGTCGGACGGATTGTGGATCTTGGGCGAGAAGCTGCAAAGTGGTGAGCAGCGCCGTCATTAGGCCGATTGGGAGTTTCATGGGGCCGCAGTCTAATCGCCGGCAAACCGGCGCGTCAAGCCCAACTCAAGACTCACAGACAACATCGTGACGGAGATTCTACAGCAAGCCGGCGAGACTACTGACTGACTGCTACCGCCAGGAATTAGTTTTCGGGCGAGGGCCGGACCGGAGGGCGGGAAAAGAATCTGATTCACTGGCCGCGCCTTGTGGTATCGTCCCTCCGACTCTGTGGTTAGGACAGCGCCCCGTCGCCGTCCGCAGCGGCCCTGCCGAACCTCCAGGCGAAGAAACCGAAAAACATCAGGTAGGCGTACCCGACCAGCACAATCGACAGGGACAGGCGCACTCCCACGCGATCCATCAACGCGCCCTGGATCAGAGGCATGAGCGCACCGCCCACGATCATCATCACCAGCAGCGAACTCCCCTGGGGAGTGTCGTCACCCAGGTCCCGAATGGAGAGGGTGAAGATACTTGTCAGCATCCCTGTGGGAAAGCGCCATCACCTCGCCAAGGTAGTTGATGAGAATAAAGGCAGGGAGACGCAGAAATACGCACCGAAGAAGGCGAACTGGACCAGGTTCGCTTGGAACTGGGTCAACTCAAACGCAGCCTTGAACTTCGGAATCAGCAGGTCATTCATGCACGTGATAAAGCCCCACCCGAAAAAAAGCGAGGTTATGATCGCGAATGACGTTCGATCCCTCTGCCCTCCCTCGCGTGCGGCGGAGGTCGCGGATGGTTTGAATGAAGCGGATATTGTTGCCATGAATCTTCCTTGTTATATCTATCTGATCTGCGAACGGCACCGGAAATGGCTTGAGTTGGCCCCCTCGATACTGACGAATGACACTCCCGCCTTGAGCATGATCCGCTCACCCGCGGTAGTGGCGAATTCGGCATAGAAGCCCACATCCCGGCCCTCGTGGGCCATCTTGCCCGTGAACACCTCGTCCTTGTCCCAGATCCCGACATGGCTCGGAACCTTGCTGAACTGGGCGTAGAAATACAGGGTATAGCTGCACCCGCCGGCGCCGCCGCCCCAGCCGCCATCCTCGTTCGGACAGTACATCGATCCGGCGATGGTTCGCTCATCGACCATGGTGAACGACTGCTTGCTGGCCTTCTTCCAGCGGCAGGTCTCACCGATGCGCCGCGCCATGTCGATCTGGATGCGGCCTTCGCCGGCCTTGGGGAAGGTGAAGCGCAGGTTCATGCGGTGAGATCCTGGTGCTATATGTTAGATAAGCCGGATCCAGCCCGGCCATCATTTGCCGGTCTTGCGCAAATGGTCTTCGCCGAGTGGCCCGACTTGTTTGCCGGCGCCGTCAAACCGGGCCGCCCGCACCAAGCCGGGCTGCCCGGTGGTGACGGGCGTCTGGTACTCGGGCGTGTACGGCTGGCCGCCGTGCTGGTTTCGGGTGAGCACCCTGGGAAATGCCTTGGTCGGAATCATGAACCCCTGGTCGCCGGTCAGGTGCAACTGCAGATATCGGATTATATACAGCCGGCACATTTCCACAATCCGTTTGAGATTGTCGATCGTGTGATACTGGCGCGCCACGTCGATCATCAACCCGCGGTAGGCCTTGACGGGGTTGTCATCATGCCGCACCCGCGCCACCGCCGCCGACTCGCCCGGGCCGCTGACGGCCGGCAGCTTCAGGCGGGTGGTGGCGGCGATCTCCTCGGACAACAACTTGGCCAGCGGCAGCAAGGCCGGGGCGCTGGCCACAATCCGCGCGGACGTCAGACGCAACTGGCCCGGGTCGAGTTCGACTTTCCTCGGCCACGGGATGAAGTTGGCACGCGCGGCTGCGGCCGCGGCCGCGGCCCGGCGCTGGCGGCACCGGCCGTGAGACATGCTAACAGAACTACAAGCGGCTGGTGGTGGTTCACGATGGATAGGGTGTGCTGCGGGTTTTCTCTCAATTCACAGTTCCTGATCCCGGCGGAAAATGAGTTGGCACTTGCTGGCGTTTCAGACGAATTCGTGCATCATCCGCGCATGGGTTTGCGGGTGGCAGAAGTGCCGATGCGGTGTCATGTCTTGCTCTTACTTGATCATTGAATGTTGGAAGTTGAATGTTGAATGTTGAAATCTTCGGCGTGCCTCATGGGAACCCCGCAGCTCTAACGGTTTAGCCACAGCGGGGTGG
>JAPLUI010000477.1 GCA_026397725.1 Verrucomicrobiota bacterium | reverse complement strand
GAAATCACCTTTCCGGGAACCGAACTGATCATGCGCTACTCTCTGTTAGGCTCACCCGCCGCCGACGATTCCTAACACAGTGTCACCATCACTTCACAGAGGTAAGGAGTCCTGGGCCTGCCTGAACTGCCAGTCGGCGAGGTGGGTGGAGCGGCCCAGGGCGTCGAAGTAGGCGGTGGTGGTGTCGGCGGTTGGAAGGAGATTGATGAGTGCTGAGTGTTGATTTTTGAGGTTTGAATGGAAGATGAAGAATTCGCCTTTCAGTCACTTCTGAAATCAACATTCAACATTCAACTTCCAACATTCAATGATCAAGTAAGAGCAAGACATGACATGACACCGCAGCGGCACTGCTGCCACCCGCAAACCCATGCGCGGATGATTCACGAATTCGTCTGAAACGCCAGCAAGTGTCAACTCGTTTTCCGCCGGGATCAGGAACTGTGTTCCTTGGGGCACTGCGGCATCTGCGGGTTCAGGCCAGGATGCCCTTGACGACCATGGCGGGTTCAACACCAGTGAGGCGCATGTCGAGGCCCTGGCTGCGGATGCTCATGCGCTCGTGGTCGATGCCGAGCAGGTGGAGCAAGGTGGCGTGGAAGTCGCGGAGATGCACGGGGTCCTTGACGATGTTGTAGGAAAAATCGTCGGTTTCCCCGTAGGTCATGCCGCCTTGGACGCCGCCGCCAGCCATCCAGATGCAGAAGTTCTTCGGGTGGTGGTCGCGGCCGTAGTCGTCGCGGGTGAGGGTGCCCTGGCTGTACACGGTGCGGCCGAATTCGCCGCCCCAGATGACGAGGGTGTCGTCTAACAATCCACGGACCTTGAGGTCCTGGACGAGGGCGTAGCAGGCTTGGTCCACATCCAGGCACTGCGAGGAGATGTGGGCGGGCAGGGTGCCGTGCTGGTCCCAGCCGCGATGATAGATCTGGACGAAGCGCACGCCGCGTTCGGCCATTCGGCGGGCGAGCAGAGCACAGTGGGCGAAGCTGCCGGGCTTCTTCACGTCCGGGCCGTAAAGCTCGCGGACGCGTTCGGGTTCCTTGGATAGATCGGTGAGTTCGGGCACCGAGGCCTGCATGCGGAAAGCCATTTCATACTGGGCGATGCGGGTGAGGGTTTCCGGGTCGAGGCAGGCGTCGGCTTCCTGGCGGTTGAGGGCGGCGAGTTCGTCGAGCATGCGGCGGCGGGTGGCGCGGTCGATGCCGGGCGGGTCATCGAGGAATTGGATGCCGCCGCCGACGGGGCGGATGGCGACGCCGCTGTGCTGCGAGGGGATGGGGCCGCTGGACCAGAGCCGGGCGGAGATGGCCTGGACGTTGGAGTTGGGGTTGGAATGCTGGGCGTGAAGGACGACGAAGGCCGGCAAATTTTCGTTCATCGAGCCGAGGCCGTAGGAGAGCCAGGAGCCGATGCACGGTCGGCCGGGGTTCATGTTGCCGGTGTTGATGAAGGTGTTGGCGGGTTCGTGATTGATCGCCTCGGTATGCATCGTCTTGATCACGCACAGGTCGTCGGCCAACTGCGCCGTCCAGGGCAGGATTTCGCTGAACCAGGTGCCGGCCTGGCCGTGTTGGGTGAACTTGAATTTGCTAGGCGCGATGGGGAACCGGGCCTGGCCGGAGGTCATGCCGGTGAGGCGCTGGCCTTTGCGGATGGACTCGGGCAGGTCGAGGTCGAAGAGTTTGTCCAGGCCGGGTTTGTAATCGAGGAGGTCGAGCTGGGAGGGCGCGCCCAGCATGAACAGATAGATCACGCGCCTGGCCTTCGGTGCGAAGTGCGGCAGCAGTTTATCGACGGCGGTGGCGGCACCGGGTTCGCCGCGCAGGCTCTCGCCGAGAAGCGAGGCGAGGGCGGCGACGCCGAGGCCGCGCGCGGACTGGCCGAAGAAGTCGCGGCGGGTGAGGGAACGATAGTAGGATTCGCAGGCCATGGTTCTATCAGGGTTTAGCGGTTGAGTGCTTCGTCGAGGTTGAGGGTGTCGCTGGCGAGAAGGGTCCAGGCGGCCAGCTCGGGCGCGGCGAAGGTCGGGTCGGGAATGCGTTCGCCATGGGAAATGAGTTTTTTGGCGGCGTCTTCGGCCTGGTCGTAGATCGCCCGGAAATCCGCCAGGGCGGCGGTCAGGATGGGCAACTCGGCCGCCTTTGGCGGGCGTGAGAGCACGATGCGGTAAAGGTGGTCGAAGCGCTCGGCAGTCGTGGCACGCTGGGTGAGGATGCGTTCGGCGAGTACGCGGGCGGCCTCGACAAACTGAATGTCGTTGAGGGTGACGAGGGCCTGGAGGGGGGTGTTGGTGCGTTCGCGGCGGAGCGTGCAATTTTCCCTGGAGGGGGTACCGAAGGCCTCCAGCGAGGGATGCGGTGCGCTGCGTTTCCAGAAGGTGTAGAGGCTGCGACGGTAAAGTGCCTCGCCAGAATCCCGTGCGTACCTGCTGGTGTTGGACTCCTTCATCGCCACGGCTTCCCAGACGCCGTCGGGTTGATAGGGTTTGACGCTGGGACCGCCGAGCTTGTCAACCAGCAGGCCGCTGACGAACAGGGCCTGGTCGCGGATCATCTCGCCGTCCAGGCGTTGGCGGGGGCCGCGGGACAGGAGGCGGTTGGCGAAGTCCCGTTCCAGCTTGGCCGGGGTGGCGACGCCGGATTGGCGGTAGGTGGCCGAGGTCACCAGGAGTTTCATGAGTTTCTTCACGTCCCAGCCGCTGTCGCGGAACTCGATGGCGAGCCAGTCTAGCAATTCGGGATGGACGGGCCGTTCGCCCATGACGCCGAAGTCGTCCGCAGTGGCCACGAGGCCGGTGCCGAAGAGCTGCTGCCAGAAGCGGTTGACGGTGACGCGGGCGGTGAGCGGGTGTGCTGGATTGACGAGCCAGCGGGCGAGGCCAAGGCGGTTTTTGGGATCGTCCTTGGCGATGCGCACGCCGAAGACGGCGGGAACGTCGGCCCCCACCTTGTCCTTCTGCTGGGTGTAATCCCCGCGACCGAGGATGAAGGCGGAAGGCTCCTCGTGGTTCTCCTGCATCACGAGGGTGATTGCGCCGCGTTGCCGGATCGTCTCGCGTTCGGCTTGGAGGGCGGCGACCTCGCGCCGGAGCGGCTCGGTGGCGGATTTGTCGCGCTTGGTGCCGGCGGCCAGGATCGTTTGCAGGGAGGGTTCCATCGCGTCGGGGGCGAGCGTGGCGAGGTGGGGCCGGAAGGCGGCGAGGGCGATGGGCGGGACCTCTTCCGCAGTGAGTGCGCGGGGGTAAAGGCGGAGATCGTGGAAGGATGCGTTGAGCAGAGCTTGGCCGGGGGTGCGGCGGGCGAGCTGGACCCGCACCTGGTTGCAAAGCGTGCCTGTTAGGGAATCGCTTGCAACCTTGACCGGAACGCTTTGCCCGTTGAGGAAAAGTTTGACCCCGGCGGCTTTCGAGGAACCGTCGTAGGAGACCAGCACATGGCACCACTCGTTGGGTGGCAATTTCGTTTCGGAGATCACCTTGATGGCGTCGTCGGGCCACGAGTGGATCAGGTGCGTGCCGAAGGATCCGTTTTCAAACCAGAGATCCCAACCGGTGAAGGAGTTGGCTTCATCCATGCGTGAGAGCAGGGCGCCCGCCAGGTTCTCGCCACGGATCCACGTGCCGTAGGAAAACGCCTGGGTGTTGGGGAAGTTGGCAAAATCCCCCAGTTCTGCGGAGAAGTTCTCGCCGGTGGTCAGGGCTGGCACGGGGCCGTGCTGCACCCATTGGTATTTGCCGCCGAGAGTGGTGGTGGCGGGCTGCCCCTGCAGGGTGAACCCTACGGACCCGCCGGTTCCGGCCGCAGCGGTGAAGGAGAGCAGCGTGTCGGCCGGGGCCTCCGGCAGTTTCGCGGCGGCGGTGGCAGCCGTGGCAAGGCTGGCCTGGAGCTGCTCAGCCTCCAGTTTTCCGGCGTCCTTCAAGGCCTGTTCCTTGGCCGGCAACAAGGTCGAGAGTTCCTGCCAGCGGGGGAAGTCCTCCGCCTTGGGAACCATCAGGTTGGGGGGGTGCTCCGCCGAGTTGCCGTCGAGGGCCGACATCGGGTTGTTGCGGAAATACGCGCTGAGCTGATAGAAATCCTTTTGCGAAATGGGGTCGAACTTATGGTCGTGGCAGGCCGCGCAGCCGGTGGTGAGGCCGAGCCAGACGAGCGAGGTGGTGACCACCCGGTCCTTGGCGTAGGTGGCGAGGTATTCGTCGGCGATGGCGCCGCCTTCGCCGGTGGTAGGCAGGCAGCGATGGAAGCCGGTGGCGATCTGTTGATCCATGGTCGGGTTTGGCAGCAGGTCGCCGGCGAGCTGCTCGATGGTGAACTGGTCGAAGGGCTGGTTGGCGTTGAAGGCCTTGATGACCCAGTCGCGGTAGGGCCAGATGCTGCGGTAGTTGTCGAAGTGAACGCCGTGGGTGTCGGCGTAGCGGGCGGCGTCCAGCCAGTATCGCGCCTGATGCTCGCCGTAAGCGGCTGAGGCCAGCAGGCGGTCCACGCCCTTCTCGTAGGCTGCGGGGTCGGGGTCGGCGAGGAAGGCGTCCACCGCTTCCGGGGTCGGCGGCAGTCCGGTCAGATCGAGGGTGACGCGGCGCAGCAGAGCCGCCTTGTCGGCTGCGGGGGCGGGGGTGAGATCCACCTGTTGCAGGCGGGCGAGGATGAAATGATCGATGGGGTTATTGGGCCAGGCGGCGTTCCGCACGGCGGGAACGGCGGGTTGCTGGGGCGGAATGAGGGACCAATGTTCCTCGTAGTTGGCCGCTTGGTTGATCCATTTCTCCACCAGGGCGAGATCACGCGCGGAAACCACCTTGTGGGCTGCCGGGGGCGGCATGACCTCCTTGGGATCCCGGTGGCGCATCCGCCTGATGACTTCCGAGGCGGCCGCCTGTCCCTTGATGATCGCGGGCCGCCCGCTTTGCATGGGTTTGAAGGCAAACTCGGCGCGGTCCAGCCGAAGATTCGCCTTGCGGGAACCCGAGTCGGGACCGTGACATGGGTAACAATTCTCTGACAGGATTGGCTGGATGTGGGTGTTGAACGTCACCGCCTCGGGCATGGCTTGGTCCGTCGGCGCGGGAGCGGCGGTTGCCGGGGCTGGCGGCTCCTCTCCGGGGCAACGTTTCCACGCAACGCCGGGCACGAAGCGGACTCCGACGACCGCGCCGCCGGCAACCACCATGGCCCCGACCAGGGCAAGGGAACTGGGAATTTTCATAATGGGCGCTCAGGGTTTGTTAGGTGGGGAGGGCGTGGCGGGTTCGTCCGGGTGCGGAGCATCGGGCAGGCCGAGGTTGACCTCGATACCGGGGACGGCATCCCGCAGTTTCCCGGCTCCTGCCTCGGTGACCTTGGATTGCCAGAGGTAAATTTTCCGCAAGTGCTTGAGGTCCGCGAGGTGTTGGAGGCCGGCATCGGTCACGCCCGTGTCATAGAGGTTGATGACCTCCAACGAGGTGATTTTGCCCACCTGAGCGAGTCCGGCATCGGTGAGCCCGGTGTGTTGGAGCTGAAGGATGCGCAACTTGACGAAAGGGGCGAGCGCGGCCAGACCGGCGTCGGTCACCTTGGTTTGTTGGAGTTCCAGGGACACCACGCTGGAGGCCACCGGAGCGAGGGCGGTGAGCTGGGCGTCGGACACCGCGGCGAAGTTGAGGCCGGGCACATACTCGAGTTCGGGCTGGCCGGGAACCACGCAGGAGAGGCGGCCCGGCAGCTTGCTGCGGAGCGTCGCGAGGGTCGTTTCGAGAGCCTCGGCCGTGGCCTTGGTCTTGGCCTCCAAGGTCTTGCGCTGGGCCGGGGTCAGGAGGGAATCGAGGGCGGCACGGAGCTTGGCGGGGATTTCAAAATCACCGGCCATCTTATCGGCGGGAGCGCCGTTTTCGATCCAAAAGGTGAGGGCGGCAAGCTGTTCCCCGGTGGCCTGCGGTTTGCCTTTGGGCGGCATGTGCTGCTCGTCATCCACGTCCAGCCGGAGGCGTGTCAGCAGCAGGCTGGCCATGGGATTTCCGGGCTCCACGGCGGTGCCGGTGGCACCACCCTTGAGCATGGCGGCCCGACTGTCGAGGCGCAAGCCGCCCTTCAGCTTGCTGCCGTTGTGACAGGAGCCGCAGCGCTCCTCCAGGATCGGTCGGACGACGTCGTCCCACAGCAGGCGCTGCTCGGTGGGCTTGGTCACGATGGAGTTGGGGTCGCGTCGGGGCTGGAGGCCGACTAACTCGCGCACGCAATCGGGCGCATGCTCGGTCAGGAAGGTTTCGCCGTGAGTGAGGTTGGCACCGTAATGGGCGGCAACGGTCATGACTCCGCAGGTGAGGGTGAGGGTGGCGTTGGCGATGCCGTTGAAAATGCCAGTCCCGATGGTGCCCGAGGACAGCCGGAAAATCAGCGCGAGGTTGGCACCAAGTGCCGTGGCCGCCCCGGTCCACAGGTGGCGGTCCAACAACTCCTGCTCATAACCTCCACTCTGGGCCAGCAACCAGCCGCAGCCGAGCGCCAGCGTGCAGCCCGCAGCACCCCAGGCCAGAATCACCGTCACGGTCGAGCCGTCCGGACGGGGCAGCAGCCGCCGCAGTCCGGGCAGCCGGGCGGCCTCAAACGCCAGCGCCATCAACAACAGCACGATCGGAAAGTGCAGGACCAAGGGGTGGAAGCGACCTAGCCACTGGGCCAGCTCCGGTGGACCTTCCCCCCAGGCAATCTTGTCGATCAACGGCACCACCATGGCCGAGCCAAGGCCCAGAGAGGCAACCATGAGCCAGCTCAGGCGGGCGGGCGTGATGACGGGAGTGGCGCTTGTGGAATCCATGCTTGGGGGGGTGCTGGTGGCGGGCATTATCGACGGCTACGGCGAAAGATCCACCTCGCCTTCGAGTCCGTCGTCGAACTCAAGGTGAGGCACACAGTCCCGAACATGCCGGGCTTGTCGAACATCGATCATCGTCTGCATGGCGAAACCCTATTCCAGTGGAGCCACTTCTTCAAGCGGTTTTCTCTCGCGAGCCAGTTCCCGGTCGCGCTCCAGGGCCGCGCCATGAAAATCGACCCCATTCCCGGACCAACCGAAGAGCGGTCCTTGAGCGAAGCTCCCCCAAGAGCACGTTCCCTCGAAAATCGATCTGTCGCCTTGTTGCCTTGATATTGGACACGAATGGCGTGGGAAATGGAACTGCCTTTGTTCAACGTCAATGCCCATTTTTCAAACGAACGCTTGAGCGATGGCAGCCGCGTGGTTGGGGTGGGTTAGTGGGGTGGTTGAGGGTAATGTTATCATCGCGGTTGCCAATCGCTTCCATCCGGCCGATTTGGAACTATATATGACGCATTTTTTCATGGCAGAACGCTCCTACTCTGCCGCGGGGCGGCAGAGATGTTTAGGGTTTGAAGTTGGGGGGCTGTTGCCCATCGGAAGGACTAACTTGTGTGTGCCCAGCATGGGCGCGATGTTGATGAGATGCCCCGATCGCCGTAGAGAATCCAAATCCCGCGCGACCGTTCCGTAACCGTCGAGAGTGCCCTCTCCCTTGAGTATTGGAAACCACTCCGATTCCAGATCAATGTCGCCGTCTCCGAAGAAGACACGCCAAGCGGGTGCAATATTCTCAGTGAAATTGTAGTTAAGCCCATCAGACATGATGAATGCCAGAAATCGAGTGAACTGGTATCCTTCTGGGCTGCGCACAACGCGACCGGCAATTCCGCATCGTGGTGCAGTGAAATCTATGTATGCCTCGGGTACCACCTCGACGCGTGAGGTCAAAAGGGACAGATCGTCAATACTCGTGGTCTTCCCGTCTATGTGCTGTGTCCAACCCCAGCCTCCCAAGCATTGGATTAAAAGTGGTGTGCCCAAGACATCAGGACACTCAGGGGAAAGCCCCGATGGAACGAGCGGGATCGGGGGCGGTTTCATTTTTTAACGCCTAAATCCACCGATGACCGGCGACTGGGCTGTGGTTGGAGTTGGGAATGTGGGGTAGATCGGTCATTCGGTGCGATGCACTTGGCTGTTTCGTTACTTGAGTTCATCCATCGCGTAGATTAAATCCACCAACTTCTTGTTCGTGGATACCCAATATCTATCTGGCGAGGCATGCAACTGAAGAACTCTGTGGCCAGCGTCGAACTCAAAAAGACACAGATCAAGACGCCCGCGCAATCCCATCCTAAAAGAGATCGTTCGTGAGGCGCACAGTTCGACCACTATTCCATTGGACGACACTAGACAATCCCTGTTGGATAAACTGAACGATTGATGCTCGTTCAGTAGTAGTGAGAGGACACGATCTGCTGTCTCTCTCCTCACCGAGGCACCATTTCCCAACACGGCTTGGCTCCCTATGGCGGACTGAACACACCGCATAAGCAAGGCATGGGAGTCATCGGGACTCTGCGCCCGTGCATGACGTTTTACAAGATCAGCGCACCCCCCAATATATGGGAGAGTCGCCACCAAAACGGCCATTACAGATCGTGTAATCGATGTCATGAGCCTTTGTTCTGATGCCGAACGTCACGCGCTGGCAACCCCACCAGCGGGGGTGGCCGTCGAGACGGGGTTGGGGTTGGAAATACTGGGGATCATTTCTGAGTAGGGGCTGGTGGGGGGTGCACAGCCGCGCCTGGTTCGCTGTTACTGGTCTTGGGGTTGTAACTTACCGCTCCGCCAGAAGAGTTCTGTTGAGGTTCCTGTCTTGCTCGTGACAGTCACATTGGAATAGTCGGAGGCAAATACGACATTCCTTGGAGATTGTGCCCAAGTAGGCACTGACTCTTTCGTGGTATCGCTCCAATCCGAGAACCCCAAGCGGTGCAGCACCTGCAAAGTCGGTGGTGACCCCTCCGCAATGTCGAAATACTCTCTATATATGAGGATGGTCCGCTGATCCAATCGCAAATAATGTGTTCTTGGAAACAGGGTATTCGCAGGCAGGACCAAATATCTCTCTTGCTCTAGAACAGGAACCGGCGATCCTTTACTTAGAATGAATTTTGCGAACGCCAATCGAGGCAGTTCGTGCGTGTAGCCATTTGGCAAATAGAGCAACATTTCTCCGACAGAGGGATCGGAATTGGACGCATGCAGCACGTTCTGATCTTCTTTCCGAATTGCCCTATCTGAAACCGAGGTCGTGGCGCAACCAGCAGCTACAACTCCACAGAGGATAATTATGATACGTTTCATTTTCTTAGCGAACAGAGTATTCTGCGACTGGTCGTGATTGATCGCGACGCGTCGCCTTACGTTGCGAAAAGTGGTCTGCACGGGTAAATGCTGCACGGTTTGCTCACCCGACACAAGGGGAATTTGCGACAGGGAAGCTTTTCTTCCGGAATTTCAGCGTCACGCTTTTGGGTAGGCGCCGGAGGCTCGAGGCTGGCTAGCCGACTTTCCGCCGCAACTGAGGGGAATCGTCGGGACCGGTCCGGTGCGGAGGGGGTGTGCGTGGGTTACAGGAGGCTTGGGGAGGGATCATGTCCGCTGGTGCCGCCGATTTGGCGTCACCCGGGCATTTCCTTGGCTGGTGGTCAGGAATGTCCACCCTGCTTGTTTCAGGAATCAAGCGGGCTGCAGACG
>JAPLUI010000206.1 GCA_026397725.1 Verrucomicrobiota bacterium | reverse complement strand
AGATTGGCGTTGGTGCTCGGGGTGGCGAAAGTCATATCCGCGCCCGTGGTGGAGCCTGCCGCATTCGTCGCATTCACCCGGTAATGATAGGTGGTGCCGGGTATCAATCCGCTGGGGCTCGCGCTCACGGCGGTGGCTTCCTCACCGGTCACGGGGGATGGGGTCGCGGCAATGGTGCTGCCATAAGCGGTGGTGAGACCATACTCGAACGAAGCCGCAGTGCTGTTGGAGTTGGCATTCACCGAGGCATTCAAAGTGGCACCGGCGCTTGTAATCGAGGTGGCGGCGGCGGTGGCAACCACCGGCCATGGCGGTGCGGCGACAAGCGCCAGGCTATGGTTGGACGATTGCCCGCTGGCGGCTGCGACAAAGCGTTCGTCTGCCGCCAGAGAAGAGGCACTCACCGCCACCGGGACAATGCTGGAACCAGAGCTGTTGTTGCCGAGTTGGCCGGAACCATTGTTGCCCCATGCGGCCAGCGTGCCGTCAGAGCACAGGGCCAGGCAGTAGTGATATCCTGCCGCGATGTTGGCCACCGTCTTGCCGGTGAGAATGCCGGAAGTGGTGACGGCGACAGGGACGCTGCTGGAACCATAGCTGTTGTTGCCGAGTTGGCCCCAACCATTGTATCCCCACGCGGCCACCGTGCCGTCAGAGCACAGGGCCAGGCTGTGGTAATAGCTTGCGGCGATGTTGGCCACCGTCTTGCCGGCGAGAATGCCGGAAGATGTGACGGCGACAGGGACACTGCTGTCAGTCGCGCTGCCGTTGCCCAGTTGGCCGTAACCATTGTATCCCCATGCGGCCACCGTGCCGTCAGAGCACAGGGCCAGGCTGTGATAGTAGCCTGCGGCGATGTGGACCACCGTCTTGCCGGCGAGAATGCCGGAGGTGGTGACGGTGATAGGCACGTAACTGGTGCTGGTGTTGCCGGTGCCGAGTTGGCCGTAACCATTGTATCCCCATGCGGCCACCGTGCCGTCAGAGCACAGGGCCAGGCTGTGAGAATCGCCTGCGGCGATGGCGACCACCGTCTTGCCGGTGAGAATGCCGGAAGAGGTGACGGCGACAGGGACGCTGCTGCTGTACGTATAGCCGTTATCGCCGAGTCGGCCATTACCATTGTAGCCCCATGCGGCCACCGTGCCGTCAGAGCACAGGGCCAGGCTGTGGTAACCGCCTGCGGCGATGGCGACCACCGTCTTGCCGGTGAGAATGCCGGAGGTGGTGACGGCGACAGGGACGTAACTGGTGCTGGTGTTGCCCGTGCCGAGTTGGCCGTAATCATTGTTGCCCCAGGCGGCCACCGTGCCGTCAGTGCAGAGGGCGAGGCTGTGGGAATTGCCTGCGGCGACGGCTACCAAGGTCTTGTCGGCGAGAATGCCGGTGGCGGTGACGGCTAACGGCACACTGCTGTTAGCCGCGCCGCCGTTGCCGAGTTGGCCGGAACCATTGTAGCCCCATGCCAGCGCCCGGGTGGTGGCCCATTGCAGGACCAGATCGTTGCCGCTGCCGCCGTAATAATTGACGACGAACGGGTAAGTGATCCCGCCAAAAGACAGCAACACCCGCTGCCCCTGCGCCAGATTGCTGAAGCTGCCGCTGATCGGCGCGGTGCCGGTGTTGTTCACCACCGTCAGGTTGGTGCCCGCCACCGGCGCGAAATTCAACGAGAGATTCGCCGTGCAACCGGTGGCCGTCAACCCAGTGACAGCAACCGCAACCCCGGACGGCGAGTTGTAAGCATAAGCCAGATTCGGGCTGCGGGTAACCTCCAGAGTGTAGGTTTTGGTGCCGGCATCCAGCGCTGTAACCAGGATGATGATGGTGTTGGCACCTCCTGTCAGACCGACCATTCCGCTCGGGGTGCCGGAACTGACGCCCAAGCCGTTGACCGTTACCGTGGCGGTGCTGTCCACCAGCGTCGGGGTCAAACGCAGACCACTGACCTCAAACGGCACGCTCATGGTGTAAGCCGTCGTCGCGCTGTCAAACGTCGGCGTCAGCGCACCCGCGCTTGTTGTTAGAGCCGCGAGTTCGGCACTTTCGCGGATGACGGTCAGGCCGTAGGCCTTGGTGGCAATACCGTCCGACGCAGTCACCACGATATTGAAGACGTTGGTCCCTGGCGTGAGATGGATGGCGCCACTATTGCCGCCCGGGGCGATGGTGACGCCATTGACCTTGACGGTTGCCGCAGCGTCGCTAACGACGGGTGTCACGGTCATCGAGGTCGTCGCGTTGGAAACATTGGCTGTGTAGACGGTCGTCGCGGCGCTGAAAACCGGGGCCAACGTGCCCGCGCTGGTTGTGAGCGAGGCGAGGTCGGCGTTCAGGCGGGTGACGGTTACGGTGTAGGTCTTGGTGGTGATTCCGTCCCCGGCGGTAACCACGGTGCTGATGACCTTGGCTCCCGCCACAAGAGGGATCTCACCGCTGAAACCACCCGAAGCGACGACGCTGCCATTGACCCTGACAGTCGCGGTGGGATCCGCCACGGTCGGCATGACGGTGATCGAGCTGGTGGCAACGCTAACCGTGTATGCGGTCGTGGCACCGTTGAAAACCGGGGCCAGCGTGCCGGTGCCCAAAGCCAGACCGGAGAGATCCGCGTTGGTGCTCAGAGTGGCAAATGTCATGTCCACACCGATGCCGGTGCCCGCTGCGCTGGTCGCGCTCACCCGGTAATGATAGGTGGTGCCGGGGAGCAGGCCGCTGAGACTTGCGCTTACGGCGGTGGCTATCCCATCGGTCACGGGGGATGGGGTCGCCACCACACTGCCGCCATAGGACTTGGTTAGGCCGTATTCAAACATGGTGACACTCGCCAATCCGTTCGGGTTCACCGTGCCGCGCAGGGTGGCGGTGGTGGCGGTGATTCCGCTTGCGGTGCCGGTGGTGACCATGGGTGGCGCGAGCGTCAGGCTGGCCGCCGTGCTGGTCACGCTGCCGTAAGCATTGGTCACGACCACGGAATAACTGCCGATATCCAGCCATTGCACATTGGAGAGGGTTAGCGTGGCGGAGTTCACACCGGATATGTGGTCGGTAATGGTCAGGTTCGCTTCATTCTTACGCCATTGATAGGTCAGCGGTGAGGAGCCCGTGGCAATCACGGAAAAAGTGGCGGCGGTTCCCACCGGGTTGGTGCGGCTAACCGGCTCAACGACCATCTGTGGAGGCTGATGGTCCATGAGAAAATCCACCTGATCCACCCATCCGGCGTCCTGTCCGCGATTGAGCGAACCATCCTTCATGTAACGCCATTGCAATGGGTGCGATCCATCAGGGATAATCCGGGAACATTGCTGCCACTCGACTTCGCCCGAGATGCGGCCGCTTTGCAGCACTCCATCCAGATAAAACTCCAGATAATCGTAGCCGCTTTCCGAGGACACCTTCCACCAGTAAGTGAGGGTCCCGGGGCCGGTCACGGTGGTTTGCATCCAGCTTTCCTGACTGGCGGAGATGGTACCGCTGCGGGCGGCGTCAACCCCGTCATGAGTGGTCGTGGATTGCGCAAACCATGCAGCATCTCCACCGGTGGTCCACGCCAGGCCAACTCCATCCGTAGCGACAGCCAACGGGTCATCGGCATGCACCAGGCCGGCCAGCGTCAGCGGGAGCAACCATGTCAGCAACCGCATGGCGCGGGCTGTTTTGAACCTACAGGCTAGCGGGGGCGGAGTGGCTGATGCGGCAACCGCAGTTACTGTTTTCATGGGATCAGATAGGTCGGATGTGGCGCCGCCCCATGGCATGGTGGATTCCATGGGGTTGCCTGCGATTCCTCAGATAGCGCAAGTTCATTGAGGTGAGCTAGTTATCCAGCGCGATCCGATAGAACCGGCGCGAGGCGGTTGGTTCGCGGGGGGTGGTGATGACGAGCGGGTTGCCGTTGCCGGTGCGGGCGGGGCCGACATCCAGCCAGGGGCCAGGGGCCAGGGTGTTGGACTGCTGGAGTTGATAGATGCGGCCGGGCACCGTGGGCTCGATGGTGAAGATGAGGTTGCCGCCGGCGATGGCCAGTTTCGGCGGCAGCAACTCGGCGGCTGTGATGGGTGGCGCGGCGGGCGGGGTTGAGAAGGTCAGGTCCGCGCCGAGGGTGGTGCCGATGTCGCTGGTGGCGGTGAGGCGGTAGTGATAGGTCGTGCCTGGCAGCAGGCCGCTGAGACTGAGGCTGACCATCTGCGTGACCAGGCCACTGTCCGGGGCGAGCGTGACGCGCAGCTTGCTGCCATAGGCGCTGGTGGGGCCGTATTCGAAGCGCGCGCTGGTGGCCAGACCGTTCGGGTTGACGGTGCCGTTGAGGGTGGCGGTGGTCGTGGTGATGCCGCTGGCGGAGTCGGTAGTGACCAGCGGCGGTTCGAGTGCCAGGGTGGCCGCAGTGCTGGTGGCGCTGCCTGCGCCATTGCTCACGACCACGGTATAACTGCCGACATCCGTGAGTTGGATGTTGGCGAGGGTGAGCGTGCTGGTGGTGGAACCCGCGACGTTGCCGCCGTCGGTTAGATCGGCCGTGTTCTTGCGCCATTGCCAGGTGAGCGGCGCGGATCCGGTGGCGGTGACGGTGAAGGTGACGGTAGCACTCGCCACGCTGACGAGGCTAACAGGCTGGGTGACGATTTGGGGCGTCACCGGGATGTCCACCACATAACTCACCTCATCGAGCCAGCCGGCATCCTGGCCGCCGTTGAAAGCATCATCTTTCACGTAGCGCCACTTCACCGTGTGCGATCCGGCGGGAATCGCGAGGCTGCGCTGCTGCCAGCCGGTTTCCCCTGTGACGCGGCCACTCTGCAGCACGCCATCCAGATAGAACTCCAGGAAATCCCAGGTGTCTTCCGAGGAAACCTTCCACCAATAGCCGAGTGTTCCCGGACCCATCAGAGTGGTTTGCAGCCAGCTTTCCTTGGCATCGCCGATGGCACCGCTGCGGGCGGCGTCGATCCCGTCGTGGGTGGTCGAGGTTTGCGCGAACCATGGGGCATCGCCGCCCGTGGTCCATGCCAGGTCCGGGCGATCCACCGCGTCGGGCAAGGGGTTGGCGATAACCGTTAGAACGGCCGCCGTGCTGGTGATGCTGCCATAGGTGTCGGTCACGAGCACCGCATAGTTGGCGGCGTCGGTGAGTTGCACGTTGGCCAGGGTGAGCGTGGCGGCAGTCGCGCCGGAGATGTTGCCGGTGTTGGTCAGGTTGACGCCGTTCTTTTGCCATTGATAGGAGAGCGGCGCGGTGCCGGTGGCGGACACGGTGAAGGTGGCGGTGACGCCGATGATTGCCGTGCGGTTGGCGGGATGCGAGCTGATCGTGATGGCCGGCCCGCCGACCACAGCCACGGTGTGGAAACCACCCGCCGCAATGCCGGTCACGCCGCTCAAGCCGCCGGGAACGGTTTCATTCACATATCCATAGCCATTCCAGATTTTCCCCCAGGTGACCACCGTGCCGTTGCTCCGCAAGGCCGCGGCGTGGTCACCGCCCGCCGCGATGGCGGTCACTCCGCTCAAGCCGGCGGGAATGTCCGTCTGGCCGTTGGAGTCATCACCCCATGCCGCCACCGTGGAATCGGTTTTCAAGGCATAAGTGGTATCGCCACCCGCCGCGATGGCGGTGGCCGTGACCGGTGAGGAAAACGTCAGGGTGACAGGAGAATTCGCGGTGCCGCCATAAGCATTGCGACCCGACAGGGTGAGGATCAAACCGCTGGCATCCTTGCCGATCACCGTGGCCCCAGTGCCCACCGTTGCGGCCGCGCCGGTGACCAGCATTCCCGGCGTGATCGCGGGATTGGTAGCAGCCAGTGTCACCGTGTTGTTAGACAAGGTGGTGGCGGAGAAGGTCAGGGTGGTGGCGGGAACCGCAACGGGATTCGCATTGGGAACCGAAAGGGTCAGGATCAGGCCGGTGCCATCCTTGCTGACAATGGTCGCGCCGGCACCCACCGTCCCGTCTGCTCCGGTAACAGACATGCCGGGAACGATCGAGGCGTCGGCTGCGGCGAGAGTCACGGTGGGTGAAGGATTGGCGTCCAACGCCGCGCTTGCCGTGAGCGGAATTCCGGGCAATGTCGCGGCTGCCGTGAACGGGGCCACGCCACCGGTTTGTCCTTCGACATTGCGGCCCCAGGCCACCACCGTGCCATCGCTCCGCAAAGCCACGGTATGATCGAAACCCGCCGCGATGGCCACTGCGCCCACCCCCGGGGTAAACAGCAAAGAGGTATTGGTTGCGGCACCCAGCGAATTGACCGCATGGGGAACCGAAAGGGTCAGGAGCGAAGGCACCCCGTTGCGTTTGGTGACAAGGGTCGCTCCGGCACCCACCGAACCGAAGGGTCCGGTCACCCGCATGTCCGCGACAATGTTGGCATAATTGACCGGAAGCGCGAGGGTGTTGACCCCGCCGGGTGCGGGATTCGGCGGCAACTGCGCGGTGGCTGACGCCAGCGCCAATCCGGCCGGAACGGTGGTTTGTCCTTCGCTGTTATCGCCCCAGGCCACCACCGAACCGTCGCTCTTCAAAGCCACACTGTGATAATATCCCGCCGCGATCGCCACCACGCCCGTGGAAAACGTCAATGCCGTGGGGGTGAGCACCGTATTCACATTCGGTACCGACAGGGTCACCGTCGTGCCTGCCGCATCTAACACTTTCGCGCCGGCACCCACCGTGAGACCGGGACCGCTCACCAGCATGCCCGGCACAATTCCGCTATTGGATGCACCGAGAGTGATGGTGTTGATCAATCCCGTGTCATTGCGGGGAATGGTTGCGGCCACCCCGGTCAAGGTGGTCAGACCTAACGGAATGGCCGACTGCGTCTGATGGACCGAGCCGGCGGTGGCGGTTGACGAGGTTCCCGCGCCCCACGCCACCACCGTGCCGTTGCTCTTCAGGGCCAGGGTGTGCCAGGCGCCTGCGGCAATGGCCGTGACTGGGGTCGCCGGGGAAAACGTCAAGGACGTGGTGGTCTGGTCGGTGTTGGCGTTTGCCACCGACAATGTCAGGGTGGTGCCTGAAATGCTGGTGACGACAGCCCCGGTGCCGACCGTCCCGGGCGGTCCACCGACCCACATGCCCGCAACAATTCCGGCATTGGTGGCGGTGAGCGTCACCGTTTTGACCGTGCCCGGGGGATTCGGATTGGCGGGCAGCGTAGCGGTCGCGGTGATCGTGGCCAAGCCGGGCGGCACGGTGGTTTGGCCATAACCATTGGCTCCCCAGGCCGCCACCGAGCCATCGGTTTTCAAGGCCACGGTATGGTAGAGTCCTGCGGCAGTGGATCGGGTCACACCCGCCAGGCCGGCGGGTACGATTGACTGCCCGTAATCCGGTTCCGCGCCGGGATTCGTGGTGCCGGCACCCCAAGCCACCACTGCATCGGGAGTCATGGCAATCACTGTTAGGGTAGCTGCCGCGCTGGTCACGCTGCCAGTGGCATTGGCCACTACCAGGGAATAACTGGAGGCATCCGCAAGCTGCGCGTTGGTAAGGACCAACGTGGCGCTCGTCACGCCGGAAAGGTTGCCGGAGTTTGTCAGATAGGTGCCGTTTTTGCGCCACCGGTAGGTGAGCGGCGCGGCACCTGCGGCGATCACGCCGAAGGTAGCGGTGCCTCCCTGATTGACCGTGACGCTGGCGGGTTGGGCGGTGATGACGGGTGATTGAATCGCCGCAATCGCCACAGCATTATAGGCGCCTGCCGCGATGGCAGTCACCCCGCCGAGGCCGGCGGGAACGGTTTCGGTGATATATGTGGAACCATTCCAGATTTTCCCCCAGGCCGTCACCGTGCCGTTGTTCTTGAGAGCCAGGACGTGGTCCCCACCCGCCGCGATGGCCGTCACTCCGGTCAAGCCGCCGGGCACATTGGTCTGGCCGTGGTGGTTGTCCCCCCACGCCGCCACGGTGGCGTCGGGTTTCAACCCATAACTCGTGTCGCCTCCCGCCGCGATGGCGGTGGCCTTGATCCCTGCGGAGAATGTCAGCGTGGTGGCGGCGGAGTCCGTGGCACCGACATAAGCATTGCGTCCCGACAGGGTCAGGGTCACATTGTCAGCCGCCTTGCTGACCACCGTTGCGCCCACCCCGACCGTCGAGGCCGGCCCGGTGACATACATGCCGGGAACAATCGCGGGATTGGCGGTGGCAAGAGTCACGGTATTGTTAGGCCGGGTGGCGAACGTCAACGTGACCCCGGCGATCGCGGCGGCATTCGTATTGGGAACCGAAAGGGTCAGGGTAACGTCATCGGCATCCTTGCTGACAACGGTCGCACCGGCGCCAAGCGTCCCCGGCGCTCCTCCGCTGACGGCCATGCCGGGAACAATCGCCGCATTGGCGGCGGCAAGGGTCACGGTGCGGGTCGGACCCGCGGGCAGGTCCGCGGTCGCCGTGATCGAACCGGGCAGTGTTGCGGACGCGGTGAGCGGGGACAAGCCGCTCGTGCAGGTTTGGCCTTCCACATTGCGGCCCCAGGCCATGATCGAACCATCGGCTCTCAGGACCATGGTGTGCTCGTTGCCTGCGGCGATCGCCACCGCCTTCACACCGGGGCTGTAGAGGATCGGAATGCTGAGCGAACCGGCATTCGGGTTGACGGCATTGGGAACCGAAAGGGTCAGCGTCCAGGGACTGACGCCGGACTTGTAAAGAATGGACGCACCCGCACCCACCGAGTTGGGCGCTCCGGTAACCGTCATATCTGGCACGATGCTGGGGTTGTTGGCAGCGAGCGTAAGGGTATTGACCGTGGCTGGAGGAGCGGGATTCGGCGGCAGGATGCTGGTGAACGAGAATGTTTGCAGCCCCGTCGGCACGGTCGCTTGACCGGCGGTATTGTCGCCCCAGGCCACCACCGAACCATCGTTCCTGAGGGCGACACTGTGATAATAACCCGCCGCGATGGCCGTGACACCCGAGTAGAAGTTCAAGAAGGTGGGAGATGAGGGAGTGAAGTCGGTATTCAAATTCGGAACCGACAGGGTCACGGTTGTGCCGGAAACACTCAGGACTTTCGCGCCAATTCCCACCGTGTTGCCCGGGCCGGTGACCCACATCCCTGGAACAACGCCGGGATTGGCGGCAGTGAGCGTCACGGTATTGACCAGGCCCGTGTCATTGCGGGGAATGGTCGCGGCCACCCCGGTCAAGGTCGTCAGACCGGCCGGAATGATCGACTGTCCCAAATTCGCGGTGCCCGCGACATTCGTCGTTCCCGCGCCCCAAGCCACCACCGTGCCATTGCTCTTCAGGGCCAGGGTGTGGAGCGCACCAGCGACGATAGCCTTGACCGGGGCAACCGGGGCAATCGTCAAAGCGATGTCGCCCAGCGGACTCACCGCATGCGCGGCGGAAAGCGCCAGAACCGTCACGCTGCCTGCCGGGTTGGTGGTAGTGATGATGGTCTTGCCGACGACCGTCGCGCCGAGCCCAACCGAGCCGGGCGGGCCGGTCACCACCATGCCCGCAAGGACCGCTGCGGCGGCAAAACCGGTGTTCGATGTCGGCGTGACGGTCACTGCGGCAAGATTGCCGCCCCATGCGGCTGGGGCGGCAATGGTGAGGATGGCGCTGAAGGGATTCACCACCGTGGCATCCGTCACCGCATTCGGGAAGGCAAAGGTCAGGGTCGTCACGCTCCCGGAGGTGATCTTGCTGGTAATGGTCACCCCGGAATAGCCAACCGAGTTGGCCGGGCCACTCACCGTCATGCCGGGAAGGATCGCCGACATGATCAGATTGGTGTTGACCGAGGGGCTCACGGTGAGAGTGCAGGTATTGACCGTGCCGGGAGACGCGGGATTCGGTTGGAACGTCGCCACCGCGGTGACCGACGCATAAGGCAAAGTGGCCACCGCGTTCACCTTGGACAAACCGTTTGGAATGATCGTTTGCCCGTAGCCGTTGTATCCCCAGGCGGTCACCGTGCCATCGTTCTTCAAGGCCACGCTGTGATAGAGCCCCCCCGCTACGGCGGTCGTGCCCGCGCTCAGGCTGCCAGGAACCACCGAGTGCCCGTATTCCGGAGCGCTGCCGGTGTTGGTCGCTCCCGCGCCCCACGCCAGCACCGCACCGGTGGTGGGGGCGTTCACCGTGAGCGCGACCGGCGTGCTGGTCACGCTGCCGTAGGCGTTGGTCACGACCACGGAATAGTTGGATGCGTCCCCGGCCTGCACGTTGTTCAACAGCAGCGTCGCGCCGCTCGCACCGGGAATGGCAACCCCGCTTTTCAGCCACTGATAGCCAACCGCGCCGGCAGCTACTATGCTCATCGTAGCGGTGCCGCCCTGGGTCACCGTCAGGCTGGCGGGCGGGGTGGAGGTGATGATGGGCGGCTGGGCCGCCGCAACCGCCACGGCATGATAAGCGCCCGCCGCGATAGCCGTCACCCCGCTCAGGCCGGCGGGAACGGTTTCGTTGATATATGTGGAACCGTTCCAGATTTTTCCCCAGGCCGTCACCGTGCCGTTGTTCTTGAGAGCCAGGACGTGATCCCCACCCGCCGCGATGGCCGTTACTCCGGTCAAGCCGCCGGGCACATTGGTCTGGCCATTGTGGTTGTCCCCCCATGCCGCCACGCTGGCGTCGGGTTTCAACACATAACTCGTGTCGCCTCCCGCCGCAATGGCGGTGGCCTTGATCCCCGTGGAGAATGTCAAGGCAGTGGCGGCGGAGTCCGTGGTGCCGACATAAGCATTGCGGGACGACAGGGTCAGGGTCACATTGTCAGCCGCCTTGCTGACCACCGTTGCGCCCACCCCGACCGTCGCGGCCGGCCCGGTGACATACATGCCGGGAATGATCGCGGGATTGGGGGCGGCAAGAGTGATGGTATTGTTAGGCCGGGTGGCGAAGGTCAACGTGACACCGTTGATCGCCGCGGTGTTCGAATTGGGAACCGAAAGGGTCAGGGTCACGCCATCGGCATCCTTGCTGACAACGGTCGCGCCGGCGCCAAGCGTCCCCGGCGCTCCTCCACTGACGGCCATGCCGGAAACAATCGCCGCATTGGCGGCGGCGAGGGTCACGGTGCCGGCCGGACCGGCGG
Source organism: Verrucomicrobiota bacterium (assembly GCA_026397725.1). Taxonomy (GTDB): domain Bacteria; phylum Verrucomicrobiota; class Verrucomicrobiia; order Verrucomicrobiales; family Akkermansiaceae; genus Luteolibacter. The sequence continues at coordinate 14,871 of JAPLUI010000206.1, read as the reverse complement.
GCAGGTCCGCAGTCGCCGTGATCGAACCGGGCAGCGTTGCGGACGCGGTGAGGGGGGACAAGCCGCTGGTGCAAGTTTGGCCTTCCACATTGCGGCCCCAGGACACGATCGAACCATCGGCTCTCAGGGCCATGGTGTGCTCGTTGCCTGCGGCGATCGCCACCGCCTTCACACCGGGGCTGCAGAGGATCGGAATGCTGAGCGATCCGCCATTCGGGTTGACGGCATTGCGAACCGAAAGGGTCAGCGTCCACGGACTGGCACCGGACTTGTAAAGAATGGACGCGCCCACACCCACCGAGTTGAGCGGGCCGGTGACCAGCATGTCGGACACGATGCTGGGGTTGTTGGCAGCGAGCGTCAGGGTATTGACCGTACCAGGAGCGGGATTCGGCGGCAGGGCGCTGGTGGACGAGAATGTTTGCAGCCCTGTCGGCACGGTCGTTTGACCGGCGGTATTGTCGCCCCAGGCCACCACTGAGCCATCGCTTTTGAGGGCGACGCTGTGATAATAACCTGCCGCGATGGCCACCACTCCCGTGGAAAACGTCAATGACGCGGGAGTCAGCACGGTATTCACATTCGGCACCGATAAGGTCACCGTCGTGCCGGAAACACTCAACACTTTCGCGCCAGCACCCACCGTGAGACCGGGTCCGGTGACCATCATGCCAGGAACAATTCCGGTATTGGCGGCGCCAAGAGTGATGGTATTGACCAAGCCGGTGGGATTGGCCGGGACCGTTGCCGCCACCGCAGTCAACGTGGTCATGCCTAACGGAACAGACGACTGCGTGAGATTGGCGGTACCCGCGCTGGCGGTTGACGAGGTTCCCGCGCCCCAGGCCACCACCGAGCCATCGCTCTTGAGGGCCAGGGAATGGAAGCCACCCGCCGCCACAGCCTGGACCGGGGAAACCGGGGTGATCAAGATGCTGAACTCGCCCTGCGGGCTGCTGGCATGGGGCTGGGAAAGCGCCAGGATCGTCACGCCGCCAACCGGGTTGGTCGTGGTGATGGTGGTCTTGCTGACAACAACCGCACCCGTGCCGACCGATCCCGGCGGGCCGGTCACCACCATGCCCGCTAGCACCGCAGCAGGAACCAATGAGGTGTTCGATGTCGGGGTGACGGTCACCGCGGCAAGGTTGCCGCCCCATGCCGCAGGGGCGGCGATGGTCAGCGTGGCGTTGAAGGGACTCACCACCGTGGCATCCGTCACCGCATTCGCCACGGAAAATGTCAGGGTCGTCACGTTGCCCGAGGTGATTTTGCTGGCGATGGTCGCACCGGTGCCAACCGAGTTGGCCGGTCCAGTCACCGTCATGCCGGGAATGATCGCCGACATGATCAGATGGGTGTTGACCGTCGGGCTCACGGTGATGGTGCAACTATTGACCGTGCCGGGAGCAGCGGGATTCGGTTGGAACGCTGCCACCGCGGTGACGGAAGTATAAGGCAAAGTGGCCACCGCGTTCACCGTGGACAAACCAGGAGGAATGTTCGTTTGCCCGTAGCCGTTGTATCCCCAGGCCGTCACCGTGCCATCGTTCTTCAAGGCCACGCTGTGATAGAGCCCTCCCGCAACGGCGGTCGTGCCCGCACCCAAACTGCCGGGAACCATCGACTGCCCGAACTCCGGATCCGTGCCGGGGTTGGTCGCACCCGCGCCCCAGGCCATCACCAGGTTTGGAATCGCGGCGGTCGCGCTCAGCCGGGTGACCGTAACCTGATAGGTTTTGGTGGTGCTGCCGTCCTGCGCGGTGACCGCGATCCTGATGACAGAGGTTCCCGGCGCGAGCGCGATCACGTCGGTGAAACCGGTTCCGTTGCAGACAACTCCATTGACCGATATGGTGGCGGTGTTGTCGGCAAGGGCCGGGGCAAGGCGCAGACCGGTGGCTGCGAATGGTACCGTCATGGCATAACTTGTCGTCGCGCTGTCAAACGCCGGATTCAGCATGCCGACACTGGTTGCCAGTGATGCGAGGGCGGCATTCGTGCTCACGCGGGTGACCGTCACCGTGTAGGTTTTAGTGGTGATTCCGTCCTGCGCGGTGACCGCGACGCTGATGACGTTGGATCCCACCGCGAGCTGGATCGGAGCACTCGCGCCACCTGAATTCACCAGACTGCCATGGACCCTAACGGATGCCAGCGCGTCGGCTACGGTAGGCGTGATGGTGATGGACGGCGTCGTGTTGGAAACTCGGGTCGTGTAGTTGGTGGTCGCGCTGTCGAAAGATGGAGACAGCGTGCCCGTGCTGGTTGAGAGCGAGGCAAGGTTGGCATTCGCACTCATCGCGGTAACAAAAGTCATGTCCGCGCCCCTGGCCGTGCCCAGGGAGTTGGTTGCGATCACCCGGTAATGGTAGGTGGTGGCGGAGGCCAGACCGCTGAGATTCGCGGTCACGGCGCTGGATTCCCCTCCCGTCAGTGGTGATGGAGTGCCGGCAACCGAGGTCCCATAGGCAACGGTGAGGCCATACTCGAATGAAACCGTGGTGCTGTTGGAGTTGGCGTTGACGATGCCATTCAAGGTCGCGCCAGCGCTTGATAGGGAAGTCGCGGCCGCAGTGGCGACCACCGGCCAAGGCGGAGCGGCTACCAGCGCGAGGTTATGACTGGCCCCCTGACCGCATCCGGCAGCGATCATCCGTTCGCCCGCCGCCAGTGGAGAAACGCTCACGGCGATCGGGACCAGACTGTAGGTGCCTGAACCGCCGTTGCCGAGCTGCCAAGAAGAATTGTTGCCCCAGGCGCTAGCGGTGCCGTCCGTGCATAAGGCGAGGCTGTAGTCATCACCAGCGGCGATGGCGGCAATGGTCTTTCCGGAAAGAATGGCGGAATTGTTGGCGGCGACAGGGATGCTGCTGTTAGTCCTGCTGTTGTTGCCGAGCTGGCCGAAGAGATTCCACCCCCAGGCGGCCACCGTGTTGTCCGAACAGAGGGCGAGACTGTGGGACCAACCGGCGGAGATGCCGACAACCGCCTTGGTCGAAAGAATGCCGGAGGTGGTGATGGCGACAGGGACCCTGCTGCTGCCGGTATTGCCGTTGCCAAGTTGGCCGTTATTATTGTAGCCCCATGCGGCGAGCGTGCCGTCGGCGCAAAGGGCGAGGTTGTGCCGGTTGCCTGCGGCGATGGAAACCACCTTTCTGCCAGCAAGGCTGCCGGAGGTGGTAATGGCTACCGGAACGCTGCTGTTGGCAGCGCTGTCGTTACCTAGCTGGCCGACGTCATTGCTACCCCAGGCGGCCACCGTGCCGTCCGCGCAGAGGGCAAGGCTGTGGGAATCCCCTGCGCCAATGGCAACGGGCGATTTGCCGGAAAGAACGCCGGAGCAGTTTACGGCGACAGGCACGCTGCTGTCGGCGGTGTCGCCGGTGCCGAGTTGGCTGGCGGAATTGCTGCCCCAAGCGGCCACCGTGCCGTCCGCGCAGAGGGCGAGGCTATGGAAATTGCCTGCGGTAATCGCCACCACGGTCTTTCCCGAGAGAATGCCGGAGGTAGTGATGTCAGCAGGGACCAGCCGATCCGCAGTGCTGTTGTCTCCGAGTTGGCCAACGCCATTGTTGCCCCAGGCAGCCAGCGTGCCGTCCGAGCACAGGGCGAGGCTGTGTCGATAGCCTGTGGCGACGGCGACAATCGTCTTGCCGGAAAGAATGCCCGCAGTGTTGACGGCAATAGGGATGTTGCTGTTGACGGTGCCGTTGTTGCCGAGTTGGCCGAAATCATTGAGTCCCCATGCCATGGGCCGGGTATTCACCCATCGCAGTACCAGATCATTGCCCGTGCCGCCGTAGTAGTTGGCGACAAAGTTGTAGGTGATTCCCAAATAAGTCAGGGCAACCTTCTGCCCCTGCGCGAGGTTGTCGAATGCTCCCTGGATGAATGCCAGACCGGTGTTTTTCACCACCATCAGGTGCTCACCGGTGACGGGCACGTGATTCAGCGCGAAAGTCACCGTGTTGCCGGCGGCCGTGTAGCTGGCGGCGGTGACCGGCACGTCGGCCGGGCTGTTGTAGGCGGCGTTCACCACGGCCGCGCTGGCCGGCAAAGCGAACAAACAAATGGCCGCGAGGGCGGTGCGGAGGGTCGTGTTAGTCATGGCGATGGGGTGCCGGAGATCATTCCGGCACAGGTGCATGCAAAATGCCAAACGGCTTGTATGAAACCATCCCACATGCGCAACACTATTCCGACACTTGGGGAAGATTGGCGGCGAGACGCCGCCAACACGGCCTGCGGCGAGACGCCGCAGCCACGTCCCTCAGGCACCGGCTCGCGAGCGCTCATTCCATCGTCAAACACCCCAATTTCGCCAATTGAACAAGGAATTCGCAAAATGGGTGTTGCCCCGCCAGCCGGGATGCTGTCTCATTGGCGCGTTGACCTGAGCAAGGCGGGTTGCCTTGCGCAGTTGACTGATAACCATGAACACGAATCACAGCTTCGCACTCGCCGCCGTCGCCTTGACGCTCGGCGTCCTCCCCACCTGCGCCGACTCGGTTGCCGTCGTGGCCCGTCCTAACATGTCCGGCGCCAACCCGTTCTATCCGGGCAACAAGGAACCGCTGCTGGCGAGTCCCTATATCCGCCTGCCACTCTGCGCGGTGAAACCGCAGGGCTGGCTCCTGAAACAACTGCAACTCCAGGCCGCAGGGTTCCACGGGCATCTGGGCGAAATCAGCGGCTTCCTGAACAAGCAGAACAACGCGTGGCTGAATCCCGAGGGCAAGGGCGACTGTTTCTGGGAAGAAGTGCCCTACTGGCTGCGCGGATACGCCGCCTCGGCCTTCCTGCTCGACGAGCCCAAGCTGGTGGCCGAGGCCAAGGCCTGGCTCGAACCGTCCATCATCGGCCAGCGTCCCAACGGCTACTTCGGCACCGCAGCCCTCGCCGGCCTCGATGGCCAGAGCCCCGACCTCATGCCGCATCTGAACATGATGTATGCCTACCGCTCCTACTACGACTATAGTGGCGACCAGCGCGTGCTCGAACTGCTGACCAAATTCTTCCACTACGAACTGACGCTGGAGGACAAGCGGTTCTTCAGCGGCGGCTGGGGCGTGTCGCGCAACAGTGACAACATGGACATGGTGTACTGGCTCTACAACCGCACGGGCGATCCGAAACTGCTCGAACTCGGCGAGAAACTCATGCGTACCGGCCAGCAGTGGATGGACCGGATCGGCGGCGGCCACAACGTCCAGACCAGCCAGGGATTCCGCAAGCCGGCCGTCTTCTATCAACAGAACAAGGATCCGAAGTACCTCGGGATCGCGGATTCCAACTGGACTGCGCTCTACGACCAGTATGGCCAGGTTCCCGGCGGCATGTTCGGCGGCGATGAGTTCGCACGCCCCGGTTATGGCGATCCGAAGCAGGCCATCGAAACCTGCGGGGCCGTGGAGATGATGTTTTCGGAACAAATGCTGTTCCGCATCACCGGTGACCTGAAGTGGATGGACCGCTGCGAGAACATCGCCTTCAACACCTTCCCGGCCACCATGACGGCCAACTACAAGGCCCTGCGCTATCTGACCAGCCCCAACCAGTGCAACTCCGATGCCCGCAGCAAGGCCCCCTCCCTCGCCAATGACGGCGAGATGCAGGTGATGAACCCGCGCGACCACCGCTGCTGCCAGCACAACGTCGGCGTGGGTTGGCCGCACTTCGTCGAGAGCCTTTATCAAGCCACCCCCGACCGCGGCCTGGCGGCGGTGATGTATGCGCCATGCACGGTCACCGCCCGGGTCGGCGACGGGACCAAGGTGATGATCGAGGAAGTGACGAAGTATCCGTTTGAGGAAAGCATCCAGCTCAAGCTCAAGATGGCCAAGGGTGTCGGGTTCCCCCTCTACCTCCGCATTCCGGCGTGGTGCGACACGCCCTCCATCAAGCTCAATGGCAAGCCGGCAACGGTGGCGGCCAAGGGCGGACAGTTGGTTTGCGTCAGCCGCACCTGGCAGGATGGCGACACGCTCACGCTCGAGCTGCCGATGAGCCTCAAGCTGACCCGCTGGGAAAAGAACCAGCGCAGCGTGTCGGTCAACCGCGGTCCCCTGACGTATTCGATCAAGATAGGCGAAAAGTATGTCCGACGCGGCAACCAGGACCCGAAGGCAGCCTGGCCGGCCTGGGAGATTGTCCCCACCAGCCCGTGGAATTATGGCTTGGTGGTGGATGCCGCGAAACCGGAGAAGACCATCGCGCTCGTCAGGAAACCCTGGCCGGCCGATGAGCAGCCGTTTGCGTTAGAGTCCGCGCCACTGGAGTTGCAGGCCAGCGCCCGGAGGATTCCTAACTGGGGCGAGAACTATTGGGGCACGGTGGATCGCCTCCAGCCGTCGCCGGTCAAGGTGGACACCAAGACCGAGACGATCACCATGATTCCGATGGGTGCGGCCCGGCTGCGCATGGCGGCGCTGCCAGTCATCGGCGATGGCCCTGACGCCCGGCCATGGACCAAGTATCAGGAACCGGTTTCATCGTGGTCCGAGGATGTCGGGATTCTCAAGACCATCACGGATGCGAGCGACCCGAAGAGTTCCCGGGGGGATGGCAAGTGTTTCCTGATGTATGGATCGAGCCTGGGCGGCAGCAAGCAATGGATCACCATGCCCTTCGACCAGCCGCGCACCCTCTCAAAGAGCCGGACCTATTGGATGGATGAGCAGTACCCGAACGGCGGCGTGCGCGTGCCGGCGTCGATCACCCTGTTCTACCAGGACGGCGGGGCCTGGAAGCCGGTGCCCAATGCCAAAGGCTTGGGCTGCGCCATGGACCAATACAACGAGGCGACCTTTGATCCCGTCACGACCACCGCGATCCGGATGGAAATGCAGTTCCAGCCCACCCGGTGCGGCGGTCTCATGCGCTGGCGGCTGGAATGAGTGCGCGGGTCCTAACGGCAACCTGCCGGGACCATGGCCGTCGGTTTCGAGTACAGGTAAAATGGGGACAGGTGCCGCGTTTCAGGAGGTTTCTTCAGCACGACTCTTTACCAGATGCCCAACGCTGGCCCGATGCGACCAGCAGTACTGCAGCGTGAAGCTCTTCACCTTCCCGATGTAGATGTTGTGTGACTGACCGTCGCCGGCCCCGTTGTGGTTGAACTCCGAATACTCGACGAGGATGACGCTGTCAGGATTCGCGCCGGCCAGCATTCCATTTTCGTTGTCGTGGAAACTGCAATGGCGTACCGTCAGTCCGGGGCCTTCCTGCCTGATGCCGGCACCGTTCTTGTCCGGCACCCGGCATCCCGAGAACTCGATGTTCTCGACGGTGGTGTTGGCACCTTGGATCACCCAGATTGCCTTCTGCTGGGCGCTGCGGCCATCGGCCTTGAGGTGGGCCTTGCCGTTGATGCCGCGGATGGTCAGACGGCTCGCGGTCCAGACCGCGACATCGCCCTGGTACTCGCCGGCGTCTATCGCGAATTTGTTGAGAAGTTCACCCTCGCGCTTGACACCCGCCCGCGCCCATCACACCCTATCCGGGTAATGCTTATGAAAAAAATCATCTCCTCTCTTGCCGGGCTGGCCTTGCTGGCCGCTGCCACCATGACCTTTGCCGCCGAACCGGCCACCACGCCAGCCGCCGCTCCGACCGCCACGCCCGAATCCTGCCAGCTTCGCAATAAGAAGTTCGGCAAGCTCCTGCGCCCGGAAGACGCCAGCGGTGCCAACGGCGCGCGCATCGTCTTATACCCGGCACAGCCGTGGAAATGCATGACTTGGAAGTTGCATCCGGCGGGGGAAGCCACCTTCAACCTCCAAAACCATTTCACCGGCAAAACCTTCGCACCCGCGGCCAAGGAGGACGCTGCCCAGACGCCCGTGACCCAAGTGCCCTTTGCCAAGGACGCCAAGGAACGCCCCGCCTGGCGCCTGACGAAGCTGCCCGACGGCCTCTATCAGATCATCGAAGTCAAATCCGGCAAGGCCCTTACCGCCGCCGCCGCCACCGCCGCCGACGGCGGCACCACCCGCATCACCATCGCCCCCGTGGGTACCGGCGACGAGCAAAAGTGGGAAGTGGAGAAAATTGATCCCTCCAAGCTGACGATGTAGGAAGAGCAGCCAGGTGATTTCAATCTTCGGCTATGAGAACGGCGGCTTGCTCGCCCCCTGCGATCCATATTTCCTCGAGGTCCCGGGTTTCCCCGAGGTGCGGATGGGCCTGCCTCACCCGGAAACAGCAACACGGCAATCTAACCGCGCTCAACCGGCTCATCCGGATGGCCCACGACTGAAGTGTGTCGTTCCGGAAGACCGACCAGGTCGGGCCAGACCTTCGCCGCCGGGACCATGCGCGTGACGGGCGGAAGCCTGCCAAGGAGGTGAATTTGGGCCGCCGCAATTGACGAACAAAAAGCCCTTCCAAAAGGTTTTCCGCTTTACCCGCTCCCCTGCCACGACTACCCTTCCCCAAGGATGAAACTCCAATTCAAAAACTAATCCAACTCTAAAGATCTGAACCGCTTTGCATTCAGCCGACTCCATCACCTTTTGGCAAACCGGACATCCGACTCCTGCGCTTGCGGAGTCGGGACTCCGCGCCGTCGGTGAGTGGAACCTCTCGCCCGACCTTTCCGCGGAGGTGCGGGTGGTGCTGAAGAAGGCCGGCGACTTCGGAGCCTCCCATGTCTTCTTTCGCTCCCGCCCCGGCCGTCCAACGGTGCCTGAGGCGCTGGTGTTTGACGATGCCTCGGGCAGCCGGACGCGGACGGAAGACGCCTTCGCCCAACTGCACCGCAGACTCTGGAGTTGGGGTGCCGTCCCGATGGTTTACCGCCGCCTCCCCGGACGGGTGGATGTGTTTCGCTGTGCTCATCGGGCCGACTTCGATACCGGAAGAGCAAAGCCGAAATATTCGTTCTACAATTCGCTCGATACCGCCGCGGACATCACCGGCCATCTTGAAGCCGAGCCATGGTGGGACATGCGGCGCCTGGCCAACGGCACTCTTTGGGATGATCGAAACGTGGCGAAGCAATTCCTTTCCGAAGACGCCGCCCACAAAACCCTCCTGCGCAATGTGGAGGCCCTGGACAAACGATTGGCGGCAGAGAGCCGGTTGGCCTCAAACCTCCGACGCCGCCTGCTCGTCATCTCCTTGTTGGTGGCCTACCTCGAGGACCGCGAGGTCTTCAAGCTGGAGGCGGGATTTTTCGCCCGCTACAAACCGGGGGCTCAGAAGTTTTTCGATGTTCTCGGCGATGCCGAAGCGCTCATCAAGCTGCTGGGACACCTCGAAACCGAACGCTTCAATGGCAATGTGTTCACTCTGGAGGAGGAGGAAAAGCAACAGCTCCGCCAAACCCGGCACCTACGGAAATTCGCCCAATTGATCGAGGGCAACACCGAGCCGGGCGGACAGCAGACGCTCTGGAGGCTCTACTCTTTCCACGACCTGCCGGTGGAACTCATCAGCCATATCTATCAACTATTCGTGGAGGACCGGACGACCTGCGTTTACACCCCGCCGTTCCTCGCCCGACTGATGCTGGAGGAGGCGCTCACCCCGGAGCGGATGGATCGTCTTGAGCAGCGGGATGAGGTGGTGTTCGACCCTTCGTGCGGATCGGGCATTTTCCTCGTTGAGGCATTCAAGCGCCTGGTGCTGCACTGGCGTGCCAGCCACGCATGGAAACAGCCTCCTGTGGATGTGTTGCGCAAACTCATATTGCGCGTGCGTGGAACAGACGTGGATGGTTACGCGGTCGAACTCGCGGCGTTCAGCCTGTGCCTCGCCATGTGCGATGAGCTTACAACCGAAACCATCATCAACGCGCGGAAACTCTTTCCATCCCTGAAGGGCAAGACCTTGGTGAATGAGTGCTTTTTCCAACAAGCACGGGAGCGCAAACTGCCGCGCAACATCGGCGTGATCATGGGCAATCCCCCCTTCGGCTCGGCCTCCGGCACCGGCACCACCGCCCAAGCATACGAGGAGTACCTGGCTGTCCACGGCGGGAAAAGCCTGCCGGATAAACAGTCAGCCTACCTCTTCCTGCATCACGGCATGGAAGCCTTGGTTGAGGATGGCCTGCTTTGCCTGTTGCAGAAGGACAACTTCCTCTACAACCGCCGCAGCATCGCCTTCCGTCGCGCGGTGTTCGAGCGTTGGGATGTGCGGGAGATTCTGGACTTCACGCCCATCCGCGGACTTTTCATCAAGGATCCCAAGGTAGTCGTGGTGATGGCCGAGGCCCACGCGCCGAATCCCGCACGCCCGATTCTCCACGCCATCTTCCGCCGGACCGCCCACACGCAGGCCGAGTTGAGTTTCGAACTGGACTACTACGACATGCAATGGGTGCCGCGCCAGATGGCGCTCGCCAAGGATTTCGTTTGGCGCTGCAATCTCTTCGGCGGCGGTCGCACGGTGAGCCTCGTGGAGCGCTTGAAACAACTGCCGACGCTGAAAAAATTCGTGAAGGACCAGGGATGGGACTACGGTGAGGGCTTCATGGTGGGAACCCCGGAAACGGATGAGGTCGTTGAATATCTCTATCAACAACCGGTGATTCCTGCCAAAGCGATCCTGGCGGATGGAACGATTGACGAGACATTGATCGAAACCCAAGAGACGCGGTGTTTTCAGTGGCCACGCCCAACGTCGCGTTACCAGAAACCGGTGATACTCATTCGGCAGACTGATAGCTTGCAAATGGCCTATTGGAACAAACATGACATTACCTACGATTCCGAAGTTCTGGGCATCGCGTGTGCCGGGAATTCGGGGAAGAACCACCGGGACTTCTTCGACCACCTGTTCCGATCTCACCGGTTCTTTTCCGGGTGGCTTGCTTTGACCGGAGGCAAGGCCGGGTTGCAAAAAGCCACCGCCCTCAATAAATCCGACATCGACGACTTTCCCTTCCCCGCCGACGAAGCTGATCTCGATCTGTCAACGAACGACGAAATCATCCTCAGCGATGCTTGCGATTTCTACCGCGACTTCCAGCGGCTCGGCGATGATGCCGAAATGATGCGCCAGGCGAAACCTGGCGACTATCGGGAGTTTGCCCGGGTGTTCGCCCGGCAAATCAATGCCGTACACAAGAAGTTGCGCCCGTTGCCGGTCAGATCCTGGTTCGGTGTGGCTTGCCAGCCCTTTGTGTTCGGCAAGGCGGAGCCGGACTGGCAGGACACCGATGGCCTCAGCGAGAAGCTGGCCAAACTCCTGCGTGCCCGCAACAGCCCCACCCTGACCACCGTGCGCATCCTGCGCGTTTTCGACGGGCCTTTTGTCTTCCTCATCAAACCGGCCCGCCTGCGCTACTGGCTGCGCTCCGTCGCCTTGCGCGACGCCGACGAAGCACTGGCCGACCTCCGCACGCTTGGATTCTAACCCGCACGCATGATCGCCGACGAACCCCGCCCGCCCACCGCCATTGGCTCCCCGGCTGCGGAGTTGCTGGACGCCGGTGCGTTTCGTCGCGCGATTGTTACCTTCATCGAGCGCGAACTCCCGGTGTGGCGGGACCGCCCCACGCGGCCGCAACATACCGACGAACCGAACTTGAATCAAACCCTCTGCGTCCACCTCAACAGCGCTTCCCGCCGACAGCACTTCGACTCCGTGCAGTTCTTGCAGGAGCCCCTGCAATCATCCTCCCGCCGGGGCGACATCGGAGTGATGCCGCTCGGCAGCATCGTCGTGGCAGGACGGAACTACGAGGACTTCGAGCAGCTTCTCCCCATCGAGTGCAAGCGTCTGCCAACTCCGCCGGACAAGCGCCGCAGCGACCTTGAGTACGTTCACGGCCTGCCGGGCCACCGCACCGGTGCCATCGAGCGATTCAAGCACGGTTTGCACGGCCCGGACAACCCCTGCGCCCTGGTGATTGCCTATGTCCAAGCCGGTTCGTTCGGTCATTGGTACACAGTCATCAACGAGCGACTCGAATCCCTCGCCAAAGCCGCCGGCAACCAAGACCTGTGGGCTCCGGCCGAGTTTCTTTCTTTTACCGGATTCGTGAATGCCGGCGGTCTTGAGCGGCTCGCCTCCAGCCACCGCCGCCTCCAACCGCCAGCCCGCACCGCCAGCGTGGAAGTGATCCACCTGTGGCTGAGGATGAATTGACCTCAGCCTCCCAACATCTTCTCCCGCCACCGCCGCACGCTCATCACGTCGAAGCGCTCGCCCACGAAGACGATTTGCTTCACCGGCTTCCCGCCAGCGCTTGCGCGTTTTAGGTATGCGCTCACGTCCATCCAGCGGATTTCACAATCTGACGGATGGATATCGTTCGCCGCACCGTCGAAGCGATACGTCACCAGTACGTTTGGGTGACTCGGCTGCTCCTTCCGCTTACGTCAGAAGTAGCTCGGAAAAGTCAGCATCGCCGAGCCTTCGCAAGGCTGACGCAGGCATCAGGCCCGACTAATGAAGGTCTCCAGCAGCGTGCGTAACACGACCCCCTCGTCCTCGCGCGGCAAGCGTTTGAAATCCTGGTAGTCCAAGTCTCCGGCAAGCATCGGCCCGAGCGCGGATCAATCAGATTTCTGCTTCTCAGCTTTCTCTTTGGCTTTCTTCTCGGCGCGGAGTTTATCGATTGCGGCACGCACCGCCGCTTCCCAAGGGAAGGGCTTGTCCTCGGCCGGGTTGTAGGGTTGGTGGTTCGGGATCGGGACATTCATTTCCCGGAGCAGTTCCGTGGTCTTGGTGAGTTCGTAGCGGTACACATACGGCTCGCCGTCGGCCCAGGCCCAGCGGAAGGCGGCCAGCGCGTGTTTCTTCGCCTGCTCTGTGTCGCCGATGGTAAGCCAGAGCGTGGCGAGATAGCGGTGTGCAGGCTGGCGCAGTTGCGCGAGGCGCTCGGCTTCGCTGCGGGCGTCGTCGCCGGTGAAATGGCCGAGGTGGTATTTGGCCAGGGCGAGCCCGGTCTCGGACTCAGCATCCACGAGGCGGCGCTCGCGGGCCATGGCCACGGCTGGGTCGAAGCTCGCGGCGGCCAACTCCCATGCGCCCTGCTGCAGCCGCCAGGCTCCTCGCAGTCCGTGGAGGCGGCGGACGTCGGCGCGGTTGTCATCCTCGTTCGCGAGGGCGACTGCCGCCACGAGGTACTCCTCCTGCAAGGTGCCCTGCCAGAATTGGAATTGAGCATAATGATACTCCGCGCTGCCCTGCCGATACGCGCCTCGCCTCCAGTGGCGCCCCATCGGATCGACACGATTCCATACCGACGACGCTCGCGCTAAATCACCAATTAGCGAATAGGCGCGGAACAGGTTCAACAGGCTTCTGAAAACACTTTCCTTCGTTGCGCTCATTTCAGAGATTTCCAGTGCGAAGGAATCTATGCGGATCGCCCTTGCAAACTGCCGCTGTTCAACAAGGTCTTCAGTAGTATTACGCAGTTGAACAATGGCATTAACCCAATCGTGTGAAGCTATGTCAGATGGAATAATGGCACCATACGCAGCAAGGGCGGCACTGCTCTCGCCGCACCAGTGCAACGCCACGCCTGCCATGTTAGCTAGATCGGCCGCATGCGACGAACTTATGCCCTTTGGCAGTTCACCCCAGCCTTTGGGGAAGAAGGGGCGCAGCAGCGAGAGCACTTCCACATGGGCTTCGAGATTGAACAAGAGTGCATGCGACAAATCGCCTTGATATGCATCCGCCGCCTGCTGGTGGTGACCGAGCTTGAGCAGGGTGCGGACGACCTGCAGGCCGTTCTCCACGTCCTCCATCGTCTTGGCTTGCTCATAGGGGTTGTGCGGCAGGGCAGTGAAGTGATCCAGGATGCGCTCGCCCGCGCGGATCTTTTCCCCTTCCGCCAAGTTGCTTGTGACCACGCTGCGCACCACTGGGTGCAACTCGTAGAGGTGGCTGCGGCCGTCGTATTGCAGCAGGCCGCGGTTACGCGTGAGGTCGGTGAGCACGCTATCCAAGTCTTCTGTCGCAACGTTGCACTTGGCCATCCAGCGTTTTACCATTGCCCCCTGCTTCCATTTAGCAACCTTGGAAGTGTAACGATTCAGGAGTATCGCTTTGGGTTCCTCACTCAAGAACCTCCAGAACCATCGCGTCTCTGGGGGTTTTGGTTTAGCTAGCCACCATGGTATAGGCGGACGATGCGGGCTGAGCGCCTCGATTGTGACGTAGTCCACGCTGGCAACGATCAGCGCGAGGGTGGAGAGTACCTGACGACTGGCCGCGGAGAGGTGGTCGAGCGCGGCTTTGAGTATGTGGTTGCGCCGTTGTTCCAACTTCAAGGAGGACATGTCAAGTGCGCCGCCGGCATGGTTATCAGAGAGCCAAGCTCGGCGAGGCCAAGCACGCCATGGAGGAACGGGCCAGGGAACGCCTGGCTGGAGGAACGGGCGGAATACGAGGAAAAGCTTGCCGCCCGTCAGGCCAAAGAGGAAAGCACCGGCCACAAGGCGCGAGGCAAAGCCCCCGAACCGCCACAGGAAGGGCCGCAGGACAAGGATCAGTATAACTTCACCGACCCCGAAAGCCGGATCATGAAAGACGGCGGCAGCTTTGAGCAATGCTACAACGCCCAGGCCGCCGTGGACGTAGCCACGATGATTGTGGTAGGCAAGCACGTCTGCGACGCACCCAATGACAAGCAGCAACTCGTGCCCACAGTGGCGGTTATCAGCCCTGTCATCCAGCATGTGAGCAACGCCCTGGTCGATAGCGGCTATTATAGTGAGGCCGCAGTCCTGACAGTTGAATCCGGCGACAGTGGCACCACCGTCTATGCCGCCATGAAACGCCAGAGTCACGGGCGCAGCGTGGCCCAACTCGAAGCACGTGCCGACCCGCCCCGGCCTCCGTTAGGTGCGTCGGTGGCCGAGCACATGGAATGGCGGTTGGATACTGCCGAGGGCAAACAACTCT
>JAPLUI010000523.1 GCA_026397725.1 Verrucomicrobiota bacterium | reverse complement strand
TCAGGTCCTTAACTTGACGGGCAACCCCGGTGGGGTTGGCGCAGGATCATGCGCCCACCAGGAGCCCTCCATTTCATGGGGATTATCCCGCGTGGCGACCATGCCTCGTTGCAAGCGTCCCCACCCGTGACCCTTCAATTTCAGCATTTCAGCGTTTACCCTGATGAACACCCGCCCCTCTTATCCGTCTTATCCGCGCCATCCGCGGTTAGAAATTCTTCCTCTTCCTCTTCATTTCAGCTTTTCAGCTTTTCAGCTTTTTCCCCAAGCACTTCCCGCTTGACCCGCCTGCGGAAATCCCCCAACATCCGTCCACATCCTGCCACAAGATCATGATCCCGCTCTCCCGTTTGCTCAGTCGGCGCTCGTTTTTCCCTGCGCTTCTCGCACTCCTCCCGGCATTGGCCGGGCCGCTGGCGGCGGGCATCCTCACCGGTCCGGTCATCAACCCGGGCACCGGCCACAGCTATTACCTGCTCACCCAGAACACCTGGACCGCGTCCGAGGCGGAGGCGGTCACCCTCGGCGGGCACCTGGTCACCATCAACGACTCGTCCGAAAACGACTGGGTACTCAACACCTTCAGCCGCTTCGGCAGCAGCGCGAAGACGCTGTGGATCGGGCTGCACGACAGCGCCACGGAAGGCACCTTTGCCTGGACCAGCGGGCAGTCGGCGGAATTCCGGAATTGGGCGACGGGCGAGCCCTCGGCGGGCAGCGCCGGCGAGGATTACGTGCATCTCTACGAGCTGGACCGGGGCGCTTCCGCCGGGAAATGGAATGTTACCGTGGACCAGACCACCGAATCCGGCGTGCCGCTCCACGGAGTGGTGGAACTGCCGCTGGTGGTCGCCAATGTCCGCGCCGCCCAGCGGGCGGGGACGAACCTGGTGGACATCGACTACGACGTGACCGGCACCACCAAGCCGGTGCTGGTGAAACTGGAAGTCTCCGGCGACAATGGCGTCACCTTCACCGTCCCCGCGACCAGCCTGACCGGTGCGGTGGGGAGCCAGATCACCCCCGCTGCCAACCTGCGGATCACCTGGGATGGCGGCGCGGACTGGGCCGAGCACGCAGTCGCCCAGGCCCGCTTCAGAATCACCGCCGATGACAACCCCGTGCCGGGCTTCGCGCTGATCCCGGCGGGGCAGTTCCAGATGGGCGACCAGTCGAGTCCGCTGGTGGGGGGGAGCGATGAATTGCCGGCGCACACGGTTCAAGTGAGTGCGTTCTATATGGGGAAATATGAGGTGACCAAGGAGGAGTGGGATGCGGTGCGGACTTGGGGGCTGGCCAACGGTTATACGAATCTGTCGGCGGGAAATGGCTCCTATGCCTCGAAAGGGGCGAATCATCCGGTGCATTCAATCAACTGGTATGACATGGTGAAGTGGTGCAACGCGCGGAGCCAGAAGGAGAATTTGACACCTTGCTATACGGTGTCGGGCGCAATCTACAAAACGGGTATCAGCGATGCGGTGACCTGCAACTGGAGCGCCAACGGCTATCGCTTGCCGACCGAGGCGGAGTGGGAAAAGGCGGCGCGCGGCGGCGCGGTTGGAAAAAACTTTCCCTGGGGCACGGACACGATCAGCCACAGCCAGGCGAACTATTACAGTTCAACGAACTTCACCTACGATGTGAGTCCGACGCGTGGCTATCATCCGACCTATAACAACGGGGTTGATCCCTACAGTTCGCCGGTGGGAAGTTTCGCGCCGAACGGCTATGGGTTGTATGACATGGCGGGGAACATGTGGGAGCGGTGCTGGGATTGGTATGGCTCTTACGCTGCAGGTTCACAGACCGATCCGCGGGGTGCTTCATCGGGCTCGTACCGGGTGCTCCGGGGCGGCAGTTGGGGCCCCTACGCGCTCGGCTGCCGCGCCGCGTACCGCGGCATCCCCTACCCGGGCTACGCCAACGACTACAACGGCTTCCGCCCCGCTCGCAGTTCAGTCCCCTAGCAGCGGGTAGCGGAACGAACGGAACGGAATAGCAAGTGAGCGGTAGCGAGCGCAGGAATGGAGTGAAGGGAGTGGAGCGGCGGAAGACGAATGACGAATGACGAATGACGAAAAAACAAAGGGGTTCAGGGGCAACGGCCCTGACGAAATTTTTTAGCCAAAAATGAGAGATGCCATTTGAGTTTATCCAGATTCCTGCGAACGGGCAGGGAAAGGCAGGGACCGACCTCCGGGCGGTCCGGCTGGGGCAGGGCCGACATCACGGGATCGTTTCGGATTATCACGCATCGCCGCTTTCCCCCATTCCCGCGTTGGACCGCCGGGGTGGTTTGGATCGTTCCCCAAAAATCGTGGCCTGCCCCCGCCGGACCGCCCGGAGGTCGGTCCCTGCCAACGTCTCCCAGGCCGACGGACCTTTCCTGAAACTGATATGATGAATCTCTTCCCCCTCCCCGTCCCATGAGCGCCGCCTCCGGTCCAGAGCCCCCCGACTATATCACCATCTTCACTACCGAAGACGGCCAGGCCAGGGTCGAGGTGCGGTTTGCCCATGACAATGTCTGGCTGACTCAAAAACTCATGGCGCAACTCTACGAGTGTTCCACAGACAATATCAGCCTCCATCTGCGGAACATCTTCGCCGAGCGCGAACTCGACGCCGTGGCAACTACCGAGGAATCCTCGGTAGTTCAAGCCGAGGGGGCACGGGAAGTCACCCGCAAGGTCACTTTTTACTCTTTGGAAGCCATCATCGCCGTCGGTTACCGCGTCCAAAGCCCCCGCGCCACCCAATTCCGCACCTGGGCCACCGACCGCCTCAAGGACTACATCCTCAAAGGCTTCGCCATCGACAAGGAGCGCTTCAAGCACGGTACCCGCTTCGATACCCGCTACTTCGACGAACTTCTGGAAGAAGTCCGCGAAATCCGCGCCAGCGAGCGCCTCGCCTATCAGAAGATCACCGACATTTTCGCCACCGCCATCGACTACTCGCCCGCCACCGCCGCCGCCGAACAATTCTTCGCCACGGTCCAGAACAAGCTTCACTTCGCCATCACCGGACACACGGCTGCCGAGATCATCGCGGAACGCGCCGACGCCGCCCATCCCACCATGGGTCTCTCCACTTGGCGCAAGGCCCCTGCGGGTAAAATCCTCAAATCCGACATCGCCATCGCCAAGAACTACCTCAGTGCCGCCGAACTCAAGTCGCTCAATCACATCGTGGACATGTATCTCGATCACGCCGAGTTCCAGGCCAGCCGCGCCCGGCCGATGAAAATGCGGGAATGGGCGGTCAAGCTCGACGCGTTTCTCCAGTTCAACGAACAGGAGATCCTCCACGACAAAGGCCGGATTGCCCATGCCGTCGCCCTCGCCCTTGCGGAGAAGCACTACGAAACTTTCCGCATCGAACAGGACCGCCGCCATGAGTCGGATTTCGACCGCCTCGTGAAACAACTCCCGAAAGACAGCAGACCATGAGACAGCAGCCAGCAGCAAAGCCTACACCCGGCACCAAGGCCGAGCGATCTGCGCAAATGCCATGGCAGGGACCGACCTCCGGGCGGTCCGGCTGGGGCAGGTCCGCAGGTCTCACAAATTCCAAGCTGCCCCAAACCTCCGCCCGCACCTATTCCCGTATCGTGAGAGTATTGTTATCACCACCGTTTTTCCCGTATCCGTGGCCGTCCCCCGCCGGACCGCCCGGAGGTCGGTCCCTGCCTGCGTTTCCCGGCGTGTCGGGACGTTATTCCTTTTTCGATTGAACCCCGCATCCTTATGCCAACCATGAACTCCCGCATTTCAAATTCCCTCGCCGCGTGCCTCGCGCTGGCCGCCGCCTGCCTGGTCCCCGCCTCGCTCCGAGCGGATGTCGCCTCCGCCGTTTCAAGCGCGACGCCTCTGGACTTCCGCACCGGCTTGCTCACGGTGAAACCGGCCGATCTGCCGAAATCCATCGCCGACAACGCGCTGGCCGCGTCCTCGCTGACGGTCGGCAATTTCATCGGCACCATCGCGGATGTGAATGTGAGCCTGGACATTTCCCACCCGTATGACTCGGATCTAACAGCCTGGCTGGTCGGCCCTCAGGGGACGCGGGTGAAACTGTTAGGCAAGGCCGGTGGCAGCGGCGACAACTTCACCGCCACGCTCCTGGATGACGAGGCCGGCACCGCCATCGCCAGCGGCACCGCGCCCTTCACCGGCAGTTTCCGCCCGGCGGAGCCGCTCAACGCCTTCGACGGCCAGGACCCTAACGGGACCTGGACGATGGAGATCCTCGACGATACGACCAACGATACCGGCACGCTCGACAACTGGTCGCTGCGCTTCGACATCAACCCGGCCCCGGCGGCGGTGGTCGTCACCACCGATAGCCCGCTACCCGCTTGGCCAGCCGCGGTGACCTACAGCCGTGCCCTTGCCGCACTCGGCGGCACGCCGCCTTACAACTGGTCCGTCGTCTCGGGCAGTCTGCCCGCCACGCTTACGCTCGACCCGGCCACCGGCGTAATCAGCGGCACGCCGACTACCAGCGGTTTGTCAGTGTTCCGGGTACAGGTGACGGATGCGGCCAGCCAGAAGGCCACCAAGTATCTGAGCCTCACGATCCGCAGCGACAACGCGGCCCTGGTGCTCGGCACGGCCAGCGGCGGGGCCATCTCGCCCGCCGGCGAGACCGACTCGCTGACCTTTCACGGCCAGGCCGGGCGACTGGTGACGGTGGTGGTCAACCCCGGCAGCGCCGGGGCCGGAGTGCCGCAGGCACCCTTCCTCAACCGGGTGCGGGCCGAACTGCGCGATCCTGGCGGCACGCTGTTAGCCAGCGCGGATAATGCGGCGGCCGGCCAGGTGCTCCTCCTCAGCAACGTGGCGATCCCCGCCGACGGCATCTACAGCCTGCGCCTCAAGGCCCCCGCCGCCGCTGCCACCGCCACCGGCAACTACACGGTCACCGTGTGGGACGCCACGCCGGATGTCGCCGCGCTGGCTTTCAACAGCCAATACAGCAGGCGGATCGAAAACCCCTATCATGTGGACCGGTGGACGTTCTACGGCACCGCGGGTCAGCAGGTGCGCTTCAAGCTGCTCAGCCCGTCCACCAGCGGCCTCGGTTTCGATCTAACTGGCCCGGGTGCGTGGAGCGGCTTCACGAACCTCACGACCACCTCCGGACCGATCACGCTCCCTGCGTCCGGCGACTATACGTTGAGCGCCCACAGCATCGGCGGGGCCTACGGCGATAGCTATACTTTCAGCCTCGAGCAAATCCTCCAAAGCCCCGTGGCGGTTGGCACGCCCTTCACCGGTCGTTTCACGGGCAGCGGCCAGCTCCAGGTCTTCGCGTTCGATGTGACGGGAGCCATGCCCCTGCTGCTCGATCTTGCCAACTCCGGGGCCGGCAACCTGGTGGAGGTCTATGTGAGATTCGGTGCCTTGCCCACCTTTGGCAGCTACGACGAGCGGGTCACGGGCCTGGCCACCAGTGGCCAAAGCATCCTGATTCCGCGGGCGGCGGTGGGCACCTATTATGTCATGATCCATGCTCCTTACGTGCCGACCGCCTCGGACTTCACCTTTACCGCCACGCTGCCGAGCTTCGCCATCCGGTCAACCCAATTCGGCACCGGCGGCAACGCCGGCAATTTCACCATCCACGCGAAAGGTGCCGGGTTCGACCGGACCCTGACGGCGGTGCTGGGCAACACCGGGGGCTTCACGCGCCCCGCACTCGCCAACTGGTTTGAAAGCGAGACCGCGTGCTACGCCACCTTCGACCTGCGCGGGGTGGCACCGGGCAATTACACCGTCACGTTTTCCAAGGGCCAATCCGCACCCGTGTCCGTTCCTAACAGCCTGACCGTGGTGGCGGCGGGTGCGCCCCTCCCGGTCATTCCGCGCCTCACCACACCATCCGCCACCCGCCGCGGCCGGGAATACAGCTTCACTGTGGAATGGGAGAACACCACGCTCAACGACGCCCTGCCGCCTCTGCTGACCGTCGGCAACACGGTGCCATTTGGCCTGAAATCCGGCGATTACTCGCTGGGCAGCCGCTACACCTTCCTGGGAATCAACACGCAAGGCGGCCCGGCCGGCATCCTCCGCGCCGGACAGCGGGAAACGATCACCTTCTGGGCCTTCTCCGGCACCGAGGCGGGCACCTACACCGCGTTCGTGGACCGCAATGGCAAAGATCCCGCGGCGGCGTTTGATTGGGCGGCACTTCGCCCAAGCCTGATCCCGGCCGGGATGACGGATGCGGAATTTGAGCCGGTCTTCCAACGCCTAATCAGCCAAGTGGGAACCACTTGGGGGGGGTATTTGGAGATGCTCAGCAGAAACGCATCGCTGCTCCCGGACAGCATGGGCTCCGCCAGGAACATTGGACTTCTTCGTGATATGGATGTGCGGCGGGCAATGGCGGCGACCGGGGCCTCGATTGATGAGGGACGGATCATTTGTCTTCGAACGCGTGGCACCGGGAACCTATACCATGGCGCTGCCCAACCGCATTGTCACGATTGAGGGCATGGCTTCGGTGATCGCGCCTCCGAATACTCCGGTTTCCGGAATCATCGTCAGTGCTGATCCCGGTTCTTCGCTTCAAGGTTTCGTTACGATTGAGTTAACAGGACTCGCCGTGGCGGATGCTGCAGTCACCCTTTACCTCGCCGATGGTTCGGTGAGAACATCAACCACCAATCGACTTGGTGAATTTCGAATTTCAGGACTCCCGGAAGAACCCATCCGCATATCCGTTGTGGCAGGGGGGTATGCGAAGGCATTTGCCCAGGTGGCTATCGTGGGCAAGGAGGCAACGGTGGATTTGTCCCTCAAGCCCGAGTCGATCGCTTCCGGCAGTGTTCTCCTCGATGGCGCACCGCCTCCAGACAAGCCAATGGTTTTTGCTGTGCAGAAAAGCACCGCAAATCCCAATACGTTCTATTTGGGCGATGTCGCAGGCAATGGATTCAGTATCGGTAGGCTTCCGGTCGGGGACTATGATCTTCATGTTGTCACGGCCCAGGCTGCCGAAGCGATTCCTCTATCGATTACCTCCTTTGGAATCACCTCAGAGATGGGATTCATTCAACTTACCTCCGGGCCTACGGCGCGGTGGGTAAATCCGCCGCCATACCTAATTCCCGCCTTGGCGGCTGCCGAGCATTTTCTTGTAACGCAGATGCTTCCAAAAATGGCATTTTGGTATGGACCCCAGGTGGCTGGCGTATGGGCTGATTTCATATACTCAGCGCCCAGTTTCCCGCGCACAGCCAGTTTCAAGGACGGGGGATCGGTTGTTGAGGGATGGCTTGCTCAGGGATTCCGAAAAGATGCCAAGATGAATCAGTGGTTTGAAGAGGTTCTCGTATCGGAAGCAAACAAACTCAAATCCAGATTCCAGAATGGAAGCCTAACATGCAGAGATTTCGGTTCGGATGGGATCATGGAGATAGCCGTCGATAACACAAAGGAGGTCAACTTCGATCTGCCGCTGACAATTCCGGGTAACATTGCCGGCGGTCACAGTGGTTGGGATCCCGACCCTTTCACTCATCGTGACGACTGGCGTCGGATTCGCGGAAAGGTAATCGCTCGGATCACCGGTCCTGAGTCACTCGTGGTCGAGTCTCAACTACAAGCGCAAATCGGAGATTGCATTGATTTTGAGCCGGGTAATGTGGCAGAGTGGAGTATCGAGTGGACCTTCACTGGGCCACTCAACTTCCTTGAGGATTACGGCTGGGCGTATGGGGTTCCATTCACTGTTGATTTCGCAGACAAGCCGGGCCGTACAAAGCAAGTGACGATACCCCACCAGGAGTGCATTGAAGATCCAGACGACCGCGACGACGAAGACGACACCACCCGTCCCGGTTCCTGGGATCCCAACGACATCACCGGTCCTGCGGGAGTGGGCACTCAGCACCACGTCGCCGCCGCGATGGTGATGCCCTACACGATCCGCTTCGAGAATGACGCGAAGACCGCCACCGCCCCGGCGGCGATGGTCACGGTGAAACAGAATCTCGATCCCGACCTTGATTGGACCAGTTTCCAGTTGGGGAATCTGGGGTTTGGCGACACGGTGGTGGAAGTTCCCGCCAATACGGCCTTTTACGAAACCCGCGTGGACCTCACGGCAACGCGGGGAGTTGTTGTCGATGTCAGGGCGGGCATCAACATGGCCGCTGGCGAGGCGTATTGGGAGCTGGTGGCCCTCGATCCGATGACCGGTGCCCTGCCTGATGATCCCATGGCAGGCTTCCTGCCGCCCAATGCGACCGCGCCCGAAGGTGAGGGATTCGTGACCTATACAATCCACCCGAAACGTCCCGGAATTTCCGGCACGCGGGTGGATGCGCTGGCAACGATTGTCTTCGACGTGAATGCCCCGATCCTCACCCCGGCGATCTTCCACACCCTCGACGACGGCCCGCCGACTGTTACCCTCACCCTAACACCCACCGGCGCAGGCGGCACGAATGTGGTTGTTAAATGGCTCGGCGACGACCGTGGGGGCGTGGGCATCGTGTCCTACGACGTGGAGGTTTCCCTCAACGGCGGACCATACGTGGCGTGGTTGACGGACACGCTGCAGACGCAGGCGACCTATCCCGGCTACTTCGGCCAGCAGTTGCAGTTCCGGGTGAGTACGGCCGATTTCCTCGGCCAGCAGGCCACGCCGGTCACTGCCACCACGGTGATCATCGATGACGACTACCTGCACTGGCGGGCCGCGATTTTCGGCACCGCAGTGGGCGACCCGGCCCAACGCAACGCGCTGTGGAGCGACGACGCCGACCCCGACTCCGACGGCCGCAGCAACCTCTACGAGTTCCTCGCCGCCACCGATCCCCTGGTGGCCGATGCCCAGTTCCATCCCACCATGCGCACCGAGGGCGGCACGCAGATCTATAGGTATCGTCTGACCAAAGTGGCGAACCATCTGGTCGATCACTACATCCAGTGGTCGCCGGACGGCGTCCGCTGGTTCACCGGCGGCCTCGTGTTCCGCATCGTCGAGGACCACGCCGACTACTGGCTGATGGAAGCGGTGCTGGCGCTCAACGGCCAGCCGCCGGTCCAATTCCGGCAGGTCGCC